>NZ_FMUD01000026.1:0-84949 GCF_900100825.1 Agrobacterium sp. DSM 25558 | reverse complement strand
ACTACGCCAAACTCCCAGGTTCCGGACGCAATTCGAGGTCGAAGACTGTGGGTGAGCTGTTGCAATTCCTTGGTGATGTGCTTGGCAATATGATGTCCGGCCATCAGTCAAAATCGAGATTCGTGCGATGGTTGGAACGAGCTGTCATGGTAATCGTAGCCGCTCTGATCGCGGTGCTGATTTACCGGATGTACTCCTCGTGACAGCAGTTGGTGGATCGTTGTCGTCCGGCCGAGGGTCAAATCATCGACATTAGAAAGGCGAAATTTGATCAAGGTGCCGGCAAGACACCGCTTACGATGGTTGGCAACGTCCGCAATGACATTTACCTGATCGGCGAAGCGCTGAAGCTGATCGACAAGAAGAAACTCTTGGCCATGGAGGAGGCGGATCTCGCGGCAGTGACCTCCTATCATATGGCCGTCGACAACGCGACGAAGTTCATCCCGACTTGGGTCAAGGTCGCAGTCGCCTTGGCGCTTGGCCTTGGCACGATGATCGGCTGGCGGCGCATCGTTGTAACCGTGGGCGAAAAGATCGGTAAGACCCATCTGACCTACGGGCAGGGGGCGGCTGCGGAAGTCGTCGCCATGGTCACTATCGGTGCCGCCGACCACTTTGGACTGCCGGTGTCCACAACGCATGTGCTTTCATGCGGCGTAGCGGGTACCATGGCGGCCAACGGTTCGGGTTTGCAATGGTCAACCGTTCGCAACATGATGGTCGCGTGGGTGCTGACGCTTCCGGCCTCGATCGCTATTGCCTTCGTGCTTTACGTCATCTTGCGGCAGATTTTCTGAGGGCGAAGGAAATGCCCGATCTCAACTGATCGGGCATCTCGCTTTGACGAGCATTCATCCATGTGAAGGGCGTTATGCACCAATAGCGCTCGTGATCAGAAGATAACCGGATCGCGTCCGCTCGACGCGTAATCAGCTCCATCCAAAGATCATCAGTCGGATTACGTATGCGACGACGAAGAGAAAGAGCACGCTTATCAGCCAGATGCCAACGAACCACAACAGCCGTCTGGAAAGAGATGTTGGCATCAGTGATATCCCTCTTCCGGATCGATCTTGCCGCGAAACACCCAGTAGGCATAGCCTGTGTAGGCAAGGATTATGGGTATCAGCACACTTGCACCCACCAGCAGGAATGCCAGAGAGCTATCCGGTGCTGCCGCTTCCCAGATCGTCAGAGCTCCCGGCACGATATAGGGATAAAAGCTGACGCCGAGACCGGTAAAACAAATGACGAAGATGCCAAGCGCTGCCAGAAAAGGCTGCAGGTGCTTGTCTTGCCTCAAGCCCTGCCAGAGCGCTGCCGCGCATAACGCGACAAGCAGTGGTACGAAGGCTGAGAAAAATGCTGTTGGCCAACCAAACCATCGCTCGAAATAAACCCGGTTGATAAAGGGCGTCCAAAGGCTGACCACGCCGATGAGGGCAAGGGTCCCCGCAGCAGTCCCCATGGCAATCTTGCGTGCCTTCGCTTGCAACTCGCCCACCGTCTTCAAGTTGAGCCAAGTTGCACCCAGCAATGCGTAACCCACGACAACGGCCAGTCCTGTTGTGATGCTGAACGGCGTCAGCCAATCCCACCATCCGCCGGAATAGGCGCGGTTGGTAATCTGGATGCCCTGCACCAACGCTCCAAGTGCGATGCCCTGCATCATGGCGGCGATTGTCGAGCCGATGCAGAAGCCCCAATCCCACCAGATGCTACCGCGCGTCGTTCGCCAGCGAAACTCGAACGCAACGCCGCGAAAGATCAGCCCTAGCAACATGAGGATGATGGGCATGTAGAGGGCAGGCAGCACCGTGGCATAGGCAACGGGAAAGACAGCCATCAACCCGCCACCGCCCAGCACCAGCCATGTTTCGTTTCCATCCCAGACAGGAGCGATCGAGTTCGTCATGACGTCCCGGTCATGTCTTTTCGCGAAGAATGGGAACAGAATGCCGATGCCGAGATCGAAGCCATCAAGGATGACATAGGCCAGAACTGCGAAGGCGATGATGGCAGCCCAGACAAACGCAAGATCAAACATCATGATGGCCTCCCGAAAGGTTCTGCGCAGGGCCGGGCGTTATCCCCGCCGTGCGGGTTGGGGCGTGATCCAGCTCATGATCCTCATCAAGCACGGGTGTGCGTCGCATCAGCCGAAGCAGGTAAAACACGCCTGCGCCGAACACGAGGAAGTAGACGATAATGAAAGCGATGAGTGATGCGCCGACGGCAGGAGCATCGATGGGAGACAGGCTGTCCGATGTTCGCAACAGGCCATAGACCGTATAGGGCTGGCGGCCCACTTCGGTCGTGTACCAACCCGCAAGCACGGCCACAAATCCAGATGGTCCCATCATTAACGAGGCTCTGTGAAGCAGGCGATTATCATAGAGACAGTCTCTCCACCGCGCCCACAACGACCAAAGGCCAACAAGCAGCATCAGCACGCCAAGCCCGACCACGACCCGGAAGGTGATGAACGGGATCAGCGCCTTGGGGCGGTCGTTTTTATTCCACTCTTTCAGGCCCTTGATCTCGCCGTCCAGCGAATGGGTCAGGATCAATGAACCAAGCCTTGGTATCTCCACTGCGTATTTCGTCACTTCGGCTTCATCATCGGGAATTCCGAAGAGAATGAGTGGCGCGCCACGGTGCGTTTCATAATGGCCCTCCATCGCTGCGATCTTCGCTGGCTGATGTTCCAACGTGTTGATGCCGTGCAGATCGCCGACAAATATCTGGATCGGGGTGACGAGAGCCGCCATCCACATGGCCATGGAAAATATGACCTGCGCCTGCCGATTGCTCTTGTCTCGCAACAGGTGATAGGCACCGACAGCGCCAACGCCAAAAGCCGTGGTCAAGAATGCGGCCAGCACGGTGTGAACGAGGCGATAGGGAAAGGACGGATTGAAGATGATCTTCCACCAGTCCGCAGGCAGAAACTGCCCGTTTTCACCAATGGTGAAACCCTGCGGTGTCTGCATCCAGCTGTTTGCAGACAATATCCAGGTGGCGGAAATGAGGGTACCGACAGCCACCATGGCAACGGCAAACATATGCAGGCTATCGCCCACGCGTTTGCGCCCGAACAAAGCGATGCCCAGAAATCCAGCCTCAAGGAAAAACGCGGTCAGAACCTCATAGCCCATGAGCGGGCCAATCACCGGCCCGACCTTGTCGGAAAACACCGCCCAGTTCGTGCCGAACTGATAGCTCATCACGATACCGGACACGACACCCATGCCGAAGGTGATGGCAAAAATCGGTTTCCAGTATTCGAAGAGCTTCAGATAGACCGGGTCACGTTTCCACAGCCACAGCGCATTCAACACCGCAAGATAGCTGGCGGTGCCGATTGAGAAGGCCGGGAAGATAAAGTGGAAGGATACTGTAAACGCAAACTGTATGCGTGCCAGAAGCTCCGCACTGAAACCATCAAACAATTTGACCTCCAATCAAGGCACGAGATTGCTTGTCGTTCTATTCTTGTTTGTGTTGGACGGCTGCGTGCCAAATTACCGCGTGCCAAAACATCACACGCGGCATTGTGACGCTTTCATATCTCCTTCCACCTGGCAACAGATTAAAGCACACGGCCCGCTGCTCGATGGATAGCAGCGGGCCGTGGCGTTGAAGGTCTGGGAGAATGGACCTTCAGAGATTGGCGAGCAGGTCGTTGATCCGCGATTCCATATCGGCAAGCGCCGCGTCAACATCCTTCTGGCCGATGATGGCGGCGTTCATTTCCTCGCCGACAATATTCTGGATCGCGAACTGGCGCTGGACCGTAGGCGGCAGCGGCGTACCCAGCGTTGCGATTGCCGAAACCGTGTCGCGATGCGGCAGGGCCTTGAATGCTGCACTGTCCAGAACGGCCTTCACCGACGGCAGATGGCCGGTGCGCGCCCATTCGAAGTCGTTGTCGGCGAAGAACTTCAGGAACTTGCCAATGGCGGCAGTTTGCTCCTCGCTCCGGTCCTTTTGGGAAATACCCCAGGCGTGGCCGTCGGCATATTGCGCCTTCTTGCCGGAGAAGAGCTGCGGGTAGGGGTATACGGCATAGCCGCCCTTATTCAGCGCGGTGCCCTTCGTTTCCGAGGAGGCATTGTAATCGCCAATCACCCAGGTGCCGTTTAGCTGCACGCCGCCTTCGCCGGCCAGAAATGCGTTGATTGCACCCGCATAGTCCATGTCCTTGGTGGTATCGTTGTTATCGTAAAGCGCCTTGTAGAGTTCAAGGACCTTTTTTGCCTCCGGCGTTTGCAGCTTGACCTTGGTCGGATCGGCGAAGAAATCAGAATCCTGCTGGAAGAGGTAGGTGTAGAAATTGCGTGCAAACAACGCCTTTTCATTGGCAAGGTTCTGGATCATGTACGGCTTGCCGGTCTTTTCCCGGAACTGCTTGGCCTGCGCCAGAAGCTCTTCGACGCTTGTCGGAAGCGTCGGCGTGCCATCTGCATTGACCAGACCTGCCTGTTTGAAGAGGTCCATGTTGATGTGAAACAACATGGTCCAGTTATCAATCGGAAGGCCGTATATCTTGCCTTCCTTTGTCACACCGCCACGTGCCGCGTCTGTGAAGAGGTCTGGCGTAATGCCGTTCTTCGAGAGCAACTCGTCAAGCGGAAGCAGCAATCCCTTGGACTGGTAGTCGGAGATCGCCGAGTGATGGATCGAGACGATATCAGGCGGATCACCGGCAGCGAACTGCGCGGTCAACTGGTCATAGCCCGGCCATTCAACCGTGGTGACCGAAATGTGGATGTCGGGATTGTCGGCGTTGAACTTGTTGATGATCGAGGTGATGATCCCGCATTCGCCCACGGCTTTGGTAACATCTGTATTGGTGCCGAAGTCTGCATCGCAGGCACCAAAAAAGCGCTGCAAGGTCAGTTCCGTGGCTGCGGAGGCGGGACTTGCCCCCATCAGCGCAACGACGGATGCCGCCGCCAGGAACGATCGTCTAAGTACCTGCATCATGATAGTATCCTCCGTTCATGATCGGTTGTTTGATCCAGCGTTCAATGACGCCGGCTCGTTCGAAGAGTTTGGGTTCAACGCACCGCGGCACCCGAGACAGCTGTGACGATGTATTTCTGGAAGAAGAGATACAGGATGAGGATCGGCGCGCCCGCAAAGACCGCCTGCGACATCAGGAAGCCCAGGCCTTCCGACTGCGCGAAATTGGTCTGTGTCGAGGCGATGCCGACCGTTAGCGTGTACATTTCCTTCTTGGTGCCCGAAATCAGCGGCCAGAAGTAATCGTTCCAGGCATTGAGAAAAGTGAAAATGCCAAGCGTTGCCTGTGCTGGTAGCGTCAAAGGCAGAAGCACTTTCCAGAAGATTTTAAAGCGACTGGCATTGTCGAGCAATGCCGCCTCATCCAGCTCTTTGGGAATGGCGCGGAAATACTGCGTCATCAGGAACACGCCGAAGGGTGCCGACAGGCCGGGCAGGATGAGGCCATGGTAGCTGTTGTGGAATTTAAGCCAGCTGAAGATCTGGTGGCGCGCAATCAGCACCGCCTGTTCCGGCACGGCAAGTCCCATCAGGACGAGGACAAAGATCACGTTGCTGAAGGGAAAGTTCAACCGAGCAAAACCGTAACCGGCCAGCGAGGACAGGACCAGCGTGCCGATCGTCATGCCCCCAGCAACGATCAGGCTGTTGAGAATCCAACGGAATACTGAGGACGTTGCCAGGATGTTGATGTAGTTCTGAATGGTGTAGGGCGCATGGAACACAGCGTTCATGCTGACCATCAGTTCCTTGTTGTCTTTGATGGACAGGGCAACGACCCAGACGAGCGGTGCCATCATGATGACAGCCGTCGCGATGGTGAGCCCGAGGATCACCCGGTCGCCCCTGGTGCGGCCGACCATGCCTGAAGCGCGTTCATTGCTCATGCCGCATCTCCTTTTCGACGTGACACGAGAAACTGGATCATCGCTGCGATCAGGATGAGGACGAACAGCACTTCCGAAGCAGCCGCGCCGAGCCCGAGGTCCCATTTCGTGAAGGCTGCCTCGTAGATGTAGAGGACAAGCGGCTTGGAGATATTGTTCGGTCCGCCGTTCGTCATCAGCTTTGCCTGACCGAACAATTGGAACTGGAGCACGATCTGGACCACGACCACCAATACGAAGGTTCGCTTGATCGACGGGAAGGTGATGAAGCGGAAGGTGCGCCAGCGGCTGGCATTGTCCAGCGCTGCGGCCTCGTAGATGTCGCCGGGAATCTGCTGAAGAGCGGCGAGATAGAGCATCATCGGAAGGCCGATACACCACCACACCGTGGCGATGGCAATCGCGATCATCACCAAGTCAGGGTTGGACAGAAATGCGGGGGCGGTTGCACCGAACCAGCCGTAAATCGTCGACAGCAGGCCGAAATTCGGAATGAAGACGATGCGCCAGACCAGCGTAACGATTGTGACAGACAGGACGGAAGACGCGAAGAAAACCGTGCGCAGGATCGCCGCCGTGCGTGTCTGTCGGTTGAGTGCGAGCGCAAGCAGCAGACCAATGACGGCGAGGGCCGGGACAGTCAGCGCAACGAAGTAAAACGTATTCCAGATCGACTGGATGAATATCCGGTCGTTGAAGAGGCGGATATAGTTCGTCATGCCGACGAAGCGGCCTATCGCGAAGGCATCTGCCTTGTGCAGACTGATCCAGATGCCCCAGAACAGTGGGACGACAAGTAGCGTGACGAAGAAGAAGAGATAGGGGGCAACGAAAAGCGCATTGCGCCAGAGCGGGCCATTGACAGACTTAACGTTGCGCGGTGCGGTGGACGGGGTCTCAGCCATGGCCGCCATCCTTCGCATGATAGGCGCGACCGTCCGCATCAAAGAGATGTGCGCGGTTTCCATCTAGCGTAAGCCCGATCCGGTCGCCGATGGCAGCGCGGCTGAGGCCTATATCTTCTGCGACGATCATGCTGCCATCACCAAGCCGCGTGTAGAGCAACGTTCTGTCGCCGAGCCGTTCCAGCACCTCCACCGTTCCGCTCGTGGCTGACACCGCGTCATCGCCAGCCCGTCGTATCGCCTCTGCGCGGATTCCAAGCGTATGTTGTCCGGCTGTCAGCCCGCTGGCGGGCACCCCCGTTTGCAGGTGAGAGCCATCGGGCAGGGTGGCAACGGCAAGGCCGCCATTCTCGGAAATCTGAACCGGCATGAAATTCATTGTGGGCGAGCCGACGAAGGTTGCGACGAAGCGGCTGGCCGGACGTAGATAGATGTCCATCGGCGTGCCGATCTGCTCGATTTTGCGGTTGTTCATGACCACCACCCGGTCTGCG
Organism: Agrobacterium sp. DSM 25558; assembly: GCF_900100825.1. NCBI lineage: Bacteria > Pseudomonadati > Pseudomonadota > Alphaproteobacteria > Hyphomicrobiales > Rhizobiaceae > Agrobacterium > Agrobacterium sp. DSM 25558. The sequence continues at coordinate 77,632 of NZ_FMUD01000026.1, read as the reverse complement.
AGCGTCATGGCTTCGATCTGGTCATGGGTGACGAAAATCATGGTCGACTTGACACGGTTGCGAAGCTGGGCAAGCTCGACGCGGGTCCTGACACGCAGAGCGGCATCAAGATTGGAGAGGGGTTCGTCGAACAGGAACGCTTTCGGCTCCTTGACGATAGCGCGCCCTATTGCGACGCGCTGGCGCTGGCCTCCGGAAAGCTGGCCGGGTTTGCGTTCCAGCAGATGGCCGATTTCCAGCATCCGGGCCGCTTCGGCGACACGGGTCGACACGGTTTCTGGGGGAACGCCGATGTTGCGAAGACCGAAGGCCATGTTGTCAGCGACAGTCATATGCGGATAGAGCGCGTAGGACTGGAAAACCATGGCGATATCGCGCTTGCCGGGTGGTAGCGTGTCGATGCGCTGGCCGTTGATTGAGATCGTGCCCTCGTCAACACTTTCGAGGCCAGCGATCATGCGCAGCAAGGTGGACTTTCCGCATCCCGACGGTCCGAGAAAGACCATGAACTCATTGGATTTGACGGAGAGAGACAGGTTCTCCAGAACTGTCATCGCGCCGTATCGCTTTGTCACGCTGTCTATTTCGATCTGCGCAGTCATGCCAGTCTCCACCCTGCCATCAAAGCCATGTCGCCGCGTTCCCTCGTTACCGAGATGAATGCCGTGTCCGTATTTCGGGTTTCCATCTTGTCCTCCCCCGTGCCTGCGCGCTTTCCGGCCCGCCCGCCCGTCATTCCCTCATCTGTTCGCCGGACGCCCCCTCCACAGTGGCATCTGGCGCATTCGTCTCCCCGCTCAATCAGGCCGAAAGGCGGATCATCCGGTAACTCAGCGGTGCAATCGAGACGGTGAGCCGTCCCTGGTCGAGTGTGGCTCCATCTCCTTTTACGGGCACGACGTTCTCGGGCTTTTCTGCCGTGTTCGTGATGTTGATATTGGGATGGCCAATCACCTGATCGTCTGCAATCGAAAGAGCACCGAATTCCAGCAGTTGAACATCGAGCTCCAGCGCGTCGGTAAGGTGTCGATTGACGATAAAAAACGTCACATTGCCCTTTGCTTCGTCGTGAACGGCCGAAACGTCGAGATAAGGCACGGCTCCAACGTCATCGGCTGTGTAAGTCGGGCTATCGACCATCAGCTTCAGCGCCGTTCCGCGTCCGTAAACCGATGCATAGTAATAGGGATAGAAAATCGTCTGGCGCCAGGCTGGACCGCCCGGAACCGTCATAATCGGCGCAATCACGTTGACGAGTTGGGCAAGGCAGGCGATCCGCACCACGTCAGATCGATTAATGAACGTGTTGAGAATGCAGCCGACCTGCAGCACATCTTCGAAATTATAGTCGTCTTCCAGAAGTGCAGGCGCTTCCGGCCAGCCATTGCTGCCGCCGAGAATTGCGCGGTCCTTCTCCTTGGAGTGATACCAGACGTTCCACTCGTCGAAGGAGATGTAAACATCCTTCTCCGATCGCTTTTTCGATTTCACATAGGCGATGACCCCGGCAACGGTGCCGATATAGGCGTCTAGCTCAAGGCTGCGGGCAAGGTAGTTTGCCGTATCCTTGGCGCGGTTCTCGAAATACATATGCAGCGATATGTAGTCCACCTCGTCGTAGGTGTGTTCGAGAACCGTTGCTTCCCACTGCGGATAGGTTGGCATGTGGGCGTTCGAGGATCCGCAAACGACCAGCTCAAGGCGGCTGTCGAAAGCGCGCATTGCCTTGGCCGTCTCATGGGCGAGCCGGCCATATTCGTCCGCCGTCTTGTGGCCGATCTGCCAGGGGCCATCCATCTCGTTGCCAAGGCACCAAAGACGCACGTCGAAGGGAGCCTCGCGGCCATTGGCGCGGCGCTTGTCACTCCAGGTGCTGCCGCCTTCGTGATTGGCATATTCAAGAAAGTTGCGTGCCTCGTCGAGACCGCGCGAGCCGAGGTTGACGGCCAGCATCATCTCTGTGCCAACGGAGGTGCACCAGTCGGCAAATTCATGAATACCGACCTGATTGCTTTCCGAGGTGTGCCAGGCAAGGTCGAGCCTGACAGGACGGTCTTTCTTCGGGCCGATACCGTCTTCCCAGTTGTAGGCTGACACAAAATTTCCGCCTGGATAGCGTACGATCGGAACCTCCAATTCCCTTACGAGGTCGATGACGTCCTTGCGCATGCCATTTTCGTCGGCAGTCGGATGGTCCGGCTCATAGATCCCGGTATAGACCGCCCGGCCGAGATGCTCGATGAACGATCCATAGAGCCGCGGATCAATCTCCGCGATCTTGAACTTGCGGTGGGCGATAACCGACGCCTTCATGTTGTTCTCCATTATATCCGTATTAATGATATATATCACAATTTAAGATAAATAGAGCCAAGAACGTTCGGGCCGTCAAGTTAAAAGTGTTGTGCGCTGCACACGTGTATGGACCTAGCGTGTCCGAAGTCGCAGCAGGATGTCTTGATCGTAATTGCCAAAACCCCGACCGAAAATATTGATTCCGCCCGGATGCTTTGCGTCTTCCCTCACGCCAATACGCAGGCGAATGGAGTGGTGGGCCTCAAGTTTCAGGTCTGAAAGTCGCACGTCGGAAATCCGCAAACCATCGACATAGGAACCGTCTTCATTGACGCGGAAACTCTTCAGCTTACCGTATTGCGAGCCCTTCAATTTCCACCAGTCCGGGGTATAAACGCCTCTCTGATCGCCAAAATCCCCCGGAGAAGTCCAGGTCGCAACATCGATGCCGTTGACGGCCAGCGTGATATCAGACGGCCAGTCCGCGCTGGTGCCTGGAACCTCCGAACTCAGTTCCAAAGCGAATTCGATCTCCCGGATCTGTGCGTTGGCAAGCCTTGCATTGTTGGGAAATTGATACTCGACATAGCCTCTTGTGAACCAGATTAGTGCGGTTTTCATGCGGTCCGGGTCGAGGAAGGTGCTCGGCACGTCGAGCAATCCGATGATGCCATCAACCGAGCACAGACCGCATGGCGCGGATACCTCGAAGCCGGTATAGAGCCCCAACGGCATCGACACTTCGATGGCGTTCTGTTCGGTCTCTTTGATATTGTCCTTCAGAACGATCAGGACCTCGTCATAAACACACTCGCAAATCTTCTGGCTTCCCTTGCGCGCCTTGATTGTTTCCGTGCGGATCAATCCGGCTTCCTGCAACAACTGGACGCTCGTCGAAACGCTGGATTGCGGCAGGCTGAGCACCGCGGCGATGTCGTTGACATTCATCGGCCCCTTCTGTTGAAGCAGCTTGAGCATGGAGATGCGGGTGGGTGAGGCGAGAGCCTTGAGAACCGTTTGATGCTCCTCGGGATCAACGACAAGAAAATTGCGGCTCAAGGTCATGGCTCCCGAAATAGACTGCTTTCATGTCTATATCGGATATCCTGATTTGATCAACGTCTTTCGGATAGGAAAACGCTTCCCTGTTCAGGGAAGAAGCCGTCTGTCCAACTGCGATCGCGACCAACCGGTACCCGAAGTTCGTCAGCGTCGACTTCCGCCTGTGCGCTATGGTGTGTAGTTCGTCATTGAGTTCAAGAGGGCGACAGGCGCGGGATGTTCAACTCCAAGCGGATTGACCGCGCGAAACCCAGCTTAGGAAACAATCTCAACGGAGCAGTCCGTCGACGTCGAACTCTTCCCAGCCGCCGAGCTTCGGGGGCGTATCCTTGGAGCTATCTTTCGACAACTTGGAGCGCTTCGCAGCCTCCTGCTTGAGCGACCGCGTCAGCTTTGCCTGATACGCAACTCGCTGCCTCTTTTCAGCTTTTGCTTCGGCATCTTCAACCCGCCACTCTTCCACGACTCCACGGTCGAGAAGATCCTCCACCACCTTTGGGTCAAAGACATGAAACGTAATCTGACGGGCGCGTCCGTTCAGTCTGACGGTTCTGGTACCGGCGCTCGGCAGACGCCCGTCGGCTAGCCAACGATGTCGCTCGCTGGTCTTGATGGTTAGGATGTCCTCGATTTCGCGCGGAATGACCGGTAGTGCACCGGCGTCGGTTATCACCTTCGTAGCGATGGTCGCCACGGCGTTGAATACGGTCTTTTCGCTAGCCGACATCGCCAGTGTGAGATCGACGCCTTCCAGCGAGATCGACTTTTTTGAGCTTGCAGGCAGCCTTGCCTGTATCTCTTGCAAAACACCTTTCGCACGAACCGCCGACCCCATTGTTACAGCGGCTGGCAGGGTCCATGTTCTGATCAGTTCGATGTCATCTTTTTCACGCTTCGGCATTCTGCACAGATGGTGTTTCGCCGCTTTCAAGTCAACGAACTATCTGGCTATGGTTTTACAACGCTGCGGGCGTGGCTTGATCGCCCTCACCTTCATAAAACATCTGAAGCGCGGCTTTAAACGACGAGCCACCCTGTGCTATGGCACCAAACAACGTCATGCTGGAATGAAACTTGAGGTCATCGGGAAATCCGAGAATGTCATGTGCGCTGAGATCAGGATGGCTGAGCATGGCGTGCGTACACTCCTCCAAGCGGGGTCCCAAAATAGGATGTCTCAAGTAGGCTTCGGCCTCCGAGCGTCCAGAGATCGCGTAAAAGCGCGCAGTATCCGAACGACTAAGTCCGCGAATTTGTGGGAAGATGAACCACATCCAATGCGACTGCTTACGACCGGCACGCAATTCATGCAGGGCTATGCTGTAGAGGTCATGCTGCGCTGTAACGAAGCGCGCAAGATCAAATTCCATTCGTATGCCTCCGCTTGCTAAGAATTGGGGTACCACTTCATTCCTTTTCCAACTGTGCAAACCATGCAGAGTATGGGGTATTCTTCGCCAGATGTCGGTTGAAATCCGGCGCGTCATCACACCACCATACGGGCCCGCGTTCGCCGAGGGCAACTTTGGCGGCATCCACTCTTTTGCGAGCTTCTGCCATTGCTGGCGAAGATGCCTTTGCGTCCCGAACGGCCCTCCGAGCGGCCATCAACTCGCGCACCAGTGCCGCACGCGTGATCTCATCGAGTTCGGGATTACTTCGACGCCAGAGCCGTCCCCGGACGACAAAGTAGCGACCATCGAGCGTGTTTGGATGCTTCTCGTTCATTCGAATCCAAGCGTTCCTTGCGCGGGTTCCGCATTCTGAGACGGTTTGTCTTCATGACGACGGGTCAGTTCAGTCTGTGCGCTGAATCGTACGTCTACATCCCGATCCGCGATAAGCACGTTGAGCGCTTGGGTGCTGATACGATCCCAAGATTTTCCCCGATCCGGTCCGGCAGTAACGCGCGGCAAAAGACCTGGCTCATTGCTCCATGCCAAGCAATCCTCAAGCGAGGTTTCGTTCAGCATGTCTCGCAGGTGATGAGCCGTAACATAGGCATCGGGCATCGCTCGATGGGCTGGCAATCCGATTTTGTGCACCAGCCCGACCGGCATTCTTTGATAACGCAGCATCTGGTTGGAAAACCGGGGAAGGTGTGGCCAGACACGCAAGGCGCACTTCCATGTGCAAATCCAGGGCGTTCCACCTGTAAACCGCGGCGTACAGTACCTTTGCTCGAAGGCTGCTCGATGAGCGGCCAAGGCATCGATGCGGCCGGGTGGACGAAGAACAGTTGATGCTATTTCCTTCCAGTATGGCGCGTCGGCAACTTGGCTGTCCAGGATATGATGGATGGCCATCGTGTCGGGTGAGATCGGGCGACCAGGGTTGACGAAAAGTGCACCGCGCTCATCGACGACATCCCAGTTTCCGGACTCGTCCATGATGACATCTTGCCAGCCGATCTCGCAAACGTCGTCCGGGCCGTTGCCGCCTGTTTCAAGATCGATAACGCGAATTCTGGCTCCGGACACGTCGGTGCTACCTTCCTTTGTGCTTCTATATCCAGTAAGCGAGATTGATGCCGGATGGTTCCTGAACCTGGAAGCCTGAGGACCGGCGGAGCTCGAGCGCTTGCCGGAACGGCTTAGTCGCCAAGCATCTTCGAGAAGCGGCACCGCATCTTGCTCGGATCAAGCATGATGGCAATCAACGGACGAATCGCCTCCATTCAATTCCATGAAGCTCTCGTGCAAACCAGCAGTTATCCGACGCCAACGGCAAGCAGGTAAAAGCGTGCGCGGGAAACGGCTGGGCGGAGACATTTTGATAAAGAGTTAATCCGTTCGTCGAGAAGATTGGCAATTTCAGAGGAACCAGAAAGCGCAGTTATCCGTTGTTTTACCGATCGAACAATGCAGCTCAAAAAAGGAGAACGACAATGGGTAGCACAATGGACAAGGTTAAAGGCAAAGCCAACGAATTAGCTGGCGAAGCCCGACAGGCTGTCGGCGACGCGACCGACAACCATGAAATGGAAGCCAAAGGCGCGGCGCAAGAGGCCAAGGGTCATGCACAGCAGGCCAAGGGCGAAGCAAAAGAAAAAGTGAAAAACATCGTCGATCGTGCATAATGGTTCCGACAACAAGAAAAGGCTCCGGACATTGTTCGGAGCCTTTTTTCTGTGGCTGAAATTTTCCTGACGCCGGGTGAATTGATGTTTGGTGCAACGACGCCAATCAACTAGGTTTGTAAATCCGGGATGTTGAGCCAGCAGGAGTAGAGCATGTTTACCCACGTCATGATCGGCAGTAACGATTTGGAGCGATCCAAAGCATTTTATGACGCAACGTTTGTCGCTCTTGGAGGACGCCCTGAAGAAACGGATGCAAGAGGCCGGTTGATCTACATACACCACGGTGGCCGCCTGATGATTACGAAGCCGATTGATGGCAAACCTGCGACCGCAGCCAATGGTGGGGCGATCGGTATTGCTGCTTCAAATCAGGATCATGGGCCATTATTGTCACATCTATAGCTGGGTCTGCGGTTTCGGCGGGCCAAGGAAATCTAACGACAACAACAATATTTGTCCGCAGACGGCACCAAACTTACCGTCCGGACCTTGCCGACGTAGTAGACTGGTCAGCCGTTATGTGGAGTATCAGTGAATAGTAAACCAATTTTCCCCAGTCTCGCCGTAAATTAAAATCCTGCCGTGGTAGCTTGCCAACCTTGACCTGATCGGTGCGCTTGCAGACCACGACTCTCGATACGGCCTGGGCAAAGGCGGAGAGACGCTCGAGAGAACGGGGCGCATATGAATACGGTGACACAATCAAAGCCGTTACGACATCATCTTTGACCTTGATGTGCTATGGCTGGCTGCAATATTCTCCGGTTGCCGTGTAGACACTGTTCGCATCGTTGCATCGAACTCGACAGCAAGGCTGGCACGCTGTGGTCAGACCGACTTACAGCTTGCGTGTGCCAAGCCACTTCACCTTTTCCGGATCACGATGATCGAAGAAGCTGCTGGTTTTCTGGTCGAGCGAGCCAACGGCTGTGACGTCTTCCTGGTCGAGCTCGAAGTCGAAGACCTGGAAGTTCTCAGCCGTCCGCTCCTTGCGCACGGACTTCGGGATAGCAACGATATTGCGCTGGATCAGCCAGCGGAGCAATCGTCGGATTGTTTGCGACGACAACCCATTACAGCCTCGAACTTTATCGGTCCTTGCGCATGAAATTTCACGATTCCATTGAGATCGATGGTCGTTAAACGCCGGAAATAACCGGGTTCGCGGTTCATTTCCTTTCAAGGATTTGACTAACACTACTTCCAACTCATGTAGTCGCCAGCAGTGCATCCGTATGGTGCTCGGTCTTGACCGAAGCGTGTTTTGAGTTGGTCGCAGCCCCAGCGGTTCAGTGGAGCGGGCATCATATTGTTGATGTCCATGCCGGGAGACTGAAACTGGGTTGGGGATGTCGTCACATACCAGAGCCAAAAGCCGAATATGCCGACGATAAGCAAAAGCGACGTTCCGACGAAAATTTGCAGGCCTTTCCAGGCCGACATCGTCTTTTTCGGCGCACCGATAACCGGCGCTTGATCGATCCCGATATGATCCGCGAAGGGCACCAGCGCCGCGGTTCGCTCGTTGTCGGTCAATGCAACACGTTGAAGGCGATCGTCCAAGAGCATGGGCAGGGCCGTGTTGCCATGTCGGACAGCCAAGCCCAGAAGTTTGCCGTTGGCTTCGCCGACGATCAAGGGCTCAGCACCTTGGGTCATGTGTGTGTAAGCGGACCGGCCCGTTTTATCGGTGGCGACCTTGTCGTTGTAGGTAACGGAGAGAGTATTTTTTTTGCGGTCGAAGGCGGTGATTTCAACCGGAATGGGCTTGAGCAAAGCAGGTCGGCGTAGCTGGCTCTTAACCCGTAAAATGCGCAGGGTAAAAAAGATCATCGCGATGCCCATACCGCCCAGTGCAACGGTGAAGAGCGCGAGCGTTATGATCCGGTTCCAGAGCTTGTCGAGGCCAAGGCTTATCGTCGCCAATTCGGGGTGGTCTGCCGAGATCACCAGTGCTGTCTCATAGTCTCCCACATGAAAATCGACAAACATGACTTCGACCTTCGTGTCATAGCTCTGGCCGTTGACATTATAGACAAGCCTAGCTTTGCAGTCGGTGAGGATCGCTTTTCGCGTCGTGCATTGACCATCTTGAATGTCACCGTCTTCCACCACAACCGGGTTCTGGCTGATCAGGAAATCGCGATAAACGCCCGGTCCTTCCCAGAAAAGCAGAAAGGCAGCCAGCGCGAGGATAATGGGCGGAGACCAGAAGTAAGCGCGAGGTATCGAAACAACATTGGCTGCCAGCGAAAACGGACGGTTGGGGAGATGAAGCGTCGGCGTCAAGTTCGTGGTCTTTCTATTTCAAATACTAACGGTGACGATGAGCCGGACCCAAGATAAGCGGATCAGAGCATCGCAGGGCTGAGACCGCCATCTTCGGCGACCTCGGTTGCCAGCCTTTTCGCCAGAGTCGCCAAAGCTGTCCGCAACGCGTTGGATGCGGACGGGACCGTGGTTGACGACGGTTGGCAAAAAAGGCACCGCTATTTCGCAGTAGACTTAACGCGCAGGCCTGATTGTCTTCTTAGGGGCAGCAATCCCGCTTTCGCGTTCCAACTTCTTGCGAGCCATCTTCCTGACGCGCCGGACGCCCTCTGCTTTTTCTCTGGCCCGTTTGACCGACGGCTTTTCGAAATGCTCACGCAACCGCATTTCGCGGAAAACGCCTTCTCGCTGCATTCTTTTCTTGAGCACGCGAAGAGCCTGCTCAACGTTGTTATCTCGGACATCTACCTTCAATTTACATTCCTTATTTTGTTAATCCTGATCGTGATGCGGTGCTTACGGTAAGAAAGCACGTCCCACTATTCGTCTGAACCGTCTTCATAGAGTGCTCGGCGCTGCAGGTCGATCTGATGTTGCACTTTTTTTAGAAACCTTGCCCCAAGGGAGCTTCTGGCGGGTACATAGCAAATCCGATCGGCGGAGACGAGTCCCTGCTAAAGAAGAAATTCTCTGATATTGAGAGCCGGGCATATCGTTACAATGACGATATGCGTAAGATCAACTGGGTGCCGGATGGCGACGTCAAATTGTGGCCGAGGACGGTTGTGCGCCAGCACGCGGCGGCAGCATCAAAGTGACGCGGCATAGAGGTGCCTAACACACCTGATCTTATCAGGTGTTTCGATAAACCGTGGTAAAATGGATTCAGTTTAGTCCGTTGAGATTGTGAGCTGCCCTGTTTGAGGAGTCACGATCATCTTTGTGGAGCGTCAGGATTCGCCGAGCATCTTCCAGATGGATGCCATGCCTTAACGCAAATTCCTGGGGCTCATATGAAATGCTTTCCCCCATTTTCTTAGCGACCGCCGATTTCGATGCCATCTTGTGTCCCCTGCGTCACCAAAAAATGGGTGACAGTGGTTCCATAACACATCTCTCGGCAAAAAGGGGGAAATCCCATCGCAGATAGGGCATCCCCCGGGGGAGTCCGTTCCAGCCATCAATGGCGATGCAAATGCGGACGGGCGTGACACCAGTTGCGCATCACACACGGGATGCCCACCTATGGGTACCGGCATACAGCTGGCAAGGAGAACCTATGTCCATAGAATGGAAGAACTCTGTGTCCGTTCGGATAGGGACCGGTCATGCTGAGATGATTAAGGGCCCGGTCGAAGCGTTCGACGCGCTGAACAATCGCTGGCCCGCAGAACATGGCGCTCTCTATGTTGAAGCCAAGAGCCAATGCAGCGATGCCGTTGCTCGCGGGTCGGCGGATGAAGGAGCTCGGAACGCCTTCATTGACGCAGCCGTTGAGGCGACGCTTTTGGCCTGATGGACGGGAATGTTTTCAGTCGACGGTCATATGAGCGATTTGATCTACTTGGGATGGTTTCGAGTGAGGTCATCCCTTGAGAGCGTCTCAACGAAGACGTCACTGTGCCGCAACCGATTTTCGCAGGATAGGTACGGCGAAGTTTATGAAAGTGCGTAGGGCTCCCCCTTCGAACCGTAGCGGCTGGAATACAAGATGCACTGGCATTGGATCGGGCTCGTATTCGGGAAGAAGGGGAACAAGAGCTCCGTGTGCGATCTGTCGCTCAACCTGATAGGAAAGCGGGCGCACGATACCCATTCCGCGTTCGGCGGCTTCGATTGCCGCGCCCGCACTGTTCAATGCAATTCGGCATGTTACGCGTAACGAACGCACACGGCGGGCTGTCGCGCTTTCCCTATAGGGCCACAGCTCCTGAGCTCCACCCTCGTTCAAGCCGATACACCAATGGTTGGCCAAATCGGCGGGACGGCTCGGCATAGAGCGTTCGGCGAGGTAGGACGGGGCGGCGCAGGTTAGTCGACGAACCTCACCTATCTTAACGGCACTCATCGACGAATCCGGCAAATCCGCAAGGCGAACGGCGATGTCCACACCTTCGCCGACAAGGTCTACTATGCGGTTCAGGAAAAGCACGCGAACCTGCACGCGAGGATGCGCTGTCAGAAAGCTTTCGACTACGGGCATCACTTTCATGCGCCCGAAGAGTTCGGGTGCGGTGATCACCACGTTGCCACTGATATCCCTGTCTTGGGTACGGGAATCAAGACGAGCAAGCTCTTCCAGAACCGATCGATACGTCGATAAATGACGCTCGCCGGCCTCTGTCATCGCAAAGCGACGAGTCGTGCGCTCAAGAAGCCGCTCACCTGTCGTGTTTTCCAACTGTGCGACAGCCCGCGTTACCGAGGCCGGAGAAAGGCCGAGTTTACGGGCAGCACCGGCAAGGGAACCGTAATCTACCACAGCAACGAAGATTGAGATCGCTTCAAGACGGTCCATCGGAGTTTCCAATTCTGCAATCAAGCTTTGCAGAAGTTTCTTATTATTCTCCAGTCTGAAATGCACTATCTTTCTGGAGAACCAAAGAAAGATCATATGATGACAGTCCGTTATGGAACTAAAAAAATCGGCGATGTTGACGTCTTCTACCGAGAGGCCGGCCCAAGTGATGCGCCGGTGATCCTGCTACTGCATGGATTTCCGACCGCCAGTCACATGTTTCGCGATTTGATGCCGCTGCTTGCCGACCGTTTTCGGCTCATTGCGCCGGACCTGCCCGGCTTCGGGCAGACGAAGGCACCGCCGCGGGGCACGTTCGACTATACGTTTGATCACCTTGCCGACATTATTGAGGGTTTCACCGAAGCTCTTTCGCTTGATCTGTATGCGCTGTACATCTTCGACTATGGTGCGCCGGTGGGATTGCGTCTGGCGATGCGCCATCCTGAGCGGGTCTCGGCCATCGTTTCGCAGAATGGCAACGCCTATGTGGATGGGTTCAGCGACCAGTGGGGACCCTGGGAAACCTATTGGCGTGAACCAAATGCAGCGAACCGGGAAGCTTGCCGTCCCTCCTTGGAACCGGACACGATCCGCAACTGGCAATATGGAACCGGGGCTGATCCGAAACTGCTGTCACCGGATGGGTATGAACTTGACATCGCCTATATGGCTCGGCCCGGTGCAGACGATATCCAACTGGATTTGATCCTAGACTATCGTAACAATGTTGCGCTTTATCCTGACTTCCAGTCTTATTTCCGCGAGCACCGCCCACCTCTGTTAGCGGTATGGGGGCGCCATGATCCGGCATTCATCCCGGCCGGGGCGGAAGCTTACCGGCGCGATCTTCCAGACGCAGAAATCCATTTCCTCGATACGGGACATTTTGCGCTGGAAACGCATGCTGCTGAGATCGCAGAGCGAATGCGCGCCTTTCTTTGAAGCCTTGACGACAAAATGGCCGATAGAGCGTTTCCTTGTTCAATGGAAACGCTCTATCGGCTCCTCAAGCCAATATTCGTAACTTCCTTCACCCGGGATATGGTCTCGCAGATCAAGTACCGCTTTTCAACGGATGATTCTATTCCCATTCGCCACCATTTTGCCGCCTTTAAAGACCCGGCGATTTTTTGGAAATGCGACGACTGCTTCGGGAACGCAAGTCGCTGCAACTGTGACGAAGTCAGCTTTCGCGCCAACGTGAACACCGTAGTTGTTTAAACGAAGAGCCTTCGCGCCTTCGCTTGTGACAATGTCGAATGCCGCTTTCAATTCACCATCTGTGTAGAAGCCGGAGCGGTAGCCGATGATTTCGGCGCGATGCAGCATATCGCCGTCGCCATATGGCCACCAGGAATCGCGGATGTTGTCGCTGCCGCTGAAAACCGTCACCCCTTCCTGCCGTAACAGTGCCACAGGTGGAAAATTATGGTTGCCGGGCGCGTTTGTCATGATCGAGACGCCGCTTCTGGCGATCGTCGCGGCAATCTTGCGGGCTTCGTACGGGGCAAGGTCGCCAAGCCCGTAGGCATGGCTGACTGCCACATGGCCCTGCATGCCGAGCGCGACTGTTCGTGCGCAAATTTCCTCAATGGTGAAAGCGCCCATGCTTCCGGCGTCATGAAGATGGATATCGATGTCTACGCCGTGTTTTTCCGCCACGCCGAAAACGACATCGAGATGGCCGTTCACATCACGGTCGAAGCTTGCGGGGTCAAGGCCGCCAACGAGGTCCGCACCCAGTTTTATTGCCTCATCCAGCAGTTCCGAAGTGCCGGGGCTTTTGAGGATTCCGCTCTGGGGAAAAGCGACCAACTGAATATCGATCAGATCCTTGTAGTCTTCACGAACCGCCAGAATGGTCTCCAGCGATTTCAGTCCGACGGAGCCATCCACCATGACGTGGCTGCGCATGTGCAGCGTTCCATTGCCGATGCAAAGATCGAGTTGGTCGCGCGCGCGTTTGTCCATCGGCGCGGCGATAGCCATGTTTTCCGCCTGGAATGCGACCCGCTCATGCACGTCGAAACCATTGGTGCAGGGGCGATGCGGCATCCATGTGTCGCCGTGGAAGCTCGTATCCAGATGAATGTGTCCTTCGACAAAACCCGGTACGAGTAAATCCCCGGCGACGTCGATTACGGAAGCGGATACCCTATCCGAACCCACAGCCTCAATCGAGGTGATCCGTCCAGCCTCCACATGAACATCGCGCAACAGGCCGTCGGCCATTTTGGCGTTGGTGAAGACAGTCTTGTCCGTACTCATGAAAATTCTCCTCATATACGTTATCGCGCGGTGCCGCACTAAAGCGGGGCCATGTGGCAAGCGACAACACCGCCGCCTTGGCGCACGCGTGAAACTGGTGCTTCCGTGCTGCAAATATCTGCTGCAAGCGGACAGCGTGGGTGGAAGGCGCAACCTTTTGGGGGATCAAGCGGGCTGGGCGGTTCGCCGCCCATCAGTGCCCGGTCACGATTGGGGGAGGCCACATCCGGGATCGTCTCGAGCAGCAACTTCGTGTAGGGGTGCTGCGGGTTAGCGAACAGGACTTCCGTATCAGCTTCCTCCACGATCCGCCCGAGATACATCACCGCAATCCGGTCTGCCATGTGGCGCACGACGGCCAGGTTGTGGCTGATAAACAGGTATGTTAGCCCAAGCTCGTCCTGAAGCTTGCGCATCAGATTGAGGATTTGCGCTTGCACCGAGACATCGAGAGCCGATGTCGGTTCATCGCAGACGAGGAATTCCGGCTCGCTGGCCAGTGCACGGGCAACCGAGATACGCTGACGCTGACCACCGGAAAACTCATGCGAATAACGCTTGCTGTCATCGGGTGAGAGGCCAACGATCTTCAGCAGATCGGCCACACGCTCGGTCACGGCCTCTGCACTGTCGCGCAGGCCGAATTCGCGGATGGGTTCGGCAATGATATCGCCGACGCGCCAGCGCGGATTGAGGCTTGCATGCGGGTCCTGGAAAATCATCTGCGCTTCCATCGGCTTGCCGTCGCTGGCCGGTGCGAAGACGATGGCTCCTTCGGTCGGGGCGTAAAGCCGCGTCACGAGCCGCGCTACCGTCGATTTCCCGCAGCCGGACTCGCCGACAAGTGCCAGGCACTTGCCCTTTTGGACGATGAAGGTGACATCCTGCACGGCATGCAGATAACGTTTCGGCTTGCGCTCGATCATCCTGTTCAGCCAGGGCGTCGAAACATCGAAGACCCGCGTTAGCTGATCGACCTCAAGGGCATTTTGGGAACTTCTCATGCAACACCTCCATCATGTAGCAGGCAGGCGACGGCACCGTGGGCCTGGGGTATCAGCGCCGGGCGGATTTTGAGACAGCGTGGACCGACGGCACGACAGCGTGGATTGAAGGCGCAGCCAGGCGGAATGGCATTCAGTCGTGGCATGGCACCGTCTATCTGGGTGAGGTGTTCGACACGCGCGCCAAGCGCTGGAATCGAGCCCATCAGGCCGCGCGTGTAAGGATGTTTCGGGCGGGAGATGACATCCTCAACAGTGCCGATCTCGATGATGCGGCCCGCATACATCACTGCGACGCGGTCAGCCGTCTCTGCGATCACCCCCATGTCGTGGGTGACTAACATGACGCCGGCACCTTGCTCCCGGCACAGCTTGCGCAGCAGGCTGGTAATCTGCGCCTGTATCGAGACATCAAGCGCCGTTGTCGGTTCATCGGCGATGATCAGTTGCGGATTTCCAGCAAGTGCTAATGCGATCACGACGCGTTGCCGCATGCCGCCGGAAAACTGGTGCGGATAATGATCGATGCGCTCGTCCGCACCGGGAATGCCCACCTGTTGCAGCAGGTGAACGCCATGAAGCCGCGCCTGCGCACGGTTCCGGTCTGAATGCAGCCGGATGGTTTCGATGAGTTGTTGACCGACGGAAAACAGGGGATTGAGCGAGGTCAGCGGGTCCTGAAATATGGCCCCGACCATGCGGCCTCGCACATTTTCCATCTCGTCATCGTTCAGATTATCCGTCCGTTTGCCGCCAATATGAATTTCGCCGGAAGCGACGCGACCTGGCGGTTCAAGAAGTCCGAGAACGGCCATGCCGGTCATCGACTTTCCTGCACCCGACTCGCCCACGACACCGAGGATCTCGCCCCGAGCAATCGTCAGGGACACATCGGACAACGCCGTCAGAACGCCACCGCGGGTTGGGAATTCGACAGAAAGACCTTTGACTTCAAGAGCAGGAGAGGCACTTGCAGAGTTCATGACGACACCTCACTCTGAAAGGAAGGATAGCTGGGCGGAAAGATGTCCTCCACCGATGGATGGTCGTAGGTGCGCTCAGGATAACGCGCGATCAGACCGTCAAATTGTTGCTGCGCCTGGCTTCGGGCAGCGACGAGATCGATTCCGGCCACTTGCCCGTCGCGCATGGAAATCCGCCCATCGACGATTGTCGCGCGGGTGACGCGACCAGTAGCGCCATAGAGAAGCGTCTGGATGGGATCGATGCTCGGCGCGATCCTCCGGTCCGCCATGTCGAATACTGCGATATCGGCCTTTGCACCTGGCGCAATGCGTCCAAGATCAGGGCGCTTCAGGGCGTCGGCTCCTGCAAGGGTCGCTGCATCGTAGAACTCCGTGGCCGATCCGGCATCAACGCGCGCTTCCGCAATCCTGTTTGCCATCATACCAACGGCCATGTTCAACACCATGTCGGGCGGGGCCGTATCGGTGCCCATGCCGATGCGAATGCCCTTCGCTTTCAGTCGGGAAAAGGATTTGAGCGACGACCCGTGCCGCGCAGACACAAGCGGACAATGGGCGACGGTGACGCCGTTTGCCGCATACCGCAGCAGATCGTCGTCGGTCGCCACTGTCGCATGCGGCGCGATCAGTCTAGAGGAGAGGAAGCCGAGACCATCAAGCCATTGCGGAGCGGTGGTGCCATGTAGGCGCTGGACGGTTTGCAATTCCATTTCGCCCTGCGCCATGTGCAAACGCACGGGCATATCCAGATCATCGGCAAGGCCAAATGTCTGTCGCAGCAGTTCCTCCGTGCAGGTTTCGACACGGTCCGGAGCGAACATGCCCGATATCAGTCCATTTCCGGCGCCGTCAACCCTTTTGGCAAAAGCCGCAGCGTCCGAAAGCTCGCTAAGTCCACGCGCCTCGTCAAACACCGGCTGCATAGCGCCCGCTTCGTCAAGGATGACGCCGCCTGTGCGATAGGCCGGGCCAAGCCAGACGCGGATGCCGAGTTCTTCTGCGGCGACGGCGGCTGCCTCGAATTCGGCGACCGTTTCGCCCCAAGCGCGATAGAAAAGCGACGCGATGGGTAGCGCCGAGGTGATGCCATTAAGAAGCAGCTGAGCGAACGCATAACGCTTCTGGAAGGCCAGCTCCTCTGGTGTATACATTTCATAGGCTCTTGCTGCGTAATCGGAAGGCCAGACCCGCCCCTTTTTCCAGCCGGGCTGGTTGTCCATTGCGAGCACGGTCGTATCGAGATCGGAGAGCGCATCGAGATCGACAAAACCAGGGCCGATAAGGGCGTCACCCATGTCGTAACGTGCGGCCAACTCGCCGCCAAAGCGGGACCCGACCCAGATGACGCGGTCATTCTCGATGACAACTTCACCGCCGTTGATCAGGCGTCTGCCGTCCGGCATGTCGGCAATCACGTAACGCGCGGCCAGCGCCCAGCGACCGGGCGGGCGTTTGCCGAGAGGGAGCGTGGACCAGTCAGCATTCGTCATGGTCGTGCTCTCAGGCTTGCACCGTCGCGCGCAACGATATTGCCCGCCGTGACCACGAGTTTGCGCGGCTGGTGTGTAACGATAGCTTCGCCGACGCTTTCGCCTTCGACAAGCACGACGTCACCACGACCGCCCACCTCAAGTGCATGGGCGGGACGATCCATCGCCAGAGCGCCACCGGTGGTGCAGACGTCGAGAGCCATGGCAAGCTCGTCATCGCGGCGCAGATTGTTCTTCATGCCCAGCAGCATGGCCCGTTCCAGCATGTCTCCATTGCCATAGGGTCCCCATGTGTCGCGGAAACCATCCACCCCGGCACCGAAGCGAACACCCGACGCATGCAGACGTTTCAGCGACGGGACTTCACGAGATGGGGGTGCCGTTGTGAAAATAGGGATATCCAGCTCGGCACAGGTATCGATCAGTGCTTGCGAGACGTTCCAATCCGGAAGGCCCAGGCAGAAGGCATGGCTGACCGCGACCTTGCCCTGCATACCCATGGCACGGATACGCTCGAAGATCATCTCCATGGAGAATGCACCCAGCTCTCCGCCTTCGTGGAGATGGATATCGATGCCTTTACCGTGTTTTTCGGCAATGGCGAAGATGGTATCGAGATGTCCTTTCGGATCGCGATCCATGCCGCAAGGATCGAGACCGCCAACCAGATCGGCACCCATTTCCATGGCCTTGTCCAGCAGCTCGGCGGTGCCGGGTCTGCGCATCAGTCCTGATTGCGGGAAGGCGACAATTTCAATTTCGACAACGTCCGCAAGCTGACGCCGCGTTTCCATGACGCCTTCCAGTGCGATCAAACCCTGGTCGGTGTCGATGTCGACATGGGTGCGGATCAGCGTCGTGCCATAGCCCACAGACTGCAACGATTGCCGCATGGATTGCACATGTGCGTCGAGGCCGTATTCACGCTTTACCGCGCGCTCATTGTCGATCTTGTCGATCAGCCGCGGGCCAACCGTGTTGACGTACCAGGGATATCCCAGCAGCGACTTGTCGAGATGGGTATGGGCATCGACCAGACCGGGAATGGCGATGCGTCCACCGGCATCCTCGACAGGAACGCCGTCGGCTGCCAACTTCTCGCCGATTGCAGCAATGCGTCCGTCCTTGATCAGGATATCGGCCTTTACGCCACCCATGGGTCTTGCGTTGGTAATCAGAAGATCGGTCATCAAAATGCCTCAGCGTAATTTGGGGTTAAGGGCGTCGCGCAGCCAGTCGCCGAGCACGTTGATGGACACAACGAGCAGACAGAGCTGAAGGCCCGGAAAAAGCACGATCCACCACAGACCGGAGAACAGATACTGATTGCCGATGCGGATCAGCGTTCCCAACGATGGCTGTTCCGGCGGCATGCCAACACCGAGGAAAGACAGCGTTGCCTCGATCAGGATACCAAGGCCGAAGTTCAGCGTGGCAGTCACCAGCAGGGGCGTCGTGGTGTTGGGAAGGATGTGTTTCAACATGATGCGCCATGTCGGCACGCGGATGAGCCTTGCCGCCTGCACATATTCCTTGTTGCGCTCGACCATGGTCTGCGCCCGCACGGTCCGCGCATATTGCACCCACGCAGACAGCGAGATCGCAAACACGATGACGCCGGATGCGCCTGCTTCACGCACATAGGGCGGCAGCAGCTGCCGGGCGAGTGCTGAGACGAGAATGGCGATGAGCATCGTTGGCATGGACAGCAGCACATCACCCGCGCGCATCAACAGACTGTCTACCCATTTGCCGTGGTAGCCGGCAATCAGTCCGAGCGTTGACCCAACCACCAGCGACACGGCGACGGACGCGGCACCGATGATAATGGACGCCCGCGATCCATAAAGGATGGCTGACAACAGATCGCGCCCCTGAACGTCGGTGCCGAGAATGTAGGGCCATTGTCCCTCGGCCATCCAGATCGGTGGTATCTCGGCGTTCAGCAAATCCAGAGAGGCGAGATCGTAAGGGTTCTGCACCGTGAACAACGGAGCCAGAAAAGCCGATGCGATCAGCACCAGAAGCAGGATTGCCGCGATAATGGCGGATGGATGATGGGTGAAGCTCCATCCCAGATCGGATTGTAGCAACCGTGCCAATCGCGATGGTGTTGGTTTGGTCGTTGTCTGCGTCGGTTCGATGGCGGTCATGGTGATGCTCCTGTCACGCGGCGCGCAGACGCGGGTCGATCACCGCATAGGCGATATCGACGAAGGTATTCAGCGTTACGAAGATGAAGGACACGATGCACAGATAGGCCGCCATGACGGGGATATCCACGAAGGTGACGGCCTGCATGAACAGCATTCCCATGCCTGGCCACTGGAAAACCGTTTCAGTGACGAGGGCAAACGCAATCAGGTTGCCCACCTGCATGGCGGTCAAGGTAACGACGGGCATCAGACAGTTCTTGAGTGCATGACGAAACCACAGGGCGCGCCGTCTTACGCCACGTGCACGGGCAAATTTGATGAAATCCGCCCGCAACGTTTCCAGCATTTCCGCGCGAACCAGCCTCATGACAAGGGTGATCTGAAAAAGGGACAGCGACAGGGACGGTAGGATGACAGCGGCGCGGCCTGAAGGTGTCAGCAGCCCTGTGGACCACCAGCCGATCCGCACCACATCGCCTCGCCCATAACCCGGCAACCAGCCGAGCGTAACGGAAAATATCAGGATCAGGAGAATGCCCACCAGAAAACTCGGCAGGGATACACCGATGATCGAGCTGAACTGAAGGCTTTCCGCCCACCATTTTCCTCGGCCAATGGCCGTGAAAACACCCAGCGGTATGCCGATGGCCAGCGAGAGAATGGTGGCGATGATGACCAGTTCGAAAGTGGCTGGAAATCGTTCGGCAATAAGACCCAGCACGGACTGCTGATTGCGCCAAGACAGGCCGAATTCCCCCTGCGCGGCATTGGCGACAAAGCGCACATATTGCACGAGGAAGCCGTCGTTCAGGCCGAGGCGTCCGCGCAATTCGTCGCGATCAACCTGGGTCGCGCTTTCATTGACCATCATCTCGACGGGATCTCCCAGAAAACGGAAGATAAGAAAGGCAAAGAAAGCGACCGTCAGCATCACGAGAACGGCGTTGCC
Source organism: Agrobacterium sp. DSM 25558 (assembly GCF_900100825.1). Taxonomy (NCBI): domain Bacteria; kingdom Pseudomonadati; phylum Pseudomonadota; class Alphaproteobacteria; order Hyphomicrobiales; family Rhizobiaceae; genus Agrobacterium; species Agrobacterium sp. DSM 25558. The sequence continues at coordinate 57,548 of NZ_FMUD01000026.1, read as the reverse complement.
GATCCGCTTGATGAGGAAAGCGAGCATGGTGAAGTGTCCTTGATCTGGCCCACATGAAGGAACGGTCCCCCGCCAAAAATCTTGGCGGGGGCTCGGATTACATCTTCACCAGCCACAAACGTGGGAGGTTATCCGAAAACAGCGGGAAATCGGCAATCTTGGCGCTTGTGGCCCAGGCCAGCGGCTGCTGGTGGAGCGGGATCATCAGCGCGTGATCCTTGGCGATCTTCAGCGATTGTGCTTCCAGTGCAAGGCGCTTGGTCGTGTCGAGCTCAACCGCCGATGCTTCCGTCACCTTGTCGAATTCCTTGTCAGACCAGCCACCCCAGTTGAAAATCCCGAATGAACCTTCCTTGGTGTGGAGAACCTGCGACGTCAGGCTGTATGCATCCAGCATGGGCAGAGTGGCCCAGCCGAGGGTGTAGACATCAACCTTTCCGGCAGACCGCTTTGGTGTCTGGACGGCCCGAGGGCCTTGGTCGAGTTTCGGCTTGAGGCCAACACGTGACCACATGGACGCAACGGCCTGGCACATCTGCTCTTCATTGACCAAGGTGTCTGCACAGTTGAATTCGAACTCGAAACCTTCAGCGCCAGCCTCCTTGAGAAGTGCTTTTGCCTTTTCCGGATCGGCCTTGATCGGCTGGTCCAGTGCCGCATCATATCCCGGTATCTGTGGTGCGACGAGGGCACCGGCATTGCGGGACTTGCCGCGCATCACGCGTTTCTGAATAAGATCGAGATCGATGGCGAGCTGCATGGCCTGGCGAACGCGCAGATCCTTCATCGGGTTGGGTGCACCCGACAGCAACTGGTCACGCTGGCTGAAACCGATCATGACGGTGCGAAGATCGGTCCCTTCGAGAAGCTTGACCTGCCCGGAGGCAGCTTCGAGCCGCGGCAAATCCTGCACCGGTGCCTGATCCGTAAAGTCGATATCGCCGGACAAAAGTGCTGCGACGCGGGTTGCGCTTGAGGCAATCGGCGTGAGCTCGATGCGGTCGATATTGTGCTGAGGCTTGTCCCACCAGCCGTCATATTTCACGAATACGGTTTTTGCATCCGGCTGGCGGCTTTCCACTTTGAAGGGGCCGGTGCCGTTTTCATTGTAGGTGGCGTAACCCTCAGTGCCGGAGCCGACATCGGTCGGTGCTTCCGCATTGTTGTCCTTCAGCCAACCCGCATCGAAGATATAGATTGTCGTCAGGTCGTTCAGCAGCAGCGGGTAATTGGCAGAGACATCGATTTCGATGGTGTGGGCATCGATGACGCGCGAGCCCTTATAGGCAGGAATGTTGCCACGCAGCGGTGACTTCGGGTTGGTCGCACGCACAAGCGATGCCTGAACATCGTCTGCCGTGAAATCAGCTCCATTGTGGAATTTCACGCCCTCGCGGAGTTTGAAGCGCCATGTGGTAGGCGAGACGATTTCATATGAGACCGCAAGTGCAGGCTCGAGCTTCAGGTTTCGATCATACCGCATCAAGCCTTCATAGGCGTGATTGAGCACACCGAGCGCAAAACTGTCGCCGTAGGAATATGGGTCAAGCGAACTGATGTCGCGGGAAGCGCCCCAATTCAAAGTTGTCGCGGACGCGGGCATAGCGAGTGTCAGCAGTGCTGCGCCTGCCATCAAAATTCTGGATAATTGCATTTGTAGATCCCCTCGGATTGCATTCAATTTATCCGACATTTGGTCGCTAAATTGGAGTGAGTGCTGTTGAAACCCGCTGTTGCAAACGGCTTTTTCGCTCTTTTTCGCAAACTGTGGCTGAGGCTAATTCAGTATGAATACAAACGCAATAAGAAATTGCATGCAATTTAAAGGGATAGATTTTGTACAATAATTGTGCGAGACATGATCAAAATTGCATCAGACAACGAGCAGCTTATGTCGACAAATCTCAGCAGAAGTGACGCGATCTACGCCTCTCTTCGTCGTGCGATCCTTGAACAGGCCTTGAAGCCTGGCACGAAGTTGCCGGAGGACTCCATTGGCGATACCTTTAGTGTCAGTCGAACAAGCGCCCGTAACGCCTTGTTGCGGCTTGCCTCCGATGGCTTGGTGGAGATCAAGCCCAACCGTGGTGCAGCTGTTGCCATGCCGACGCTGGAAGAAGCGGAAGAGGTTTTTGCGCTGAGGCGGTGCCTTGAGCGAGAGGTCATAGGTCGCCTGTGCAAGCGTATGCCAAGAGACGGTATCGATGCGCTCATCAGTCATGTGCGCGAGGAAGAGCGCGCTCTACAGGCATCGTCCCCAAGGTCTATCCGGCTTGCAGGCGAGTTCCACATTCTTCTTGCCGAACTGACGGGCTCCAAACTGCTGATTGATTTCATCAGCCAGATCGTCTCGCGCTCATCGCTCATTCTCGCCCGTTTCGGACGTCCGCATTCTGCCGAATGCGGTATTGATGAGCATGTCCAGTTGATCGAGGCCTTGAAGAACCTCGATGCCGAGACCGCGATGCGCATTATGGATCATCACCTGCATGCCGTCGAAGACCGGGCCAAGGTGGACGAGAAGGATGATGGGCCAGATATCACCGAGATTCTCAGCCGCTATATTTCCGTATCCGATTAGGAGCACGCATGCGTCAGTCGGAAAAAACGGCGGCCCGGTCCAATAAGGGCATGGTCACAACGCCGCATCACACGGCGAGCGAGGCTGGTGCGAAGGTCTTGCGGCGTGGAGGCACGGCGATCGAAGCGGTGATTGCCGCCGGTGCAGCGCTCACCGTTCTCTATCCGCATTTTTGCGGGTTGGGCGGAGATGCAATCTGGATCGTGGCGGATGGCTCCGGTCGTCGCCAGACGATCATGGGGATCGGGCAGGCGGCCGAACATCTGCCCGCGCTTGATGCCATCTCGCAACGCGGCCCGCTATCGGCGCTGACAACAGCGGCACTTGTCGATAGTTGGGGCGAGGTGTTGCGATACTCGTCCGAGAACTGGCAGGGAACGGAGAGCCTGCCCACGCTGCTCGCGGACGCGATTGAGCTGGCGGCACAGGGTTTTCCGGTCAGCCGATCGCAAAAGCATTGGCACGCATTTCGCGCAGCCGAAATTTCCAAATGGCCGGGTTTCGAAAACCATTTCGTGACTGAGGGTATTCAGCGGCAACCGCAACTGGCTTCCGTTCTGGAGCGGATCGCTCTTTACGGCCACCGGGAATTCTACGAGGGCGAGCTTGCTCAACGCATCGCAAATGCTCTGGAGACGGCGGGTAGTCCTATCCGCCTGGGTGACTTGCAAAAGACCGCTGCACAGATGGTCGAGCCCATTTCCATGATCTATCGAGGCATCGAACTTCTCGCGCCACCACCACCATCGCAAGGCGTAACGACGCTTGGGATTATGGGCGTCCTGTCTCATTTCGACATGGCAAACGTGGACCCGTCATCCGCAGAGTTCTATCATCTCTGCGTCGAGGCGGTGAAGCAGGCCTTTCTCGACCGTGGGCAAATTGCCGATCCGGATTTTGTGGCCCAACATTGCGCAGAGTTGCTGGATACTCTCAACTTGTCCAGCAAAGCCGCAGAGATAGACCGAGAAAACGCTCTTGCCTGGCCTTCGCCCTACCAGCACGGTGATACGGTCTACCTCTCCGCAGTCGATAAAGAAGGCCGTTGCGCCAGCGTTCTACAGAGCACCTATTATGATTGGGGAAGTGGTGTCTTGCTTGGCGACACAGGCATTGTCTGGCAAAATCGCGGTGCGGCCTTCAGCGCAGATCCGATGAGCCCGAATGTTCTGGCACCCGGCAAGCGGCCATTTTACACGCTCAATCCCGGCATTGGTTTGCGGGACGGTAAACCGCACCTTCTCTATGGCACGCAAGGTGCCGATGGGCAGCCGCAGACGCTGACGTTGCTATTAAGCCGCCTCATAGACCACGGCTTCGATCCGTTGTCCGCGCTTTCCGCGCCACGGTTTCTTCTCGGACGAACCTTTTCCGACACGCGCGACAATCTGAAGATTGAAGCTTCAGTTGGCGACGAGGTTATCGAGACATTGCATGCCATGGGCCACGAAACCATCGCTATTCCTGCCCTGAGCGCGCTGGCCGGGCAGGCGGGGGTAATCCGGTTGAATGGTGACGGCTGGATGGACGGTGCGCATGATCCCCGCAGCGATGGCTGCGCCATTGGTATTTGAGGCCCGACATGCTCGCTGATCTCGTTTTTCGAAATGCGCAACTGGCAGATCAGACGGAACCGGTGGATATTGCGGCAAAGGACGGGCGCATCGTGGCGATTGGCGCAAACATCCGCTGCGATGCCGTGACGGAAGAGGATATTGAGGGCAACTTCGCCTTTCCCGGCTTTGTCGATAGCCATATCCATCTCGACAAAGCGTGCATCCTGGAGCGCTGCACGATCTGTGCTGGTACGCTGGAAGAAGCTGTGCGCGAAACTGCAAAAGCCAAGGCCGGATTTTCCGAAGAAGACGTTTTTGAGCGGGCTTGCGCCATCGTCCGGCAAGCCATTGCCCACGGCACCACGCGCATGCGCACCTTTGTGGAGATCGATCCACGCGCTGGCATGCGCTCATTTGCAGCCATAAAGCGCGTTCGTGAGCAATTTTCCTTCGCAATCGACATCCAGATTTGCGCTTTCGCACAGGAGGGGCTGACGCAGGAGCCTGAAACGGAAGAGATGCTGGACGAGGCTCTACGAACCGGTGCCGATGTGATCGGTGGCTGTCCCTACACCGACCCGCGACCGGAGGAGCATATCAGCCGCATCTTTGCGCTGGCCAGAAGGCATGATGTCGATGTGGATTTCCATCTGGATTTCAGCCTCGATCCTGCAAGAACTGATTTGCCGGCCGTTATCGACGCAACCCGTGCGAATAGCTACGGCGGGCGAGTGACGATTGGCCATGTAACCAACCTCTCCGCGCTTGATCCGGCAGCACGTTCGATGGTCGCGCGCAAAATCGCCGCCGCCGGGATTGCCGTGACGGTTTTGCCCGCGACAGATTTGTTTCTGATGGGGCGCGATCAGCAGTTCAACATCCCGCGCGGTGTTACACCGGCACATCTTTTGCTGAAAGAGGGAGTGCAGGCTGCAATCGCGACCAACAATGTTCTGAACCCCTTTACCCCATTCGGAGATGCCTCACTGGGACGGATGGCCAATCTCTATGCCAATGTTATGCAGTTTTCCCGTGATGAAGATATAGACTCGGTTTTTCAGATGGCCAGCGCGCATGCCGCGAAGATTATGAGAGCAGATTATGGATTGGCTGTGGGCGCGGTGGCAGACATCGTCGTCCTTGACGCCCCGAACCACCGCAGCGCCATACGATCCGGGGCGCAAACCCTGGCTGGCTGGAAAGCCGGACGCAAAACATTTGTCCGATCAAGGCCGCAAATATTCGAAGAAATGGCCTCCATACCCGGCATTGACTGAATGCCGGGCAATCAGATGTTTTGTTTGATGCTCAGCTCAATGCCTCAGAACGCTGCTTGGTGAGCGATGACCGTTCGCGCGGCAGATAGCTTCCATGTGGGGACGGCGCGGCGAAATGTCCGTCCTGCACGATGTTCTTGCCGCGTAATAACAGGCGCACCGGCCAGCCCCTGATATCCAGCCCCTCGTAAGGCGTATAATCCGCGCCATGGTGCAGCATCTCGTTGGTGAGGGTGACGCGCTTGTTCGGGTCCCACAAGGCGATGTCGGCATCCGCGCCAACGGCAATCGTGCCCTTGCGCGGGTAGAGGCCGTAAAGCTTGGCGTGATTGGTGGAAGTAACGGCGACGAACTGGTTGATGTCGATCCGGCCCTTCATCACACCTTCCGAAAACAGGATGGGCAGGCGGGTGGCGACGCCGGGGATGCCGTTGGGAATCCAGCGGAAATGCCGTTTGCCTTTCTCGTTCAGTTTTCCCTCTGCGTCATCGAAGCGGAATGGGCAATGGTCGGATGAAAACAGGTCGAACACGCCCTGTTCCAGCCCTTCCCAGCAGGCATCCTGGCTCGCCTTGTCACGCGGTGGCGGGGAGCAGACATATTTGGCACCTTCCATCTCGCTCTGGTCAAGATCGTCTGCGGTCAGCATCAGATATTGCGGGCAGGTTTCACCGACGATTTTCTGGCCGCGCTGACGTGCCCGGCGGATTTCTTCCATCGCCTCACGGTTGGAGACGTGAACGATGACGATGGGGACATCGACGATTTCCGCAAGCGAGAGCGCCCGGTGCGTTGCCTCGCGCTCGGCGGCAATCGGTCGTGTCGTTGCGTGATATTTCGGTTCGAATTTGCCGTCCTCCTCATGGCGACCGATGAGGTAGCGAATGGCATCCTCGTTCTCGCAATGAACCATCACGAGAGCGCCGGTGCGGCGTGCCGTATCCAGCGTGGCGAGGATTTCATCGTCGCGAAGCCGCAAGCCTTCATAGGTCATGAAGACCTTCAGTGAGGTGTAGCCATCCTCCACCAGCGCCGGAAGCTCCTGCCCCAGAACTTCGGCAGTCGGGTCGGTGATGACGAGATGGAAGGACACATCCACATGGCATTTGCCTTGCGCCTTGGCGTGATAGACCTTCAACGCCTCGCGCAGGGACTGCCCCTTCTCCTGCATGCAGAAGGCCAGAACCGTGCTGTTGCCGCCGATGGCAGCCGAGCGGGTGCCGCTGTCAAAATCATCGGCCATGACGATGCCATCGCCGGAGGGCTGGTCGAGATGGACGTGGCTGTCGATGCCGCCGGGCAGAACGAAAAGGCCGGTGGCATCGATGATCTCGTCTGCGTCGGTCAGTTCAGCGGCAAGTGCGACGATACGACCATCCTTGATGCCGACATCGCTGACGAAAGTGTCGCTTGCCGTCACCACGGTTCCGTGTCTGATCACCGTATCGAAACGCATCATTCCCTGTCCTTCCTGTCGTTCACAGCTCAGCTTGCCTTCGCAAATCCCGCATCGCCAGCCAGAATACGCTCAAGCGCTGCCGTGAAGCGATCCACCTCTTCCAGCGTGTTGTAATGCACCATGGAAACCCGCAGCATGCCGCCATGGTCGGTCAACTCGAGATATTCGGCAAGCCGACGGGAGTGGAAATCCCCAAAGCGCATGGCAATCTGTTCGCCGTCCATTGCCTTGCAGAGGTCACCCGCCTCGCGGCCATCGAAGCGGAAGGCAATCGTCGGCACGCGTGTCTCATCATGGTTGCTGGTCTGCCCAACGATCCGGCAATCGTTACGGGAGCGCAGGTAGCTTAGCAGGCGTTCGGTCAGGAGGTTCTCCTGCGCCGTGATGGCTGCAAATGCCGCCTCGATTTTCTGGCGCACCGTGCCGGTCACGCCTGCCTGCTCGCCGAGTGTCGTCAGGTAATCGACGATGCCGCAGGTGGAATAGGCCAGCTCATAGTTCGGGTTGCCCGGCTCCAGCTTGCCCGGCACTTTGTCCTTGCCGTAGAAGTAATGGTAGAGCGTATCAAGCTCGAGCAGCAGATCGTATTTGCCATACATCAGTGCATAATGCGGACCATAGGTCTTGTAGAGGCTGAAGACGTAATAATCGACGTCGAACGCCTGCACATCGACGGCGCGGTGTGGGGCATAGGCCACGGCATCGACGCAAATCTTCGCGCCGCGCGCATGCACGAAGTCGGCGATCTCTCTGACAGGATTGATCGAGCCGAGAATGTTGGAGACATGGGTGACGCAGACCATCTTGGTGCGCTCGCTCATCAGCAGTGCGAGATCGGCAAGATCGAGCGTCAGTGTTTCCTTGTTCAGCGGCCAGAATTTGAGCGTGATGCCCGCATCCTGCAAACGGTCCCAGGGGCCGATGTTGGATTCGTGGTCGCTGACGGTGACGATGATTTCATCGCCCGCAGACAATTGGCTTTGCATGGCGCGGGCAAGGTTCTGCAGCAGCGCCGTGGTGGAACTGCCGAAGATGATTTCTTCCGGTCTCGACGCGTTGACCAGATGCATGGCCGCAGTCCGTGCCTCATAAAGTGCATTGGCCGCACTTTGCGAAACCGCGTAGGAGCCGCCGATTTGCACGTTCTTTTCGATCAGAAACGTATTGATGCGCTCCAGCGCGCCTTTCAGAGTTTGCGATCCGCCGGCGTTGTCGAAGAAAGTCCAGCCGCGCGACAGGCCCGGAAACTGGCTGCGTACGTAATCGAGGTCAAGCGGTGAAGGGGTGGTCATTCCTGGTGTCTCCCGAATGGTCTTTTATTCAATGATTGAGGACGGCGCGAAGGAAGCCGCGTGTCCTTGCCTCTTGTGGATTGTCGAAAATGTCTGAAGGCGTGCCGGACTCCACCAGCCTGCCGCCATCCATGAAGATGACGCGGTCCGCCACCTGACGGGCAAAGCCCATCTCGTGGGTGACGATCACCATGGTCACACCGGTGCCCGCCAGCTTGCGCATCACATCCAGCACTTCGCCGACCATTTCAGGATCGAGCGCCGATGTCGGCTCATCGAACAGCAGAACACGCGGCTCCATGGCAAGCGCCCGGGCAATCGCCACACGCTGCTGCTGGCCGCCTGAGAGTTGGCCGGGAAATTTTTCCGCCTGCTCGGAAATGCCGACGCGGGCCAAAAGCTCTCGTGCCTTGCGTTCAGCCTCCGCTTCCGGCGTCTTTCGCACCCGCATGGGGGCAATCATAACGTTTCTGAGAACCGTCATATGCGGAAACAGATTAAACGACTGGAACACCATGCCGACTTCGGCACGCACCTTGGCTAGCGCCGGACCGGGGGCAACGCGAATGCCATCCACGGTTATGGTACTGTCAGGCGAAAAGGCTTCCAGATGGTTGATGCAGCGGATGAGCGTCGATTTGCCCGACCCGGAAGGACCGATCACGCAGACGACTTCGCCTTCTGCCACATCGAGATCGATTCCGTGCAGCACGGTGAAGGTGCCATAGGCCTTGGTCAGTCCACGGATGGAAATGAGGGGTGGTGCGGTCTTTTCCATCAGCGTTTCCCCCGGCTGAAGTGTTTCTCAAGGCGTGCCACGACGGCCACCATCGGCCAGAGCAGTGCGATATAAATGAGCGCAGCACCGATCAGCGGCGTCGGGTTTGCGTTCAGCGCCTGCGCTTGCGTGGCCTGTTTCAACAGGTCCGGCATGGCTACCACCGAGGCAAGGGCGGTGTCCTTCATGACGTTGATGCAGTTGTTGGTCAGCGGTGGAATGACGATGCGGATGGCTTGCGGCAGGATAATATCGATCATGGTGTTGCGGTTGGAGAGACCAAGCGCGGCAGATGCCTCGAATTGCCCATGCGGCACAGCCTCGATGCCTGCGCGAAAGATTTCGGCGGTATAGGCGGCGGATACCAGCGACAGCGCAGTGACCGCAGACAGGAAGGGCGACAGTCGGATGCCGACGAAGGGCAGCGCGTAATAGACGACAATCAGCAGCACCAATAGCGGGATCGACCGGAAAATGTCGATGTAACCACGGATCAGCAGTTTGAAGAAAGCCGGAGCGTAAAGACGTGCCACCGCCAGAAACAGGCCGCCTATCAGACCGCAAAGAATGCTGGTGACGCCGATCTGGATCGTGACGACCAGACCCCAAAGCAGCTGCGGCAGGCTGTTGAGGAACACGGGAACATTGAAGAAGGTATTGATGAGGTTCATGCCGGAGTGGCTCCCTTGGCAATCTGGCGGGGCGCGATTGGCCCCGCCGGATGCGGTTCAAGCCTTACTTGGCCTTCGGCATGTCGAGAACGGCAACCGTCGAGGTCGTGTCCTCCGCTTTCGCGCCGAACCATGTCTCATGCAGCTTGGCAATGAAGCCTTCGCCCTTCAGCGTGGTGATGACCTTATTGACTTCAGTGGCGAGCGGATCGCCCTTGTTGAACATGATCGAGTATTTTTCACCGGTCGGGATGCGCTCGACAACCTTCAGCTCAGGCTTGTCCTTGGCGTAATAGAGCAGAGCCGGAATGTCAGAGATATAGCCATCGATGCGACCGGCCACGAGATCGAGCATGGCTGGCTGCAAGCCTTCGAACTTGCGGATTTCGCCAAGCTTGTATTCGCCCTTATGCGCTTCGGCCCACATGTCGCCCGTCGATCCCGTATCGACGCCGACGACCTTGCCGCTCATGCCCTTCAGACCTGTGATGCCGGAAGCGGCTGTGACCGTCAAAGACTGGTCACTATCGTAATAGGGCTGCGCGAAGGTGACGGACGCCAGGCGCTTTTCGGTGATGGTGATCGAGGAAATGGCCATGTTGATACGGCCGGACTGGACAGCAGGAAACAGACCGTTGAACGGCGTGTTGACGAACTCGACCGACTTGCCAAGCCGCTTGGCGATTTCGTTGACGAGGTCGACTTCGAAGCCGGTGACCTTGCCGCTGGCATCTTCGAATTCCCATGGAACGTTGCCGATATTGGCGCCGACCGTCAGATCGGCGGCCTGAACGTTAAACACGCCGAGTGCTGAGACCAGTCCGGCGAGAAATGTGCTTTTGATGCGCGAAACGTGAAGCATGCGAGAACCCCTTGTTTTATGTTTCAAGCCAATCTACGTTGGTCTAACTGGTCAGACCAGTCCGACCAAACAAGCACGCGCTTTTATGCATTGCAAGATGTTACTTAAAAAATATATCGGAAGGGCCGGGGGCGGCTTTCAGGGAACAGGGATCGAATGCTCAACAAAACGCTTGTGCCACAATCGGTTGCCCGCGAAATCCAGGCCATGATTCAGGCCGGACAATTGAAGGCAGGCGAAAAAATTCCCTCACAGCGTGAGTTCTCCCAGAAATTCGGCATTAGCCGGGCATCTCTTCGCGAAGCTTTGCTAACCCTGGAAACCCTCGGCCTTTTGAAAACGGAAGCCGGACGCGGGACATTCGTGGCTGCTGGTGATGGAGCGGCTGGCCAATCGGGCATGGCGCCGTGGCGCTACTCCGAAAGCTATTCCGTCTTCGATGTCTTCCAGACCCGCATCCTGCTCGAAGGCGAGATCGCCCGCCTTTCCGCTGGTCGTCTGTCCCAGACACAGCTGGAGAAGATGGAAAAGGCGACCAAAACTATGGAGGATTGCTGGGCCAATCAGGATTTGCTCGCCAATGTCGATGCCGATCTGGAGTTTCATGGCATCATCGTGTCCGCCTGCTCCAACACCATGCTGAAGGCCCTATACCAGACGGTTCGGGATCAAGTCACCGAAACCCAGCGCCAGCCAATCCCGATTACGGACCCGGAAAGAATGCGGCAATCCATCGCAGAACACCGACGCATTATTTCCGCTCTAAGGGCAAACGACGGTCCTCTGGCTCGAAGCGAAATGGAAGCGCATATTCGTAACACGGCACGGTGCGCGGGCTTGCAGCCATAGGTGCCACAATCTTTAGAGTTCGATTTGTTGCCGTGAAAGCGCGTCCGCTGCTGCTCGTCATCGAAGGTCAGAATTTGCCGAAATGGTGATTTCTACCAGCAATCCACCTGATGGCGTATTGCTGGCGGTTGCGCCGCCGCCGTGCCATTCGGCTGCGCGGCGGGTGATAGCAAGCCCTAGGCCGAAGCCGGAGCGGGTGGTGACGGTGGAGCTTTGGGAGAAGGGCTGGAAGATGGTTTCGAGTTGGGATTCTGGCACGCCAAGCCCTTCGTCCTGGATGGAGAGTGACAGATTGGTGCCTCTCACCTGTGATGTGACGAGCACCGATGTTCCGGTTTCGGTATATGCTATCGCGTTGCGGATGACGTTTTCCAGCGCCCGATAGATCAGTTCGCCGTTCACTGATGCTACGAATGTCTCGACGCCCTGGTAGATGACTTTCACCTTGCGTGTCTGGCCTTCGAAACTGGCGTCTTCCACGATCCCGCGAACGAGGTCGATGACATCGAGCGTTTGCCGTTCGAAGCGTGGGGTACCGCGTTCGGAAAGTCTGGCCAGCGTCAGGATTTCGCCGACCAGTTGGTCGAGGCGCTCCACTTCGCGTCCCATTCGTTCGATCATAGCTGTCAGTCGTGCCGGGTTTTGTTGTAGGACGCCGATTGCGGCTTGTAGCCTCGATAAGGGCGAGCGAAGCTCGTGCGAGACATCGTGAAACAGTTGCTGCTGCGTTTTCTGAAGCTCCTGCAAACGTGTGGCAGTGATGTCGAGATCGTGGGCAAGCGAGGTTATTTCGTCGCGCTTGCTGCCGATTGTGTGGGCGATGCGAACGTCGAGCTGGCCATTTGCCAGCGCGCGAAGTCCGTAACGGAGCTGCTCGACTGGGCTGATGAAATAGCGCGCGAGCCAGTAGGCAGCCGCCGCGGCTGCGAGAAGGGCAGCCAGCCATGGCACGGTGCGCGGCCAAGTTTTGGAAATTACGCCCTGATCGGGACCTGCAATCTCGATGCGATAGCAACTTCCGTCGCTTACGAGATTTGTTGCGAATTCACTGCCCTGCGTTGTTGTGCAGTCGGTGGCTGGACCAACCGCATTGATGCTGACGGTGATATCCTGATCGGCTTTCTTCATCGCCGCAATCAGCGCCATTGCTGCGTCCGGCCCGCTGGATTGCAAAAGCTGCGATGTCGTCTCCATCGCAAACGCCTGTTTGCGATGACTGAGCTCTTCCTGGAAAGGCGATTGAAACAATGCGCTGATGGTAAATAGGAACGCGATGGAGCCAGCCATGGCAAGCCATACGACGGTAAAGAATTTCCAGAACAGGCGACGCATTTCTAGCCTTCCAACAATTGATAGCCACGGCCTCTTACGGCCTGTATCCAAGGTTGTTCGTCTGCCCGTGTTCCCAGTTTTTGACGGATACTGCTGATATGCACGTCGATGCGCCGGTCGAAGGCGGTCAAAGGTTTGCCGAAGGCGCGAAGAGAAATTTCCTGCTTGGAAACCAGTTGGCCGGCGGAGCGCGCAAGAACTTCAAGCAGGCTGAATTCCGTACCGGTCAGCTCCAGCGGCGTGCCGTGCCACTCGGCTGTGCGCTTGGAGGGATAAAGAACAAGATCGCCGGTTCTGATTTCTTCCACCGAACCATCGCGTTCGCTTCGGCCCGACCGGCGCAGAATGGCGCGTATGCGCGCCGCCAGTTCTCCCGGTGAGCAGGGCTTGGACACGTAATCATCGGCGCCGAGGTTGAGGCCGGAGATACGATCGACATCATCGCCACGGGCCGTCAGCATCAGGACTGGCACGTCGCTGACCTGCCGGATTTTGCGCAGAACCTCGATGCCGTTCATGCGCGGCATCATGATATCGAGAACGATGAGATCGGTTGATCGCGACAGGGCTTTGGCGACACCGATCCTGCCGTCGGCAGTGGCTTCCACGGCAAAACCTTCCTCGGTCAGATACTCACCAAGCAGATTGGTGAGTTCCGTATCGTCATCGATCAAAAGAACCTGGGTCATGGTGTAATCCATCGGGTAGATGGACGACCTTTAAGGCTTACCATCTGCGAATACAGCAGTTTTACATAACTTTACGTATTCTTGACCGACATTAACATCGCGATCCCTAAAATACGGCCTTGAGCTTTTTCAGGCAGTCCGGATCCCATGCGCATTACGGTTTTTCATTCCTTTTCAGTTTTCGCCACGGCAGTTGTGCTCACCGGCTGCACAAGCCTTGGTGAGCTGAAGCCTGCGGCCTCCGTCGTTGCGGCCCACTGGCACGCCACCTTGCCCCATGGCGGTCGCTCCAGCGATCTTCTGGCCTGGTGGGCGAGTTTCAAGGATGGCTCTCTGGATGCATTGCTGAGAATGGCAGAGCAGGACAATCCGTCCATTCAGGAAGCGGTGGCCAATATCGACAAGGCGCGGGCGACGCTCGACAGCACCAAGGCAGGCCTTTTCCCCTCACTCGATGGCTCCGCATCCGCTTCGCGCGAAGGCAACAAGGGCGACGATCTCAATAAGCTTTCGGCGGGAACGACCAAAAGCGGCGGGCTCGATGCGTCGTGGGAACTCGATCTTTTCGGAAAAACGAAGAAACAGGTGCAGGCCGCGGCTTCGAGAGCGCAGGGCAAGGTCTGGTCGTGGCATGATGCGCGCGTATCTGTTGCCGCCGAAGTCGGTGATTATTACGTCCAGTACCGGGCCTGCCGGCAGCTGGAGCGGCTTTACAGTGACGAACTCGCCTCCCAGAAAGAAACGATCCGGGTGACGGAAAAATCCGCACAGTCGGGTTTCACCTCGACGGCCGATCTGGCGCTTGCCCGCGCCAGTGCTGCATCGTCTTCGTCAAGCCTTACCTCCCAGCGCGGGAATTGCGAAATCCTCCTCAAATCCATCGTTCAGCTGACGGGTGGTGACGAGACTGCTGTCAGAAAGCTTCTCGACCACGGGCCGATCCGCATTCCGCAACCGTCCCAGCTACGCATCGCCTCGGTTCCGGCAGAGGTCCTACGGCAACGGCCCGATATCAACCAGTTGGAGACCGAAGTTGTCGCGACGATTGCCGATGTTGGTGCTGCCAAGGCGGATATGTATCCGAGCCTCAGCCTGAGTGGATCGATCTCCATCAGCCAATCCACCGTTACCGGCAGATCGGTGCCATGGTCCTTCGGTCCAGCCCTGTCCATTCCCCTGCTGGATGGGGGATCGAAGAGGGCAGCAGTCAGAAGTTCGGTTGCGGATTATGATGTCGCGGTGGCGAGTTACAAGGACGGTGTCCTGAGTGCGGTTTCCGAGGTCGAGACAGCGCTTGTGAATGTGAATACGGCGCTGAAGCGCATCAACGATGCCAAGTCTGCCGCAGACTATTACCAGAGCTATTTCCGGTCTATCGATCAGAACTGGAGGTCCGGCGGGGCCAGCATTCTCGACCGTGAGGAGGCACGCCGGTCTGCGCAGTCCGCCGCCATCAGCCTTATCGAAATCCGGCGCGATGCGGTCCAGTACTGGATTGCTCTCTACAAGGCTCTTGGAGGCGGCTGGGCTTCGCCAGCCAATGTTGCTGTTGCCTCCCTTAATGGAACACGCTGATGCAAAAATATGTCTTCATTCCTGCTGCGATTGCAGTTGCACTCGCTTTTACCCTGAGTACCGATGCGCGCGGTGAGGATAGTCAACAGACGACCACCCGTGCGGCGGCGCTGAGCGTCAACGTGACCAAGCCGGAGGTCGCGTCCTGGCCCGTGACAATTCCTGCCAGTGGACGACTTGCAGCATGGGAGGAAGCTGTCATCTCGGCCGAAGTCAGCGGCCTGCGGATCACCGGCGTTAATGCAGATGTCGGTTCCGCTGTGAAGAAGGGCGACCTTCTGGTCCAATTCGACCCCAAGACATCGCAGGCCGAACTCGATCAACAAAAGGCTTCTGTCGACAAGGCTCAGGCAGAGCTTGATCAGGCGGTAGCCGACGCAGACCGCGCGCGCGGATTGACCGGATCCGGCGCGCTTTCGAACCAGCAGACGACGCAATATCTCATCACCGAGCGCACCGCCAAGGCGGAGCTTGCGTCTGCGCGCGCATCACTCGCCTCTGCGCAACTGACGCTGGACCGAACCAAGGTCTACGCGATTGATGACGGGGTGATTTCCAGCCGCTCCGCCTCCTTGGGTAAGGTCGTCAATGCTGGCGACGAGTTGTTCAAGCTGATCCGCCAGAACCGGGTGGAATGGAACGCGGAACTGCCGGTCAAACGTCTGGCTGACGTGAAGGAAGGGACGAAAGCCGTCATCGCCACGCCTGCGGGTGATGTTCATGGCGAGGTGCGGTTAATATCGCCCACCTCGTCCACGGATAACGGGCGAGTCATTGTCTATGTCGCGCTGCATCCAGACGCAGGCATGCCGCAACCCAAGACCGGCGTTCTGGTCAGTGGTCATTTCGAGTTTGCCCAGACCGATGCTCTCACGGTTCCCGCTTCGGCGGTGACACTCAGAGACGGCTTTTCCTACATCTTCATCATGAACCCATCCCAGCAGGATACGGTCTTGCGAAAACGTGTCGATACCGGCCGACGGCAGGGGGATCGCGTTGAGATTCTCTCGGGCATAGAAAAGGCGGATAGCATCGTCGCATCGGGCGGCGCCTTTCTGGCGGATGGCTCGGTCGTGCGGGTCGTAGAGGCAGCTGAAGTTGCCGATGGGCAGGCTGCGAAATGAATTTCTCCTCCTGGTCCATCCGCAATCCGGTTCCGCCAATCCTGCTTTTTGCACTTTTGACCGCCTGCGGTCTCTGGGCGTTCAACCGCCTCGATGTGCAGAATTT
Organism: Agrobacterium sp. DSM 25558; assembly: GCF_900100825.1. NCBI lineage: Bacteria > Pseudomonadati > Pseudomonadota > Alphaproteobacteria > Hyphomicrobiales > Rhizobiaceae > Agrobacterium > Agrobacterium sp. DSM 25558. Next base: position 41,397 of record NZ_FMUD01000026.1, on the reverse strand, counting down.
CCCCGATATGGATCTGCCGACCATCGAGATTTCAGCATCGCTGGATGGAGCCGCGGCATCCCAGCTGGAGACGGAAGTTGCGCGCAAGATCGAAGATGAGCTGACGGGTTTGACGCAGCTCGATTCCGTCACGACGACAATCACCGATGGTTCAGTCAGTATTTCCGTAGCCTTCAAGGTTGGCAAGGATACGCAGGTCGCGCTCGATGAGGTCAAAAGCGCCGTTGATCAGGCGCAACCCGATCTGCCGCAGGATATGAACGCGCCGACCGTTTCGAAACAGTCTCTCAATTCGTCGCCGCTCATTACCTATGTGGTTCACTCCGACAAGCTGGACGATGCGGAACTGTCATGGTTCATCGATAACGACATGTCGCGCGCGCTGATGGCTGTGGATGGCGTTGGAGAGGTCGGCAGGCTTGGCGGTGTCGATAGAGAGATCAGGGTGGCGTTGAACGCTGATCTGCTGGATGGCCTGGGTCTGACGGCCAATGACGTCAACAGTCAGGTAGAGGCGGTGCAGTCCGATCTCTCGGGTGGCAAGGGGCGCATTGGCGGCGAAAGCCAGTCGGTTCGCACGCTGGCGGCTGCCAAAAATGCGGATGAGATACGCGCGCTGCCCATTCCGCTGTCAAAGGGTAGCTGGGTTCGGCTGGACGAGGTTGCCACGGTCACCGATACTCACAGCGACCTGACATCGCTGGCCTATCTCAATGGAAAGCCGGTGATTGCCGCGCAAATCAAGCGCTCCAAAGGGTATTCCGATACCGCCGTGACAGACCGCGTTCGTGAGGCGATCAAAATATTCGCCGCCGCCAATCCGCAGGTGACGATCGAAGAGGCCTATAACACCGTCGTACCGACGGAGCAGAATTACGAATCCTCGATGCACATGGTCTATGAGGGGGCGATCATTGCCATTCTGGTGGTCTGGCTGTTCCTTCGCGATTGGCGCGCGACGCTTCTCGCCGCCGTAGCCTTGCCGCTTTCCATCATTCCCACCTTTCTCGTCATGTATCTGCTCGGCTACAGCCTGAATACGATCACGCTTCTGGCGCTTTCGCTGGTGGTGGGCATTCTCGTGGACGATGCCATCGTTGAAATCGAGAATATCGAGCGACATCTCAATATGGGCAAAAGCCCCTATGATGCGGCGATGGAGGCGGCGGATGAGATCGGCCTTGCGGTCATTGCCACTACCTTCACTTTGGTCGCCGTATTTTTGCCGACCGCATTCATGGGCGGCATACCCGGCATCATCTTCAAGCAATTCGGTATCACGGCCTCCGTCGCCGTTCTTGCCTCCCTTCTGGTTGCGCGTCTGGTGACGCCGATGATGGCGGCCTATCTGATGAAGGCGACCGGCAAGGGCCATGATGAGGATGGCCGTATTATGCAGGCCTATCTCAGGCTTGTGAAAGGCGCACTGAAACGTCGCTGGCTACCCGTGCTCGGCACTGCGGCTTTCATGGGCTTTACGGTTTTGCTGTTAAGCCATCTTTCGACGGGCTTTTTCCCAGCATCCGATAATGCACAAACGCAGGTAACGCTAACCACGCCTTCAGGATCGACCATCAAATCGACCGACGAAACCGCGCAAAAGGCCTCCAGCATCATTGCAGGTGTGGACCATGTGACCTCGGTATTTCAGGCAACCGGCACGGCATCGACCGGCGGCATGAACAGCACGTCCACGGCTAACACAGACAGCGCCACCATCGTCGTTAACCTGACACCCATCGACGACCGAGATATCAAACAATCCCAGATTGAGGCCGATTTGCGAAAGGCGTTAGAGAAGCTGCCCGGTGTGCGGATCGAGATCGGTTCCGGTGGTAACGGCACCCAGTTGACGCTGACGCTTGCGGGCGACGACTCCGATCTTCTGGAGACGGCTGCCTCCAGCCTTGAGGCCGATTTGCGCACCCTGCAAGGCATCGGCAACGTGACGTCGTCAGCCGCAATGCAGGCACCTGAAATCACCATCAAACCCGATCTGGCCGAGGCGGCCTCCCTAGGGGTCACGTCTAAATCCATCGCCGAGGCCGTGCGTGTTGCAACGTCAGGTGCTTATGATGAGGCGCTCTCCAAGCTCAACCTGCCGGAGCGGCAGGTGCCTGTGCGTGTCATGCTCGATACGGTCAATCGACAGTCTCTGGATGCCATATCGCTGATCCCTGTGGAGGGGCGAGATGGCAATGTCGCGCTCGGGACGATTGCCGATATCACCATGGGTTCCAGCCCGAGCCAGATCGACCGGCTGGACCGCTCGCGCAATGTCTCGCTCACGGTCGAACTCAATGGCAGGAGCCTGTCGGACGTTCAGTCGGAGGCTGAAAAGCTGCCGAGCTACCAGAACCTGCCGCAAGGGGTGAAATTTGTCGAACAGGGCGAATTGAAACGGCAGAGCGAGCTGTTCAGCAGTTTCGGCCTGGCTATGGCCATCGGCATTTTCTGTGTCTATGCCGTGCTGGTCCTGCTCTTCCACGATTTCCTTCAGCCGGTGACAATTCTGATGGCCCTGCCTCTCGCCTTCGGCGGTGCCATGCTGCCACTGGTGCTGGAAGGAGCAAGTTTCTCTATGCCTGCGGTCATCGGCCTGCTGCTGCTGATGGGTATCGTCTCGAAGAACTCCATTCTTCTCGTCGAATATGCGATTGAGGCGCGCAGAGGTGGCATGTCCCGCTACGATGCATTGATCGACGCTTGCCACAAGCGGGCAAGACCCATCGTCATGACCACCATCGCCATGGCCGGTGGCATGCTGCCCGCTGCCCTCAGTCTCGTCTCGGGCGACCCAAGTTTCCGCCAACCCATGGGCGTTGTCGTCATCGGTGGACTGATAACCTCCACGGTCCTCAGCCTCCTCATTATTCCGGTGGTGTTTACCTTCCTGGATGACCTGCTGGTGTGGCTCAAGACGAGATTAATAGGTGTGAAATCAACACGCTAAGGGCGTCGCTTAATAGGTGGCAGGTGAGATGTGAACTGGGATGGGGCAGACATATGGCTCGTCTTGTATTTTCTCTCGCCATTCCGCTTTGGCATGGGCTAACAATTCGGGTGAGGTTGCAAGGTCAAGTCCAGTTGCTGCCAGCGTTTTTGCCGCATGAACCATCGCCTTATGGGCACCAGGGCTGCGTCCCTGTGCCACTACTTGCCATGTATGAGGATTAGTGCCGATGGCCCAGGCCGGTGCCCAGCATTGTGCCGTAGGCGTGACTCGGCTCACATCGCCCACATCGGTCGACCCTGCGCGGAAATGCGACTGACCTTCGAAGTCCCGCAGACCGAGATGCAGTGGCGTCGAGCCGTCGATCTTCTGGTTGGAAAAGACATCGTTTTTGATCTGATAGAGGCGGATGCTGCTCTTGATCGCCTCGTCGGTAAACGTCGCCTGTATCTTGCGGGCGAAGTCTATATCGGCCTCATCGAACGGCACGGGGCCAATCGAGACGAGATTGTCGTGGATTGCGTTTTCCAGTGTCAGGTTGGGCAGCAGATTGGTAGCAGCCGTGTCGAAAATGATCTCGACTTCCGTTCCGGTCATCATGGCCGCGCCCCGAGCGACCTGGTCCACACGCTCGGCTAGTGCCAGCGCCTGGGACATTTCCGGTGCTCGCACGAGGTACAGCACTTCGGCTTTTGCCTGCACGACATTGGCTGCACGACCGCCAGCGTCGGTAATGGCGTAGTGGACACGGCAGTCCTGCGGCATGTGCTCGCGCAAGAAATTAACGCCGACATTCATCAGTTCGACGGCGTCCAGTGCAGAGCGACCAAGATGTGCGGCATTTGCCGCATGGGCAGCAACGCCCTTGAAGCGGTAATAGTATTCGAGAACGGCAAGATTATTGGTAGAGCGCACACCGTTGAAGGGTGCAGGATGCCAGGTCAGAGCCGCATCGACATCGGCAAAGGCACCGGCGCGTACCATGAATGTCTTGCCGGAACCGCCTTCCTCGCCGGGGCAGCCGTAATAGCGCACGGTACCGGGAAGGCCGTTGGCTTCCAGATGTTTTGCCAGCGAAATCGCGGCCAGCATCGAGCCGCTTCCCAGAAGGTTGTGGCCGCAACCATGGCCGCTTCCGTCCACCTCGACTGCCATTGGATGATCTACGCCCGATTGCTGGCTCATGCCCGCCAGCGCATCATATTCGCCAAGAAATGCAATGACAGGCTTGCCGCGACCATACTCGCCGATGAAGGCCGTCTTCATGCCCGCAATGTCTTGTCGAACGGAAAATCCATTTTGTTTCAGTGTTTCAACCAGCAGGTCCGATGATCGAACCTCCTGAAATTTCAGTTCCGAAAACTCCCATATCCTGTCGCTAAGATTGGTAAAATCGGGTGCCAGCGCATCGACGGTCTGGATGAGCGATTGAAAGGCGGCTGTATCTGGCATGTTTTATCCTCAGGGGAAATATGGACAGTCTTGGAGCGAATTTGCAAAGGGAAACAAGCCAAGCTGCAAGCTAGCGGGGTGCCGCGTATCATCGCGGCACCCGGCTTTCGTCATGGCTTACTTATCGAGGGAAACTTCCCAGAGGCGGGCATTGGACTGCCAGACGGGCTGACCCTTCAGGGCCTTCGTCGCACCCCAGACATCGATCATGTCGTAAAGGAAAATCCCCGGCATCTCCTCAAGCATCAGCTTGTGGAACTCGTCAAAGATGGCCTGGCGTTTTGCCGTGTCGATTTCGGCATAGGCAGATTTCATCAACGCGATTGCCTTGGGGTTATCCCACATCAGCGAGGCATTCTTGTCCTTGTCGCCCACATAGAAGCTGTACATCAGCGCCGGATCGAGACGCGGTGCGACAGATTGCGAGATGATCTGGTAGTTGCCGGAACGACGGCGGTCCACCTGGGTTGCGTAGTCGAGAACTTCGATCTGTACGTTGAGACCAATTTGCTGAAGCATGGCCTGGGCGATGACGGCAGCAGGGAAGCTCGGCACGTTGCCGCGTTTGTTGGCGATGATGCTGATTGGCTCGCCCTTGTAACCGGAATCTGCCAGTTCTTTCTTGGCCGCTTCCAGATCGTAAGGAAGGCGCGTCTTCTGGGTTTCGCTGAAGTAGACAGAGTCCGAAGCGACCATGGAGCCGTTCGCCTTGCCGGTGCCGTTGGATGCGGCGGCAACCAGTTCGTCCAGCTCAAGCGCCATCGCCATGGCGCGGCGCACACCTGGCTTGCCCATGATCGGATCGCGCGTCTGGATGTAGAACAGGTTCTTGCCGTTGTTCTGCGAAACGATGACCTTGGCTTTTTCGCTTTTTTCGAATTCAGGGATCAGGTCGGGAGAAATTTCCGCCGTGTCGAGAACACCGGATTGCAGGCCGGCCTTCACCGTAGAGGCATCGGGAATGACCATAAACTTAATGCCGTCGACCAACGGACGCTTGGAGCCGACCATGCCATCCGGCTCGCCATTGTTGGCGGGCGAAGCGTAGTCATCGAATTTCGTCAGGTGAATATATTCGCCCTTTTTCCACTGGTCCCACTTGAACGGGCCGGTGCCGATGGGCTTGTCGAACGTGCCATCGGTGGCAACGGACTCAGGTGAAATCATGCCGGTGTAGCCGCATTCAGGGCGCGACATCAGGCCGAGAAAAACGGCGGACGGTTTTTCAAGCGTCATAGTCACGGTCTGTGTATCGACCGCCTTGATGCCCGTGACCTTTACGGTGCCGCTGCCGTCAAAGTCCTTGATGCAGGTCCATTTCGTTGCCGGGTCCATGTAGCGGTTCCAGTTCCAGACCACATCTTCGGCTGTCAGCGTCTTGCCATCATGGAATTTCACCTCCGGGCGAAGTTTGAACGTATAAGTCAGGCCATCACCGGACATTTCGAAGGACTGCGCCAGCAGAGGCTTGACCTCACCATTGTTGGCATAACCGACAAGGCCTTCGACGATGTGAAGAATGACGCCGTCCGTGTTGCCGTCGCGGTTGACGCCCGGATTGCTACTGCGCAGATCGGAGCTTTGGGCGATAACGATGTCACGGGCGGCGGAAACGCCGGTCAGCGACATCAAGATCGTTCCGGCGAGAAGAATGCTTTTCATGTTACCCTCTTTTGTTGACGTTTGTGATTGTTCTCAAGGCTTAAAATGCGTCCCAGCAGACGCGAGACAGCTTGCCGATGGTTTCGAGCGACAACGTGTAGCCCGGCGTGCCATCCGGCATTTCCTGCGGCACCTGATCGGTGAAGGCTGTGATGATGTAGAGTGGCGAGCCATCCCGATAGACGATGCCGGCATTCATGCGTCCACGCTTTCCGGTGCCGCCCTTGTGGGCAACCACCGTCCCGAAAGGTAGCCGTGACGGAATGGCGTAACGCAGGATCTGGTTCTTTAGCGTCTGCAGAGCATAGGCGCAAAGCTCATGTGAAGAGCCCAATCTGTCTGCGGCGTCAGGTGATTTCTGCGCGTCGAGAATGGTCTGGAGCAGAAACAATTGATCACGGGCCGTCGTCGTCGTTACGGATTTCAACGTGTGGTCCGGCGACAGAGCCAGCGGCGGAATGAGGAAGCGGTGATGCGTGCCGCTCATGCCGATCGACTTGCAGTAGCTGTCGACCTCTTCCAATGTCAGCCGCTCGAACACCATCTTGGTGCAGACATTGTCGCTCAGCACCATCATGCCGGTTATGGCATCGCGCAGCGAAATCACGATGCCGGGCGTCATGTAGCGGAACATGCCGCTGGCCACTTCCTCGGCAAAACGTGCCTCGTAGGTGATCTGCTCATCGAGATCGAGCCTGCCCTCCTGCACGGCTTTCAACGCTGCCATCATGATGGATGTTTTGCGGGTGCTGGCCGATGGCGTTTCCTCATCGGCGCCGCGCTCGAACGTCTCGCCCGTCAGCAGGTTGCGAATGCTGAAACGGGTGACAAAATCCTGCGCATCGCAGACGGCGTTGAGGCGCTCGGCAACGGTACCGGAGGTTTCTTTAATCAAGGTGGTGGTTGTCATTTTCAGTTCTCCAGACGCCATTTCAGTTTGACGCCGCCGGTCTCGTTGAGATCGAGTGCGGGAATGGCCGAAAGCAGACGCCGCGTGTAGGCCTCTTTCGGCGTGTCGAAGATTGTATTGCGATCGCCCTCTTCGATGATGCGGCCGTCCTGCATAACGACCACGCGGTCGGCCACCTGTTCCACGACACCGAGATCATGGCTGATGAACAGGCAGGAGAAGCCGTAGCGCTTTTGCAGATCGGAAAAGAGCGATAGCACCTGTGCACGAACGGTCACGTCGAGCGCCGACACCGGTTCATCCGCAATCAGAAAACGGGGACGCCGCGCAATCGCACGGGCAATCGCCACGCGTTGCCGCTGTCCGCCCGAAAGCTCGTGCGGATAACGCAGGGCATATTCGGCACCAAGACCGACTTCCTCCAGCGTTTCATAGGCTCGCTTTTTCTTCGCAGTGCGGTCGATGCCGGGAACCAGTCGCAGCGCCTCTTCCACCAGCGCCAGAATGGTCATGCGGGGATCGAGCGAAGAATATGGGTCCTGGAACACCATCTGGCAGTTTAGGCGATAATCCTGCCAGTCGGCATCACGCTTGCGACCCTGAAACAGGATTTCACCGTTGGTCTCGCTGACCAGACCGGCAATGGTGCGACCCAGCGTCGTCTTGCCGGACCCGGAGCCACCCACCAAGGCAACGACTTCGCCCTCGTGGATATCGATGGACACGCCATGTAACGCACGCTTGGCAGTTCCCTTTTTTAAAAGAGATCTGCGGCCCGGATAATCGACCACGATGTTTTTCGCGGATACCATCGGTGCCGATGCCGTATCGATTATCCGAACTTCGCCGCGGATCGGCAACGACGATAGTAGTTTGCGGGTGTAGGGATGCTGTGGTGCCTCAAGGATCTGTTCTGTTGTTCCAGCCTCGACGATCGATCCTTTTTCCATCACTACGATGCGGCTGGTATAGCGAGCGACCATCGGCAAATCGTGGCTGATCAGAAGGACAGCCGTGCCTTCAGCCTTGGTTAGTTCCACCATCAGTTCCATGACATCGCGCTGGATGACGGCATCGAGTGCCGTCGTCGGCTCATCCGCAATCAACAGAGCGGGCTTCAGAAGCATGACGGAGGCGAGCATAATCCTTTGGCGCATGCCGCCGGAAAACTCATGCGGATAGGAAGTGAGGGCTCCTTCCGGGTCGCGAATACCGACACGCTGGAGCATGGCAAGTATTTTGACGCGACGTTCTGCTGGCGTATATTTGGTGTGAAGGGTGAGGCCCTCTTCCAATTGTCGCCCAATGGTCATGGACGGGTTGAGCGACGTCATCGGCTCCTGAAACACCAGCCCGATTTCGGCACCGCGCAGGCGGCGCAAGTCTGCTTCGCTCATCGATGTGATGTCGCGCCCCTTGTAGGTCACATCACCGCCTGTTTTGCGAATTGCGGGCGGCAACAACGAAATCAGTGCGCGGGTCGCCAGCGACTTGCCGGAGCCGCTTTCCCCGACGATCCCGAAGATTTCTCCGGGTTCGAGATCGAAGCTGACATTCTTCACGACTTCGACGCCGCGATGGGTAATCTCGAGAGAGAGATTACGCACGCTGAGAAGCTTTTCCTGTGTCATTTCAAACCTCTCATGCGGGGATCAAGTTTATCGCGAAGCGCGTCTCCGAGTAAATTGATGCCGAGCAATGTCAGTGCGATGCAGAGACCGGGGAAAAGCCCGAGCCAGACGGCTTGTTCGATGAAGGGGCGGCCAGCGGCAAGCATATTGCCCCAGGTGGGTGCCGGTGGTGGCACGCCGAGGCCAAGGAAGCTCAGCGCGCTTTCAGACAGAATGGCCCAGCCGAACATGGAGGTCGCAAGAACGGTGATCGGTGCCAGGCAATTGGGCAGAATGTGCCTGACCATGGTGAAAATCTCGCTGTTGCCCATGATCTTGGACGCTTCGATAAACTCACGCTCACGCAGCGATAGAACGGCACCGCGCACAACGCGCGCCATGGATGGCGTGTAGGCAATGCCGAGCGCAAAGATGATGCCGTATTGATTGGCACCGAACACCGCCAGCAGGCCGAGTGCCAGCAGGATTCCGGGAAAAGCGAGCAGTGCGTTGTTGATCGCCATGATGACGCCATCGATCCAGCCACGGGAATAGCCGCTGATCAGCCCGATCAGCGTACCGGCGATGGTGGCAAAACCGACCGTCAGGCAACCGATCCAGACACTGGCGCGCGCGCCGATCATCAGACGGCTGACAACGTCCCGTCCGAACTCGTCCGTGCCGAGCAGATGTTGTGCACCCGGTGCCGCGAGACGAGCGGTGAAGCTGAGCTTCATCGGATCAAATGGTGTCCAGAACAAACTGACGGCTGCGACAATGAGGAGAATTGCAATGAGAAAGCCGCCGATCAGGCCATTGAGCGTAAAATGTTTCATTCTGCCACCACGCGCGGATCAAACAGAGGGTAGAGGAGATCGACGATCAGATTGACCACGACGTAGGAGAAGGCGACGAACAGCAGGCATCCCTGAATGACCGGATAGTCGCGCTGAAAGATGCTATCGACCATCAGCCGTCCGAGACCGGGAATGGTGAAAACCGTTTCAATGACCGCGATGCCACCCAGAAGATTACCGAGAATGAGGCCGATCATCGTCCAGGTTGGACCGAAGGCATTTTTGAAGGCGTGCTTCCAGAGTACGGCGCTTTCCGAAAGACCTTTGGCGCGGGCATGGGTGATGTAATCCAGCCGTAGCACCTCGAGCGTGGAGGCACGCGCCATGCGGATCAGGACACCCGCTTCATGGATGACGAGCGTCATGATCGGCAGCACGAGATAGAGCAGGCCGCCAACCAGATTGTCGCTGATCGACACATATCCCAGCACCGGCAACCAGCCGAGCTTGAGACCAAAGAACAAAAGCAACAGCAGGCCGAGCCAGAAAGTTGGAATGGACAGCAGGATCGTTGCGGTGCCGACCAGCGCGAGATCGGTAATGCTATTTTGCCGCCAAGCGGCGATCACGCCGGCGGGAACGGCAATCAGGCTCGCCAGAATGACAGCGATGATGACGATTTCAGCGGACACCATGAAGCGCGACACGACGAGTGGCAGTACGGCCTCATTATTGACGATGGAGCGTCCGAAGTCGCCGGTCAGCACATTGCCACTCCAGATCAGAAACTGTTGGGGCATCGAGAGGTCGAGGCCAAGTTCGGTTCGCAGAGTGGCAATCTGATCCGGCGTGGCCATGTCGCCCAGCATGAGAGCGGCGGGATCACCCGGAATGAAACGGATTAGCGCAAAGACCGTAATGGCAACGATAACCATAGTCGGCAACGCCATGAGCAGGCGGTTGAATATAAATCTAATCATCGGTTCCCCTGAACACGATTGGCGGGGCCGGATCTACAAAGTCACCGGCTGTTTATGGATAGACTATGAGCGATGAGAGATTTTTGCGCAATATTATGCATTTTCATCATAGCTTTATGCATATCGTGCGCTGCGTCTCTTCGGACGCATACGGGCTAAAAACCTTTAACGTCTTGTTAGGTTTTAGCTTTTTGGGAAATGACGATTTGTCGCTTCAGCGCATCCATGAGCGCCCTTGCCGCGAGCGATGAAGAGGTGCCGGACGGAGTGGCCAATCCGAACTCCTGTTTCGACGCAGGAATAAAGGGTCGCTGAACGACGGGCAGGTGCCGATAAAGATTGGCAAAAAAACTACTCAGGATAGCGATACCCAAGCCGTGCGCAGCATAGGAGCATGCCGAACTATTGGTATGTGTCTCGATCTTCACGTTTTGCTTCACACCCGCACGTTTGAAGGCTTGGTCGAGCAACATGCGGTTCGGTCTCTGACGACCAATCAGTATCAGCGGCTCGCCGCGCAGGTCCTTGGGCGTGATTTCGGTCGCCGTTGCCAGCGGATGATCTTTCGGGATGACGCAGACGCTCGATCCAGTCGCCACCTTTTCCATATCAATTCCCGGACCGACCTGATCCTCGTAACGAAGGAAGCCGAAATCGATCACCTTCTGCTCGACCAGCCTTGCGATGCTGGACGTAGTTTCAAAAAACGTTTCGATCCGTACGGAGGGATATTCGCTGGCATATTCGAGCAACATCGCCGGTGCAAAGTTTTCCCACATGCTGCTGGGCAGGCCGATGCGCACCAGCTCCGGCCCGGTGGCACCACTGCGCAGATCCTCCGCAAGGCTCGAGAAGCGGTTTAACCCGAGCAGGACAGTTTCTGCATCACGCGCCAGAATGCTGGCCTCCGGCGTTGGAATGAGCCGACCTTTGTCGCGGTCGAACAGCCTCAATGAAAGATCTGACTCGAGTTGTTGCAAAAGACGGCTGACACCGGACTGACTAAGCCCCATGCTTTTGGCAGTTGCGATCGTCGATCCCGTCGCGAGCAGCGTTTTCAGCACTTCCAATTGCCTGAAATTGATCATCTGTGATGGCCCTATCGTCCGCTCGGTTGTGCAGTAATATTCTGCTTCTCATACCATTCCCGAAGATACCGCAAGAATGGTGCAGCCGATTTCGGTAGCGGCGTTTGATCGGAACTGACGATTGCGTAGTCAACGATGAGTGCTGGTTCAAGCGGCACGAAAACAAGGGGCATGGCCCCATATTCAAGCGCGAGCAACTCGCTGACAATGGCAATGCCCAGCCCCTCGGCCGCGAGCGCGCAGGCACAACCAACGGAATGCGCCTCTATGGCCGGGCGCTGTCGTAATCCCTGTTTGTAGAAAAGCGCCTCCAGTTCATGGCGTACCGGCCTCTCGCGATTCAACAGGATCAGATCACGTGATTTTAGGTCAGCCACGGTCAATGTTTTGCTCTTCGCAAGCCCGTGGTCGGGATGCATGACGCAGATATTGCGGGAGGGCAGCACTTCTTCCTCGCGCAACCCGGGTGTCGGTGAGGGCAGGCGGGTGAAGCCAATGTCAGCCTGGCCATCAGCGATCATCCGCTCGATGGCGACATAATTACCCGATGCCACCTCGATCCTGACCGGTCCGTTCTCCGCCAGGAAACGTTTGATCAAACGCGGGATAAGCGTCACCGAAAGGCTGGCCGGAAACGCTAGACGTAACGGAATTTCCAGCGAACGACCGTTTTCAAGTTCGCGCGCCGTCACCTTCAATGCCGTCAGCCGATCCGAAATCGCTCTGATTTCCGGCCCCAGCGCCAAGCCTTCACGTGTCATGGAAAGCCGGTTCTTATCCCGCTCAAACAACCGCACGCCGAGATAGAGCTCAAGCTGGTGGAGAAGTCGGCTGGCATTTGACTGGGAAATCCCAAGTTCGGCAGCGGCAGCTATCGTGGAACCCGTCGCAGCAATCGCGTCATAGGCATGAATATGCTTGACGCTGATGGCTATCTCGTTGTCCGCCATCAATCTTCCTCCCCCAAAAACGAATAGGATCACCCGTAAACTGCATAAGATTGCACGATTGAACTAAGCCTTCCAATAATACAGCCAAGAGCAGAGACTTGGCAGGGGCACAAGGCAATGGCAACAGTTTTGGAAAAAATCGCAACGCATGTGGTTTCAAGAAAGCAGTTCTCTGAAGGCTCCACCACGCGTGCACAACAGGCTGTAGTCGATACGATCGGGTGCATGATTGCTGGAGCCACCGATCATGCGCCCCGCTCTGTCGCGGCAGCATTTTCCAAAGACATTGGTTCAAACGGAGCCTCTGCGTTGATCACCGTTGGAAGGGCATCGCCGTCTATTGCGGCTTTGGTCAATGGGACAGCTGCCCATTGTCTGGATTTCGACGATAACTTTCACCCCGCCCGCGCGCACGCCTCTGCCGTTCTTGTGCCTGCCTTGTTGGCAACCGCATCGGCGGACAGTTCGGTCTCTGGTCAACAGTTTCTTCGCGCCTATCTCGCTGGTCTCGAAGCGCAGGCCGCCGTTGGTTTCGGCGTCAACCCCTCCCATTACAACAGGGGGTGGCACGGCACCTCCACTGTGGGCTGCATTGGTACGGCGGCTGGCGTGGCCGTCCTTCTTGGTCTTGATGACGCGCGTGTGGCGCAGGCGATGAGTATTGCCGTCAGTCTTGCATCAGGCCCGAAAGGTCAGTTCGGAACATCGGTAAAGCCACTCCATGCGGGTATCGCGGCCCGTAATGCGGTGGAGGCCGCGTGTCTTGCGCAGGCGGGCATGACTGGACGACTGGATATTCTGGAACGACCACAAGGCTTTCTGGATTTGTTCGGAGGCGCGGATGCAACCGGATGGGATGGGCTTTCCCTGGACGAAACCCACATCATTGAAACCCGCGGGCTGGTGACGAAGCTTCACCCATGTTGTGCTTCTACACATCGGGCCATTGATGCCGCGCTTGATTTGCAGAAAGAGCATGGGTTCTCGCTTGATGACCTGCATCGCATAGAAACAAAAGTGGGGCGGTCCGCCGTTGACAATTTGGCGTATCCAGACCCGGCCGATGAGATGCAGGCACGGTTCTCGATGCAATATTGCCTTGCTGCCGCTCTGGCTCAGGGCAGGCTTTCATTGGCAGATTTTAGGACCGACGCGATATTCAGACCTGATATCCGGCGTCATATGCCAAAAATTACGATGAGCGCTTATAGCGCGGAAGAAGAGCGCGGAGTTGAACGGATTGCGCATCAGGTGACGATCACATTAGGTGACGGGCGGACGCTTTGGAAAGAGAGACTTCACGCCAAAGGATCTTCCGCTAACCCTATCACCGAAGCGGAACGGCAGTCGAAATTCGCCGACTGCTTAGCTTGGGTTCGGTTGCCGGACGAAGGAAGGTATGCCGCTTTATCTCGTCTGGAGCAGGCTCGCTCCGTGGAGAGTTTGAACCATTTAATGAGTTTGGCGGCCACGTCAGATGACGATACTAAGAATGTTATTCTTCACCCAGAGGATTAAAATCAGCACAGCGGTGTTTTGTTGATGCGATGACGTATCAACAAAGGAGCTATCGCCGTGAAATACACTTACCATGCTGCTTTTCTCGGCGTGACGCTGATCTGCACGCCTGTGTTTGCCGATCAACTTTCTTCCGCAGCCGGGCGTTATAAAATCGACCCGGCATCTCACATCGGGTTCTCCATCGAGCAGGTGGCAGGTCCAGGAATAAAAGGCACCATCCCCGATATCTCCGGTCGTTTTGACATCGATTCAGACCAGCCGGCAAAATCCTATGTGGAGATCAGCCTCAACCCCGCCAGTGTTAAGACGGGGCAGGCGAGGGTCGAGAATTTTTTGACGTCCAGCGCGGTGTTCAATATTGCCGCCTATCCTCAGATCACGTTTCGCTCCAAGCGCGTCGTTCAGGACGGTCCGCGCAGCGCTCTTGTAGAGGGCATTCTGACGGCACGCGGTGTTTCGAGACCGGAAACGTTTCACGCCACGTTCGTGGAACAGCAAAAGGGATCGGTCACCTTCCATGTCACCGGAAACATTCCGCGCTCGCCCTATGGCATGGGCATCGGTGTGCCGCTGTACTCCAACACCGTCGCGTTCGACATGGACCTGAAAGGCGTCAGATAAGTCGCGATATTAAATGCGCAAAAAAGTCAGCGCGGCGGGATTAAACGCCAATGGCTGGTGTTCTATTCAGTATCGGACATCCTGTTCGAGCCGTCTTTCTCTTAAAAGGACTATGTCATGCGTGCACATCATCTTCTTATCGCAGGCCTCGTAACATTTGCCACCAGCACTGCCGCCCTTGCCGAACCCTATGCGGGCGGCGCGGTTGTCGAAACAAAAACGGCGCAGGGCACCATCCTGACCGACGCTCACGGCATGACCCTCTACACGTTCGACAAGGATACCGATGGCGTATCTGCTTGCTACGACGCCTGCGCGACCAAGTGGCCGCCGCTCGTCGCCACAAAGACCGACAAGGCCGATGGCGATTACAAGCCAATCGCGCGCAAGGATGGTACCATGCAGTGGTCCCACGAAGGAAAGCCACTCTATCTCTGGCAGATGGATAAAAAGCCTGGTGATATGACCGGCAACGGCGTCGGCGGCGTGTGGCACACAGCTAAGGAATAGCATTCATGCCAGACTTTCTGGATGAGATGACAAAGAGCGTTCCGGCCCTTCGACGTTACGCGAATGCGCTGACGCACAATCGCGATACCGCCGACGATCTCGTCCAGGATTGCCTGGAAAGAGCTATCCGCAAACAGGCGCTCTGGCGGCCTGATGGTCCATTGCGGCCGTGGCTCTACCGCGTGTTGATCAATGTCTGGCGCAACAACCTGCGCAGCCGCAGCCGCCGGCCTGCGCAGGTACCCATTGACGATTTTGCAGACCAACTGTTCGTACCGGCGGCACAGCCCGGCCGCGTGGCGCTGGCAGAAATGGCGCGCGCCATCGAAAAGCTGTCCGCTGAACATCGCGAGGCACTTCTCCTCATCGTGGTCGAAGGCCTCAGTTATACAGAGGCGGCGCAGGTACTCGAAATTCCATTGGGGACACTGATGTCACGATTGGGAAGAGCCCGCTCTTCCCTTGCCCGAATGACCCAGGAAGACCAGCCCAATCTCAAGGTGATAAAATGACCGGCAGCCAGCCGCAGATAACCGAAGCGGATCTCATTTCCTATGTCGATGGGCGACTTGATGACCAGCGACGCGATGCCGTAGCGGCACATCTGGCTTCCAACCCGGCAGATGCGCGCAAGGTCGATGCGTGGCGGAAGCAAAATGCGGCGCTCGCTGCCCTCTATGGCCGTCTCGATGAGGGCGCGTTGCCCGCCAATCTCGATGTCATCAGGATGGAGCGTCGGGTGCGATCGGAGCGTGCTCGCTGGCGCAATCTGGCGGCAGCCTCCATCCTCGTGCTCGCTTTCGGGCTGACTGCGGGCTGGTTCGGTCATGCGCTGGTCCAGCGCGGTAGCGAAGACACCCAGTTTATCGTGGCAGCCGCCACGCAGGCCCATAGTGTGTTCGCGAGCGAAGTTCTGCACCCGGTCGAAGTTCGTGCGGATGCTGAGGATACGTCTCACTTGCAAAGGTGGCTGTCGAAACGGCTGGACCGCAAACTGAACATACCAGACCTTCGTCGCCAGGGCCTGCAACTGGTGGGCGGTCGGGTCTTGCCAAGCGCCTCCGGTGCCGCGGGCCAGCTTATGTATGAGGATTCCACGGGACAGCGCGTCACCCTCTACATCGTGCCTGCGAGCGATTCCGAAGATACGGCGATGCGACGCTCGAACGTTGGTTCACTGGAAGCGGTATCCTGGGATGACGAGACGATCCGATGCGCGTTGGTGGGCAATCTTGAGCCCAAGCGCATGGATGCCATTGCCAAAGACATGTATCAGCAGTTGAGCTAGCCAATGAACAACCTTGATTTGTCTTCTCGCACCACATCTGCCGACGAAAAGCGCTGGCGAAATTCGACGGCGACCTATGGCCTGATAGCGGTTCTGTTTCATTGGACAATTGCGCTTCTGTTCATCGCGCAGTTGGCATTGGGATATCTGATGAGCGGTGATGATGTCGATCCTGCGCTTCAGTTCAACCTGTTCCAGTATCACAAGTCTATCGGGTTCGTCGTGCTGGCACTGGCGATACCGCGCGTCATATGGTCCGTGTTGAGCAGGAAGCCATATCCGCCCGCTGGTACGGGCAGGGTTGCGCATATCGGTGCCCGCTTCGCTCACGCAGCACTTCTGTTTCTCACCGTCGCTGTCCCTCTGGCCGGTTGGGCTGTTGCCTCGACGTCCCCGTTGCAGATCCCCAGCTATGTCTTCGATCTCGTCGTCATTCCGGGTTTTCCGTTGGAGGTATCGGACGCATCGGAAGCTTTGTGGACGAATGTCCACGAGACTCTGGCATATTTGGCAGCGGCCATTGTCCTTCTTCATGTCGCTGCGGCCTTGTGGCATCACGTCATCCGTAAGGATGTCACGCTCAAGCGGATGATGCCGCTTGTTTCGCGCCACAAATCAGCAAAATAATCGGATTTTGTTTGGTGGATATCGAGCGCAGACGGGCCTGAAACTCCAATCTTTCAAGCCCATCTGTCTCAAATCAATCGCTGACGAACATGCAATGTCAGAAGCTGACGCTCATCCTCAAGGCGACGTTATATCCTTCACTGTGGTTTTCGGCTCCAAATTCCTTGTAGGCATGAAGCGAGACGAAAGGCTTGCCCGGTGCCGCGAATGTAACGGCTGGTCCGAGCGCGAACAGCCGTGCGCGGTTGCCGTCGATGACGCCCGTGCCCTTATCGTCGCTGATCTGCTGGTAGGCATAGCCGCCCAGACCGACGGACAATGGACCGAAATGCTGGCCTAGCGCGAATTCCTGCTGGTTCAAGAAGGGCCCTGTCGAATATTACGACTAGAGCCCGTCTATCATGCGGACTGCGGAACCTAGCGTCCGCATGATCAAACGCGTAGCGACTCGTCTCGGAGACACCGAAGGCGTGGAACGCATGCGGTTGCCTGAAAGTATAGAGCGATGCACAAGGCTGCACTGGATCATATTTAGAACCGTTGGACGCGGCGTCCGATACCTGGAATATAAAGGCGCTGGCGCAGATTTACACGCATGATGCGCTGTTCTTTGGCCTTCTGCGTAAGCTTTTTCGCTGCACCACTTCTCCGACCTCACCCAAGAGAAACCTTAGTCATGACCAATCCCCGCCTGTCTAATTATCTGTCTCTGCCAAACTTGAACCGTCTTGGCGAATAGGGCCGGATATCGTGGGTTTGGCGTTCACCCATGATCTCTCGGGAGACAATCGCGCCGGTTACCGGGCCGGAGGCGAAGCCGACATGACCATGCCCGAATGCGTAAAATACATTTAATGAGCGACTGGATCTGCCGATGACAGGAAGGCCGTCCGGAGTGGAAGGGCGATGGCCCATCCAGCGGTCGATCTTGATATCCTGCATGGCGGCAAGCGCCGGATAGGTTTTTCGGGCGTGATCGAGAAGGATATCGAGCCGGTGCCAATTCGGCGCAGTGTTGATGGAGGCAAGCTCGACCTGGCCGGACAGGCGAAGACCGTGCGCCGTGGGGGTGTTGGCCATCTTTCCATCACTGGGCATAATGGGGTGCCGAGGACCACCATTTTCCAGCCGTACGACGCCGTGATAGCCCCGTTCGCTTTCAAGCGGTATTCGGTCTCCCGCCGATCGTGCCAGCGCTTTGGACCAAGTGCCGGCCGCGACGACGGCATGGTCGCACTCGATAAGTCCCTGATCCGTTTGGACGCCGGTCAAGCGCGTGCCATCGAAGGCAAATGCCAGCGCCTTGGCCCGGATATGCTCAGCCCCGCCTTCACAAGCCACCTGAGCGATCTTCGCAACATATGCACCTGGATCGAGACAGTGAGCGCCGTCTTCTGCAAGGATCGCAAAGGAGTAATGTGGGTCTAGGTTCGGCTCGCGCTCCGCCAATGCCGTTCTGTCGAGTTCACGCCATCGGACGCCGACCAAGCGACGCAGATGCCAGGACAAAGCCTCCTTTTCGAAGGCCTGCCGGTCTGGATAGGCGTAGAGCAGGCCGTCCTGATGGATGAGGTCGGGTAAGCCAACCTCTTCACTCAAAACCCGATGGCGTTGCGGGCTGTCGTGTAACATATGGCTCAACGCATGCGCTGTTTTCTCCACGCGCCGAACCGATGACCCCGCCCATAGAAAACGCAGCAGCCATGGCGCAAGCTTGGGAAGGTGACGCCACCTTATAACCAGAGGACCATGCGGGTTTAGTAAATAGCCGGGAATTCTCTTCCAGAGGCCAGGCATCGACATCGGAACGACCGAGCCGGGGCTGATCCAGCAGCCATGACCATAGCTCGCGGATTGGCGACCGCCCGGTTCACCCGGATCAACGATTGTGACCCTTTGTCCTGCGCGAACGAGTTCCAGCGCAGTGCAAACACCAACAATCCCCGCTCCTATGACAACGGTGTGCTTTTTTTCTACACTGGCCATCGCGGCTTCCCTAAATTTTGCAATACGTGTCGTCCGTCTACGGCGGGGCCGTAATCGTTGGACGTTTTCTCAATGTTTGGTTTCGTTTTCAGCGCTCGGCGAGTATCCGGGCATTCGATTTTAACGAATGGTCAGAAACCTTGATGCCGAGGCCGGGTCCATCCGGCACCACTACTTCGCCACTGCGGTTTTCAATCTTTTCCTCCAGCACATCTTCTGTCAGCACATGATGTGGCATGTAGAATTCACACCCGAGGGAAACTCCAGGTGTCGCGGCGATGAACTGCGTGCCCGCTGCCAGCGCCACACCACCCTCCCAAAGTGTTCCACCATAACCGGGCAGATGAGCGACATCGGCAATGGCCATCAAGGCCTGTGCATCGAGCAGTCCGCCGGTTTTCATCAGCTTCACGGAGATGGCCTTTGCGGCCTGAAGCCTGATGATGTCCATCAGGTCACGGGCATCGAAACAGCTTTCATCCGCCAGTATGGGAGTATCGAGTGCAGCGGTCAGTGACGCCATCGATGCAAGACAATCGCGCGGAACCGGTTGTTCGATGAATGTCGGCTTGAAGTGATCGACATCACGCAAGGTCGCTATGGCACCGAATGGCCGAAGTGCCTGATTATAGTCGATACGCAGGTCGATCTGGTCGCCGAAGGCATTGCGCATCGCCTCCAGATGGTCGACGTCTTCCTGATGAGACTTGACGCCTGTCTTCACCTTGAAGATGCGATTGCCCTGTGGAACCATCTGTTCCATGCGGCGCATATCCGCGTCGAAATCGGGATCAGCGATGGAGAAGGAAAGGGGGATTGTGTCCCGCACTCTGCCACCGAGAAGATCTGCGATGGACAAGCCGGACGATTTGCCGAGAATATCGAACATGGCGGTTTCGATGGCAAGTTTCGCTTCGCCGTGTCCCACCAATGCCTTTTTCATCTTGAGTGTCAGTTCACGAATACGATCGATCCGTGCGCCGATGACGAGCGGTCGCAGGTAGATGTCGATTGCCGCAAATGCCGCTTCGGCGGTACCGGTGAACACCTCCCAGGGTGCCGCTTCACCCCAGCCGATAATGCCGGAAGACGAGGTCAGCTCGACCAGAACGCGCTTCACGGTTCCCTTGACGTTGCCTACGCCCTGCTGGCGCGCCATCTTGATTGGGCTCTCGATGAGGAAGACGCGGATATTCGTGATTGTTTCCATGAAGTGCGGGCCTTTGGATGCTGGTTGTCAATGAGCTGAAACGCCCTTGTGGAAGTGGTTGAGGAAGGTCTTCGTCGCCTCCATTTTAGGCGTATCGATCACCTCGCTCGGGGTACCTTCCTCCACCACATAACCGTCCCTCATGAAGACGACCCGGTCTGCGACGTCTCGTGCGAAAGCAATCTCATGGGTTACGATCACCATTGTCATCCCGTCAGCCGCAAGCTTCTGGATGGTCTGGAGGACCTCGCCGACAAGCTCGGGATCAAGCGCGGATGTTGCTTCATCGAAGAGCATCACCTCCGGCTCCATCGCCAAGGCTCGGGCAATCGCCACGCGCTGTTTCTGGCCCCCGGAAAGTGTCTGCGGCATCTGCCGCGCGCGGTCGGAAAGCCCGACTTTTTCGAGTTGGAACATCGCCAGATCTGTCGCTGTCTTCTTGTTTATACCCTTGACGTGAACGGGCGCTTCCATGACGTTTTCTAGGACCGACATATGCGGGAAGAGATTGAAATTCTGGAATACCATGCCCGTACGGGACCGGAATGCTGCAAGCGGCCGGGTTTTGGGCGGCTGAACGGATTTTCCGAATTCGAATACGGT
Source organism: Agrobacterium sp. DSM 25558 (assembly GCF_900100825.1). Classification (NCBI taxonomy): domain Bacteria; kingdom Pseudomonadati; phylum Pseudomonadota; class Alphaproteobacteria; order Hyphomicrobiales; family Rhizobiaceae; genus Agrobacterium; species Agrobacterium sp. DSM 25558. The sequence continues at coordinate 20,629 of NZ_FMUD01000026.1, read as the reverse complement.
TTCGCCGACGCGGATGCGACCGTCATCAGGAACAACGAGGAGGTTTATACAGCGCAAGAGGGTGGATTTTCCAGAACCCGACGGTCCCAGCAAGGCGACCACGCCGCCGTGTTCGACCTGAAGATGGATATCCTTGAGAACTTCCAGCGGGCCAAAAGACTTCCGAAGCCCGGAAACTTCGATCATCGGTGTTGTCGGGATCATCGACCTTCTCCCAACTTGCGTTCGCGATTGCGGACATACAGCGTCAACGGGAAGAGGATGACGAAGTACATGACTGCCACCGCCGTATAGGTTTCCAAAGGGCGGAAACTGTCATGGGCCGCCATTTGCCCCTGATAGACAAGATCGGGAACGGCCAGAACGGAAACAAGAGACGTGTTCTTGAACATCATGATCGACTGGTTCATCAGTGCAGGCAGCATGCGATGCAGTGCTTGGGGTAATATGATGCGGCGCATGGCAAGAGACGGCGTCATTCCAAGAGCCGAGGCTGCCTCCGATTGACCCGCATCAATCGAAACGATGCCGCCGCGAATGATTTCTGCGAAGAAGGCACCGCCATAACATGACAGTGCAAGCAGCGAGGCAGTTATCGGCGTCATATCGATACCGGCAATCATCGGCAGGGCGTAGTAGCACCAAATCAACTGCACCAGCACCGGCGTGCATCGAAACACTTCTATGAACGCGAGAGAAAAGCCTCTCAATACCCTGAAGCGCGACAGGAGACATATCGCTGCTGTCAGGCCTATGGTCATGCCGCATACGATCGTTGCCGCGGTAAAGCCGACCGTTATGCCGAGCCCCTGCAGGAGCAACCAGCGATATCCCCAGAGGATGGAGAAATCCCATTCATACATCGTCTAGATATCCACTTGTGGAAGTGAGGGGAGGTGGCAGGCAGAGCCTGCCAATCTACAACTAGATTTCGAAACCCGGCGGAAAATCGCTTTCTTTCACGCCAACGAGGCCCATGTTGCGGATGATCGCTTCTTTCACGAAACCAGCGTCACGTTCTTTCGTGATCCACTGGTCCGTATACTCTCTCCAGGATTGATCTTCTTCACGCCGGAACCCGGCATTGGACGTGGTAAAATCGGCAGGCGTCGGCATCACCAACTCTCCGATCGACGGGTTTTTCGCGCGGAGTGTCAGCGCAAGGACCATAACGAGGCACTGCGCGTCCGCGCGCCCGGATTGCAGTGCCGCAGTCGCGTCGCTTGCCGTTTTCAGGCGCGAGACCTCTGCCAGTGGGGCATGGCGGGAAATTGCGGCGTCATGGGATGAGCCAGCGTCGACGGCAATGCGCAAGTCTGGTTTGTTGAAGTCTTCCCAAGCGGCTCCACCTGATTTTTTGCGCACAATCATCGTGAATGCGTTCTTGAAAACCGGACCGGAGAAATCGATGACCTTCTTGCGCTCGGGTGTCGGGTTAAGGCCGAAGAAAACGTCGATCTTGTCTGCCTGAAGATCCAGAACGGAATTGCCCCACGTCGTTTCTAGAATGGAGAGTTTCACACCGAGATCATCGGCCAGCTTTTGGCAGATATCGATATAGAAACCTCGCCATGATCCATCCGTCAAACTCTTTTGATAATATGGCGCTCCATCGGCCACACCACCAATTCTCAATGTGCCGGAGGCTTTGATACGTTCGAGGGAGCTGGCTGCGAACAGAGGCCTACTCATGCCCACACCGGCTGCAACCGCGCCAAGGCCTAAAACTTTTGTAAATTGACGTCTCTTCATGTCGTTCCCCTTTGTTGGACAGGCGATAAAAGCCAGAAGCCTTCATCATTGCCGCGTCATACGGCGCTCCCATTTGGCTGCAAACATGTCACCCTTCAGGTTCGTCCTGGTTATCGTGAAGCGCTCAAGCCTTGCCGCAATGCGATTGTTGAACCAGCGGGGATGAAAATAAAAATGTTGAAAAATATTTCTTTCATGACTTTTATTCATGATCGTTATCGAGGTCTTCATGAGACGATATCTTCCGTCACTTTCCGCCCTGCATTCTTTTGAGGCGGCTGCGCGCTACATGAGTTTTACAAAGGCGGCCGAAGATTTGGGCCTGACGCAAAGCGGCATCAGCCGTCAGATCAAGAATCTTGAGGATTTTTTGGGCGTTACGCTGTTTCATCGCTCAGGCCCCAGGCTGGTTCTGACCGAGATCGGGGCCAACTATTACCGGGATGTCGCACTGACGCTCGATAAGCTTCAGGAGATATCGATCGATGCCGTCAGGGGCCGCGCTGTGGACAGTTCGCTCGTGGTGGGTGCGCATCCGACATTCGCTGCTCGATGGCTGCCACCACGGCTTTCCTCTTTTATCAAGTCAAATCCAGATATCCCTCTTGAGGTCATGCCAGCGACACCGGCGACTGAGTTTGAAACGACACGTCTGGATGTTGCCGTCCTGAGAGGTGCCGGGACATGGTTGCATGCCCGCGCCATCGAATTGTTCCCGGAAACGCTGGCCGTCGTCGCATCGCCGGATCTCATTCCTCTGGGTCAAAAGTTGCAACCCCTGGCGTTCTCCAACTTTCCGATGCTGCAGAATTCCACGCGGCCAAGTCTGTGGCTGAACTGGCTCCGCCTTGCCGGCTTATCCTATACTGGAAGAATCCACGGGGTACGCTTCTCACATCACGAGATGATCATTAACGCAGCGATAAACGGTATGGGTATCGCGGTAATTCCGGCTTTTTACATTGAACGCGAATTGAAAAGTGGCCAGCTGCATATGCCGTTCGGAGCACCGATCCGCTCAAACGATTCCTATTTTGTGGTTTATCCGGAGCGAAAAGCCCACAACCCCAATATTATCCTGTTCAGGGATTGGCTGATAAGGGAGAGCAGAAAATCCCTGTAAACCGGAGGTATGGGCAAAGGTTACCGATAGGGGGGGAACGTCAGTCCGCATTCTTCCAGTATTGACCCAGCAGATCGGTCAGCAGCTTGCGGGCTTGCGGCGACAAGGAGCCGAAGAATTCCCGGTCGTGGTCCAGCATCAGCCTTTCGGCGTCATCGGCAGCTTTTCTGCCGCCTGCGGTGACTGTCAACCCGAAGGATTTTCCGCCGATCGCTTCCCGCTCCAGCAGTCCACGCCGTTCCAGTGATGCCGTAAGGGGCGTCATGTTGGCGCGTTTTATGCCGAGAATCCGGCCGATCTCGCTTTGGGTGATACGCTCGTTTCCGGCAATCAGGATAACGACGGATGCCTCGCTCGGCGTAAGCTCTATCTGCGTAAGCCTTTGAGCAAGCACACCCATCAGGTAACTCGAAGTCCTGCGAAGCTGGTACCCGAGGTGATCTTCAAGTGGATTGGTGGCGGTGGCCTGGGGTGGCGTTTCGGGTTCGATGATTGTCATCTTTCGATTTTAGAAAATTTCTCTTGCCAACTCAAACAAAAATGTCATGCTATATAACATAGCAATGAGGCGGGAGGCTCAACGGTTATGAATATTGTTCCCAATCCACGTGAAGGCACTCATGACACATTCGAGCGGATGAATCCACTCGATGGCACCGTGGCAACCGTCGCGAATGCATTCGGTATCGAGGATGTCGGCCATATCGCTGAGAAAGCAGATGCCGCATTTTCCATCTGGAGCAGCCTTGGGCCAAATGCTCGCCGCGCGGCACTGTGGAAGGCGGCGGCGGCACTGGAAGGCAGAGCTGCCGAATTCGTCGAAGCCATGAAGTCTGAAATTGGGGCTACCGAGGGCTGGGCACGGTTCAATATCATGCTTGCCGCCGGAATGATCCGCGAGGCAGCTGCGATGACAACGCAGATCGGCGGCGAGGTCATTCCCTCGGACAAGCCCGGTTGTCTGGCCATGACCATTCGGGAACCGGTGGGCGTCATTCTCGGCATCGCCCCCTGGAACGCACCGATCATCCTCGGCGTCCGGGCGATTGCCATGCCGCTCGCCTGCGGCAACTCGGTCATCCTCAAGGCATCGGAGCTTTGCCCCAGAACGCACAGCCTCATCGTGGAAACCTTCATGGACGCCGGGCTGCCGGACGGGACGGTCAACATCGTCACCCATGCACCTGCTGATGCTGGGGCAATCGTCGGAGCGCTGATCGATCACCCCGCCATTCGCCGTATTAACTTCACCGGATCGACAGCGGTCGGACGCATCATCGCAAAACGGGCGGCGGAAAATCTCAAGCCGGTTCTGCTGGAACTGGGCGGCAAAGCGCCTTTCATCGTGCTTGATGACGCCGATCTGGATGAGGCGGTGAAGGCCGCGGCCTTTGGTGCTTTTATGAACCAAGGCCAGATCTGCATGTCGACGGAGCGAATCATCGTTCAGGATGCGGTGGCCGAGGCCTTCATTTCCCGCTTCCAGGCAAAAGTCGCAACGCTTGCCGTCGGCGATCCACGCCAGGGAACAGCGCCACTCGGTGCCGTCGCGGATATCAAGACCGTCCACCACGTGCAGTCGCTGGTCGATGATGCCATCGCAGCCGGTGCCACGCTCGTGAATGGCGGTTCTGCTCAGGGTGTTCTCATGCCGGCCCATGTCGTGGACCATGTGACAACAGGCATGCGGCTGTTTCGTGAAGAGAGCTTTGGCCCGGTGGTCGCCGTCGTCAGGGCGCGCGATGAGGATCATGCCATCGAACTGGCGAATGACACCGAATACGGTCTGTCGTCGGCGGTGTTCACACGCGATACCGCCCGTGGCCTGCGTGTTGCCCGGCGGATCAAATCCGGAATCTGCCACATCAATGGACCAACGGTCCATGATGAAGCGCAAATGCCCTTCGGCGGCGTCAAGAATTCGGGCTATGGCCGCTTCGGCGGCAAGGCCGGTATCGACGCCTTCACGGAGCTGCGCTGGATCACGATGGAAACTCAAGGCGGCCACTTCCCGATCTGACGCCATCCGGGAAAGCCCGCGCACGACATAGCTACAAAAAAAACGGCTCCAGAGAGTGTGGGTTTGGTTGAGAACCGGCCTGCCTCAACGGGATCGATTGTCTTCACGATCATTTACCAAGCAAGGAGAACACCATGGATCTGCATAGCCAGGACAAGGACAAGGACACCGTCACCTTCGAAATCATCGACCGCGTGGCCTGGGTCAGCTTCAATCGTCCCGACAAGCGCAACGCCATGAACCCAGCGCTCAACCGTCGGATGCTCGAAGTCCTCGATGAGCTCGAATTTTCCGAGGATGTCGGCGTTCTCGTTTTGACAGGCGAGGGAACCGCCTGGTCGGCTGGCATGGACCTCAAGGAGTATTTTCGCGAAACCGAAAGCCAGGGCCTCCGCGGCACACGCAAGGCGCAGCGCGAAAGCTACGGCTGGTGGCGTCGTCTGCGGTGGTACCAGAAACCCACCATCGCCATGGTCAATGGCTGGTGCTTTGGCGGGGGCTATGGTCCGCTCTTTGCCTGCGATCTGGCATTCGCGGCGGAAGAGGCCAAGTTCGGCCTGTCCGAAATCAACTGGGGCATCCTGCCGGGTGGCGGGGCCACCAAGGTGGCGCTTGAACTCACGGGTTTCCGCAACGCGATGTATCACGCGCTGACGGGCGAAAACATCGATGGCCGCAAGGCTGCCGAGTGGGGCTTCGTCAACGAGGCCTTGCCGCTCGACCAGTTGAAGGCCCGTGTCACCGAGGTGGCGCAGGTGCTTTTGAAGAAGAACCCGGTCGCCCTGAAGGCCACCAAGGATGCCGTGCGACGTGTCGGTGTGATGACCTACGAGGAAGCGGAAGACTATCTGGTCCGCGCGCAGGAAGCCGCCAACAGCTACGACAATGAAGGTCGCAAGGAAGGCATTCGGCAGTTCATCGATGAGAAAAGCTACAAGCCGGGCCTTGGTGCCTATGATCGGTCGAAGTCGAAAGCATAGACAGACCGAAGATGCATCGCACCGGGAGGCGATGCAGACCATCAACTGAGTGCAGCAACGATCGCCGTCCCTGTTGACGCGCGGTGCTGCGGAGGAGAAACGACTGTGGATCAAGACATCCGGTTCCTGCCTGCCCATGCCATAGGCCGCCTGCTTCGGCCTGCTTCCGTGGCAATCATCGGCGCATCCGACAAGCCCGGCGCGCTTGGCGCGTCGGTTCTTTCCAATCTCGACCGCCTCCGGTTTCCTGGCGAAATCTTTCTCGTCAATCCCAACCGGGCGGAAATCGGCGGTCGCGCCTGCCTGAAAGCCATCAGCGATCTTCCAGAGGGTGTCGATGTTGCAATCCTCGCAATCCCGCGCGTCTCCGTGCTGGAGGCTGTGAACGCGCTGGCATTGCGCAAGACCGGATCGGTGGTGATTTTTTCTGCCGGCTTTGCGGAAGGCGGGCCTGAAGGACTGGCCGAACAGCAGGAAATCGCCGCCATTGCCGCGCGTAGCGGCATGATCGTCGAGGGACCGAACTGCCTCGGTCTCGTCAATTTCGTTGATGGCATTCCTCTGACATTCATCGAGACGCCCGACATCCGGCTCGACGGACGTCCCGGCATCGGCATCGTTTCCCAGTCCGGTGCGATTGCCGCCGTTGTCGATACGACCTTGCTCGCACGAGGGCTTGGCCTATCCTTTTCGATCTCCACCGGAAACGAAGCGGCTAGTGGCGTTGAGGATTATGTCGAATATCTGATTGACGATCCCAACACCCACGTCATCGGCATGGTGGTGGAACAGTTCCGCAAGCCGGCACGCTTCCTGAAAGCCGCACCGCGCTGTATCGCAGCCGGCAAGCCCATCGTTCTCCTGCATCCCGGCCGCAGCAGCGCCGCACGGGAATCGGCCGCCACCCACACCGGTGCCATGGTCGGCGATTATCAGGTCATGAAAACCAGCATCGAACGGATCGGCGTCATTCTTGTTGAAACGCTCGAGGAATTCGGCGATTGCCTCGAACTCACCGCCCGCTATGGCAGGATCGGTGGCGGTGGCACGGCTGTTGTGGGTGAATCCGGTGCTTTCAAGGCATTGACGCTCGATATGGCCGAGGCGCTCAACTTGCCGCTGCCGACCATGACTGACGAGGACAGCCCGGATCTCCGGGCGGCCCTTCCACCCTTCGTGCCGGTCAGCAATCCTGTCGATCTGACGGCGCAGTCGCTGGTCGATCCGGACCTGTACCGGCGCACGCTCGCCGCCCTTCTCGCCGACGACCGCGTCCAGACCATCGTGCTCGGCATCATCCAGACGGATGCGGCGACCTGCACATTGAAGTTTCCCTCCATTCTGCGAGCCATCGAAGAGCTGAAGCCTGGAAAACCCGTCATCGTCGCCGGTCTGGATGAGGGCGCGCCGATCCAGACGGCCTATGTGGATGGTCTTCGCGAGCGCGGCATCGCCTATTTCCCATCCACCGACCGGGTGATGCGCGCGGTTTCCAGGATAGATGAACGCGCCCGCCGCAATCTCGACGCAAGTAGCTCCGCGTCCGTGACTCTGGACGGATCGCCCGGTGGCACGGCTATAGTTCCGGAATACAAAGCCAAGGACATTTTGAGGTCGGCCGGGTTCGTTTTCCCAGAAGGCGCGCTTGCCACGACGCCGGACGATGCATGCCGCATCGCAACGGAAATCGGCTATCCCGTCGTCCTGAAAGCCCAGTCTGCCGATCTGTCTCACAAGAGCGATGCGGGCGGGGTTATTGTTGGCTTGTCCGACGATGCGGCTGTGGCCAAAGGTTGGGCGGAACTGGCGGCCAATATTGCCGCCCACAGGCCGGGGCTCGTGCTGGATGGCGTTCTTGTGGAAACGATGAGCCCACGCGGCATTGAACTGATCATCGGCGCGCGAAACGATCCCGAATGGGGTCCGGTCATTCTGGTCGGCTTTGGCGGTGTTCAGGCGGAAGTCCTTAAAGACGTCCGTCTGCTCGCGCCGGACCTGACGCCGGAGGCAATCATCGACGAAATCAGGCGGCTGAAATGCGCGGCCCTGCTGGATGGCTTTCGCGGGGCTGGGCCCTGCGACGTCGAGGCCGTCGCCGACATCGTCAGCCGTCTCGGTAATATTCTCCGGGCTGAACCGTCGATCCGCGAAATCGACCTCAATCCGGTCGTCGTCTATCCCGGACGCAAGGGCGCGATCATTCTCGATGCGCTGATGATGGTGGGCGACTGAGGTGAATGGTCTGCCCGTGCGGCGAACGATCCTTATCGCCCCAACGCCGCGGAAGCTTTCGCGGCCGTGATGGCAGGGTCCTGTGTTCCGGGAGGGGGCAGGGCATTTGATTTCAACCTTGAGGGAGGAACATTCATGAACGAAGATCCGAAACATATCATCGCGGATACGCCGATGAGCCGGATGCAGATCTGGGCCATCGGTCTGTGTGTCCTGCTGAACGCGCTCGATGGATTCGATGTCCTTTCCATCAGCTTTGCCTCGCCCGGCATCGCCAAGGATTGGGGCATGGACAGGGGTGCGCTCGGCATCGTTCTGTCGATGGAACTCATCGGCATGGCAATTGGCTCCGTCTGGCTGGGAAGCCTTTGTGACCGGATCGGCCGTCGCGCCGCCGTACTGTCCAGCCTGGTCCTGATGGCCAGCGGAATGTTCCTGGCGGCAACAGCCTCGGGCATCGTGCCGCTGTCGGCATGGCGGCTGCTGACGGGTCTTGGTATCGGCGGCATGCTGGCGGCAACCAATGCGGTTGCGGCAGAACATGCCAATGCGAAACGCCGCAATTTCTCGATTGCGCTGATGGCGACCGGCTATCCGATCGGTGCCGTCGTCGGTGGCGCGCTCGTCTCCCATTTTCTGGTGGATTACAGCTGGAGAGCCGTCTTTGCCAGCGGGGCAATCGTGACTGCGTTCTGCATTCCGCTCGTCTATTTCACCCTGCCGGAAACCGTTCCATGGCTCATCCAGCGCCGTCCGGCGGGTGCGCTTGAACGCGTCAACGGCGTCCTGAAACGCATGGGTCGCAAAAGCATTCCCGCCCTGCCGGAACCGGATGCGGCACGCCTGAAACCCGGCATCATGCAATTGTTCGCCCCGGCATTGATCGTGGCGACGGTGTGCCTGACCCTTGCCTATTTCTTCCACATCATGACCTTCTATTTCATCCTGAAATGGGCACCGAAAATCGTAGCAGATATGGGCTTCATGCCATCGGCTGCCGGTAACGTTCTTGTCTGGGCCAATATTGGCGGTATCGTCGGATCTGTCGTCATCAGCCTGCTCAGCCAGCGTTTCGCGGTGCGAAACCTGACAATCGGCGTGATGGTGATCGCGACAGCTCTCGTTGCCCTTTTCGGGCGCAGCGCACCGGATCTCGTGCAACTGTCCCTTTTGGCAGCCATTGCCGGATGCGCCACAAACGCTGCCGTGGTTGGCCTTTACGCAATCTTTGCCGAAGCATTTCCGACAGAGGTCCGCGCAAGCGGCACCGGCTTCGTCATCGGCATCGGTCGCGGTGGTGCGGCACTCAGCCCGATCCTTGCCGGCATGCTGTTTGCCAACGGCGCGTCCCTCCCAACCGTCGCCCTTCTGATGGGTTTCGGCTCCACCGTCGCCGCCATCGCAATCTTGGTGCTGGGACTGCGATCCATCGGATCGGCAGCACCGAAGACGGCTCTCAAAGAGCAGGGCTGATGCAAACAACTGGCGGCCTCAAGCCGCCAGTTCGCTCTTTGCCTGGCAGTCCCTGGCCGTCCACATTTTGACCTTTAAGCAATCCAACACGATTTGGGAGACGTAGACATGAAGACCACGCGCACGGTTTTTCTTGGCACCATATTTTTTGGAGCAGCAATGATCATCAACGGTTCGGCCCAGGCTGACGATAAAACGTCGCTACCCGGTTACACAGAAGGTGCGCAGGTCGTTCGCGTGGAAAAGACGCAAGGCCAGATCGATGCGATGAGCGGTGTGGTCTACACGCAGATCAAACAATTGCGGTCCATCACTCAGCTTGAAATGTCTCTCCTCGTGCCTCGCAGCGATGATCTGAAGCCAGCGATCATCTATTTTCCGGGCGGCGGATTCACCTCTGCGGAACATGAGAAATATATCGATCTGCGGATGGCGCTTGCCAAAGCCGGTTTCGTGGTCGCAGCCGCGCAATACCGCACGGTTCCCAACAAGTTCCCGGCATTGGTCCAGGACGGCAAGGCTGCCGTTCGTTATCTGCGCGAACATGCAAGCGAATATGGTATCGACCCCACCCGCATCGGCGTGCTGGGCGATTCAGCCGGTGGATATGTGTCGCAGATGCTTGGCATGACGAATGGCGAGACAGCATTCGACGCTGGCCAGTTCCTCGACAAATCCTCCGATGTTCAAGCGGTCGTGACGCTCTACGGGCTCTCCAATCTTCTTGATATCGGCGATGGCTTTCCTGAGCCAATCGCAAAGGTCCATGAATCGCCGGCGGTCACCGAGACCCTGCTGGTCAACGGCCCGGCATTTGCCGATTTTGCCGGCGCATCCATCACCAGTGATCCCAAAAAAGCCTTGCAGGCCAGTCCCATGGGTCATGTCGAAGGTAGCAAGCCGCCTTTCCTCATCATGCACGGAACTGCAGATACTCTCGTTTCGCCAAAGCAGAGCGCACAGCTCTACAAGGCCTTGAAGAACAAAGGCAGCAAGGTCGATTACTTACTTGTGGAAGGTGCCGCCCATGGCGATATCACCTGGTACCAGCCACCCATCATCGACCGGGTGGTCAACTGGTACAAGGACGTTCTGGGCAGCCCTCTCAAGGGAAAAAGTGATGCATCGGGCTCCAAGAGCGGAAAACTCTAGGTAGCTGTCGCGCCCTCACAGAGGGAAACACTTTGCAGCGTTCAACCGTCTGGTGGAACTGGCGCATACGCGCAGCAGGAATTATTTTCTCTACGGTGAAAGACATTTGCGTTCCTTTGTCAGCTTCCATGCTTGCTTTACACACCACCCAATAAAAGGGAGAGGCTATAGCTAACATTAAAAATTTGCGCGATCAGCGTGTACGGATTCGAGCAACAAGCTTCAATGCAATTGTGGTGAATGTCGGCTCCGCCAACGAGGAAGGTTGGGGGCATAACGATTGCATTGGTCGGCCAAATGCGGGGTGCAGGTTGACTGTCATTACGAATAGCGCGCGCCGGAGACGGACCCCAGTGACGTCGTCAACGTCGATTTCCCGCGTTGTCATAGGTCAGTGTGGCTGCTTCGATCTTGTCGCCGTTTGCCGCTGCCCACGCACACAGTGCTTCAAACGGCTCCCGCAGGGAATGGCCGAGCGGAGTTATTGCGTATTCTACGCCAATCGGCTGCGTTGGGAGCACCGTCCTCGTCACAAGGCCGTTTCGCTCGAGTCTCTTCAGGGCATCGGCCAGAGCCTTGTGCGTGATCCCATCGAGACGCCGCTTGAGTTCGTTGAAGCGCGAAGGTTTGGGACAGATGACTGTTAGGATCATGATCGTCCATTTGTCAGCAATCTTGTCCAGCACCGGGCGAACCGGCGGCATGTTGCAGAGCGCGCTGTGAGAGAGGGCTTCCAGGTCGGTATACTCGTCCATATCTAGGCTATTCCAGGTGCGTAATTGATATCAGATATCCAACGTATATCATGTCGAGACCATTCAGTGAAAGGATTTACGATGGCTCGAATGAATAACAAGGTCGCTTTGGTCGTTGGCGGCGCGAAGGGTATTGGACTGGCGATTGCAGAGCGACTTTCTGCCGAAGGCGCAAATGTCTTCATCACCAGTCGTAGAGGTGAAGATGCTGAAAAGGCGGCTAGAGACATCGGCAATGGCGCGGTTGGTATTACCGCTGACGCAAGTTCTCCGGAAGATATGATCACGGCTGTCGAAACTGTCCGCAAAGCATATGGCCGTATCGACTCGCTTGTTCTGAATGCAGGTCTTGCGGAGCCTTCGCAGATTGCCGAGATGACGCCGGAGCACTTCGACCGCCACTTCGGCGTCAACGTCCGAGGCATGGTGTTCGGCCTTCAGGCAGCTCTCCCCGCAATGACAGAAGGCGGCTCGGTCGTCCTCGTCGGGTCCATAGCCGGGAGCGCGGGCTACGCGGCTTACGGAACATACGGCGCAACCAAGGCGGCCGTTCGATCCTACGCCAGAACCTGGACGGCAGAACTCGCACCCAAAGGCATACGCGTCAACGTCGTTGCACCTGGCCCAACGGATACGAAGATGATGGCTGCTGTCGCGGAAGACACGCGCGCGGCAATTGTTGCTCCGATTCCCATGGGTCGTATGGCACGGCCTTCAGAAGTGGCTGCGGCTGCCATATTTTTGTTGAGCGACGACGCCAGCTACATCGCCGGTGCCGAATTATGCGTTGACGGTGGCTTGCTGCAAGTCTGACGGGCTGACGATACATTGTACCCGATCTTCAGTCGATCGGGTACGGCAAAACGTGGCTATTGACAGAACGACCTCAAATCGAAACCTTGGAAGAGCCTGCGTCATGTGAAGGGTCATGGTCTCGTGACCTTACTGAGCAATAAAAGCGCCAGCATCATGCATCTGCAAACGATGGCGACCAGTTTCTCTTGTCCCCATCACGTCTGTGCTTCTATTTCCAACAAATGATTTGAGCCGGCTACTTCAGCACCCGACTCGAGCAGGGGCATAATGACGATTTCTCAGCGCGACGGACGAAAACTATATATCATCGCCTGCGCCATCACTGGCACGACTGCTTTTCCAATCTGGTCTGCCACCGCCCCAAGCCCGCCGACAAACTCACATTTGTCCGCAAAACCCTGCAACTTAGCGCCTATGCGGCTCGTTAGGTCGGGTACGAATCGGTTCAGCCGGTCTTCATCCTCCGTCGGCGCAGCTTTAGCCGGAAGCGCGTCGAGAAACTGCTGATGCTTGGAGCGTGTCAGCTCTCCCTCATGTGCGCTGCCCTGATATCCTCGGATCGTGTCCGCCCGGTGATTGCGTTGTTTGATCGATTGCAGCCACACTTTCGCGCCCTTCTAGCCGTTTTCGCCCATAAGGTCGACGAGGGTGTCGCCCACGTTCGTGGCGTTTGGAAGCGCCTTCGAGATTCTTGTGCATCCCCACCAACATGGTCAGAAAGCGACGAAGTAACCCTTGGCGTTGATCCGGCGGTTTTCGGTTGAGTGTTATGCGATGTACTCGCAGTGGAGGAGTCCAACGTATTTCGCATCGAACACCGTCTTGATAAATCCTTAACTTATGATAATCGGTAAGATGTCAGACCAATTAAACGTGTTTGAGTTAGGATTTCTGAGGTGGAGAAATCGGTGGACAATCATCTGATGACACCCTTGCCTGCGATTGACCGGGTACGTCAGGTCGAGGCAGCACTTGCTGAGTTCGTTAACACGGCAGGCCTAAAAGCTGGCAGTCGCCTGCCAGCCGAGCGCGAGCTTATGGCGGCTCTCGGTGTCGGCCGTTCCACCGTCCGTGAGGTGATACGCAAATTTCAGGCCCTCGGCGTGATCGATAGCCGAAAGGGGAGCGGTAACTATCTGCTCAAGCCGATTTCGGGTGCAACCGTGCATATGCCCATTTCCATTGAGGCGGCAAGCCAGCGCGATGTACTGTTGATGACGCTGGAGGTGCGCCGCGGAATAGAGGTCGAGGCTTCCATGGCTGCCGCGCGGCGCAGAACAGAAGACGATGTGGAGACCATGCGCCTGCGACTGGAGGAAATGGAGCGTGTCCACCTTGCAGAGGGCACGTCGGGCAAGGCCGATCTTGCCTTTCACCTCTCTATTTATGACGCGACCCATAATTCGCTCTTCAAACAGCTTCTGGAGCAGATGCGTGAAGGTTTTGAGCGGTTCTGGTTGAAACCTTTTGACAGGCCAGATTTCGCAGCGCGCTCCTTCCCTTTCCACCGCACGCTTTTCAACGCGATTGTCGCAGCAGATGCGGTGGCTGCGCGTGAAGAAACGCTGAAAATCCTCGCCATTGTCGAGGAAGATATCAAGGACATGTCCAAATGAGCCAAGGCAATGATCTCTATGATCCCGCATCTCTCATCGTTGCCCATGATGCAACGCATGCCTTCGAGGCTGTGGTGCCGCCCATCGTCCAGACCTCGCTTTTCACTTTCTCAAGCTATGACGAAATGGTCGCCACCTATCGCGGCGAGAAAAGTCGTCCTGTTTATACGCGCGGATTGAACCCTACAGTTCGGATGTTCGAGGAAATGCTGGCGAAGCTCGAAGGTGCCGAGGATGCACTTGGCTTTGCCAGTGGCATGGCAGCAATTTCCTCCACGGTTCTATCTTTTGTTTCGCCGGGGGACCGTATCGTCGCCGTGCGTCACGTCTATCCGGATGCCTTCCGTCTTTTCGGGACGTTGATGAAGCGTATGAACATTGGCGTGACCTATGTCGACGGTCGTGATGAGGCCGCGGTCGAAAAAGCGATGCCCGGTGCGAAGCTTTTCTATATGGAAAGCCCGACGAGCTGGGTCATGGAAGCGCATGATGTTGGCTCGCTGGCAGAAATTGCCCGGCGGCACGGCGCTATTTCGGTAATCGACAATTCTTGGGCAAGCCCGATCTTTCAGCAGCCCCTCTCTCTCGGCGTTGATCTGGTCGTGCATTCCGCTTCCAAATATCTCGGCGGCCATAGCGACGTCGTGTCTGGTATCGTTGCGGGCTCGAAAGCAATGATCAATACCATCCGTGCTGAGGCCTATCCGTATCTGGGTGGCAAGATGTCTCCCTTCGATGCATGGCTTTTAATCCGCGGGTTGCGCACCCTGCCCATTCGTATGAAAGCGCATCAGGAATCGGCGCTTGAAATCGCCTCGCGTTTGCAGGCCCTCGATGTCGTGGAAACCGTTTGCCATCCCGGTCTGGTTAACCGCCTGCCGCCGGGCCTTAACGGCACATCCGGCCTGTTTTCATTCATCTTCCGCGAGGGTGTGGATGTCAGGGCCTTTGCCGACCGTCTCGAACTTTTCAAACTTGGTGTTTCCTGGGGAGGACATGAAAGCCTGATCGTCCCTGGCGAAGTGGTGCTCGAACAGAAGGCGCAGCCGAATTCAGCGCATACGTTCGGTATCAGCCCGCGCTCCGTGCGCTTGCATGTCGGTCTTGAGGGTACTGAAGCGCTCTGGAACGATCTCGAACCTGCGATCAGGGGGGCATCCGCCGCCGCCTGATGCTTTAAAAAACGACGACAAAAAACTGGGAGAACGCAATGAAAAAACTGGTAGTAGCAACACTTCTCACCGTCTTGATGGCCGGAACGGCACTGGCGGACACCACCTTGAAACTCGTGGAAGTCATCACGAGCCCCGAACGCACCGAGACCCTGAAGGGCCTGGTTTCCAAATTCGAAGCCGCCAATCCCGGTACCAAGGTCGAGATCATCTCGCTTCCATGGAGCGAGGCATTCCAGAAGTTCGCCACGATGGTTTCGGCGGGCGACGTTCCCGATGTGCTTGAAATGCCCGATACGTGGCTTTCGCTCTATGCCAATAACGGCATGCTCGAAAGCCTTGAACCTTATCTGGCGAAATGGGAACACACTGCCGGTTTGAGCGCGCGCACGCTGGAGCTTGGTCGCGACGTCAAGAACACCGCCTATATGCTCCCCTACGGTTTTTACCTCCGCGCCATGTTCTACAACAAGAAGCTGCTCGAGCAGGCAGGAGTGAAGGAACCGCCGAAGACGCTCGAGGAATTCGCGGATGCGTCCAAGAAGATTGCCGCTATCCCTGGAAAATATGGATATTGCCTGCGCGGCGGCCCGGGCGGGTTGAACGGCTGGGTTATGTTCGGCGCATCCATGGCTGGCTCCAACGAGTTTTTCACCAAGGATGGAATATCTACCTTTGACAGCCCCGGTTGGGTAAAGGGCCTGACCTATGTTGTCGATCTCTACAAGAACGGTTACGCGCCGAAAGACAGCGTCAACTGGGGATTCAACGAGATCGTAGCTGGCTTCTATTCAGGTACATGCGCCTTCCTCGATCAGGATCCTGATGCGCTGATTGCCATTGCGCAGCGCATGAAAGCCGAAGATTTCGGCGTCATGACGATGCCAAAGGGGCCGGATGGCAAGACGTTCCCGACAATCGGTTTCGCTGGCTGGTCCATGATGGCGTCGTCCAAGAGCAAGGACTTGTCCTGGAAGCTGATCGAAACGCTTGAAGGTCCAGAAGGCAACATCGAGTGGAACAAGAAGACAGGAGCGCTTCCAGTTCACACGTCAGCGGAAAAAGACCCGTTTTACGCTAGTGAGCAGTTCAAGGGCTGGTTTGAGGAATTGGCCGACCAGAATGCCGTCCCGACCACCATGCCGACGTATCTCGAAGAATTCGCGTTCTTCAAGGATTCGCTGGTGATCAAGACTTCGCAGGAAGCACTTCTGGGCGACATCACCCCGGAAGAACTCGCCAAGCAATGGGCTGACTATCTGACGAAGGCTCAGCAGAAGTTCCTGAAATCGAAATAAACGAGAAAGGCGGCGTGTCGCAACGCGCGCCGCCTAATCGCTTGTTTGATTCAGAAACAGTCCAGATTAGCGAATGGTGCATCCGTTCGCCGTGTTTTTCGCTGGGGAGCATTCGATGTCCTACACCCAAAGCGCCCGGCCTCTGGCTCCGCGTAAACCCGCATTACAGCGTCTGGCCCGGTCGGCTGAACCGTGGCTGTACAGTGCGCCGGTCCTCGTCCTCATCGTCACCATCATGATGGTGCCGCTGGTTTTGGGGTTGTCTTACGCCTTTCGCGACGTTCAATTGCTCAACCCGTTCTCTGGCGGGTTCATCGGGCTCGACCATTTCAGAGAGCTTTCGCAGGACGTAGCTTTTTATCGCGCGCTGAAGAACACGCTTTGGTGGACCGGAGCTTCGGTTTTTCTGCAATTCTTTTTCGGGCTTATTCTCGCCCTGCTTCTGGACAAGCCGTTTGCGGGCCGTGGCGTGGTGCAGGCGCTCGTATTCCTGCCCTGGGCCGTGCCCACTTTTCTTGCTGGGCTTAACTGGGCGTGGCTGTTCAACCCTGTCATTGGTCCGCTGCCGCATTGGATGACGTCGCTCGGGCTGCTCTCCGCGCCTAACAACATTCTCGCAGACCCGCATCTGGCAATGTGGGGACCGATCATCGCCAATGTCTGGTGGGGCATCCCTTTTTTTGCGATCACGCTGCTGGCCGCCCTTCAGGCCATTCCGCGTGATCTCTATGAGGCCGCATCGATCGACGGTGCAACGCCGCTCCAGCGCTTCACGTCCATCACTCTGCCGTTTCTTGCGCCAACCATCGCGATTACGGTTTTGCTGCGCACGGTCTGGATTGCCAATTTCGCCGATCTCATCATCGTCATGACCAATGGCGGACCGGCAGACCGGACGCAGATCGTTGCGAGCTACATCTTCACGCAAGCCTTCAAGCGGCTGGACTTCGGTTACGCATCCGCCATTGCGTTGGCTCTGCTTGTGCTTCTGCTCGCCTATTCCATGGTCATCGTCATCATGCGCCAGCGCCTTATCGAGAAAGATTGATCCATGACCAGCAGGATTTTTCTCACTATCACGCATCGCATGGCGCTTCTTCTCTATATAGTTTTTGCGCTTTTCCCGCTTTTCTGGCTCCTCAAAGTGTCGGTCACCCCCAACGACCTGCTTTACAGTGAAGGCGTGCGGATGTGGCCTTCGCACGCGACGCTCGATCACTATCGTTATGTTATCGAAAACAGCGCTTTTCCCACGTTTTTCAAAAACAGCGTCATCGTCGCAGGCTCGACAGCCGTTGCTGTCACCATACTGTCTTCGCTTGCCGGTTATGCACTGTCACGCTTCCGCTTTCGCGGGAAATTCTGGATCATTGGTTTGATGCTGGTGACGCAGATGTTCCCCCTTGTGATGCTTGTGGCACCTATCTTCAAAATGCTCTCGCCTCTTGGGTTGACGAACAGCCTGACCGGCCTCGTTATCGTGTACACAGCGTTCAACGTCCCCTTCGCGACGTTCCTGATGCAGTCGTTTTTCGACGGCATTCCAAAAGACCTCGAGGAAGCTGCGATGATTGACGGTGCTACCCGCTTCATGGCGTTCAGGCAGATCATTCTGCCGCTAACCCTGCCCGGTATCGCCGCAACGCTCGGCTTCGTCTTCACGGCAGCCTGGAGCGAACTGCTGTTTGCCCTGATGCTGATTTCGGGAAATGAAAGCGCGACGTTCCCGGTAGGTCTGCTGACCTTCGTATCGAAATTCTCGGTCGATTTCGGGCAGATGATGGCGGCAGGGGTTTTGGCTTTGATTCCCGCATGCCTCTTCTTCCTGCTCATTCAACGATATCTCGTGCAGGGCCTGACGGCCGGTGCGGTGAAAGGATAAATCCATGGCTTCCATCGAGCTCAATCGCGTCGCCAAATCCTATGGTGATCATCCTGTGCTGCACGGCGTCGATCTTTCCATTGCAGATGGCGAATTTGTTGTCCTTGTTGGTCCGTCTGGATGCGGAAAATCTACTTTGCTGCGCATGATCGCCGGTCTTGAGGAGATCACGTCCGGTACGCTCTCTATAGACGGACAACTCGTCAACGATCTCAAGCCGAAGGACCGGGATATCGCCATGGTCTTCCAGTCCTATGCGCTTTATCCGCATATGAGTGTTGCCGACAACATGAGCTACAGTCTGCGTTTGCGGAAAAGTCCCAAGGAGGTGATAGCTGCTGCGGTAGCGTCGGCATCCAGCAAGCTAGGGCTGGACCCTTATCTTGCAAGGCGGCCAAAGGCGCTCTCCGGCGGGCAGCGCCAGCGCGTCGCCATGGGCCGAGCGATTGTCCGCCAGCCGAAAGCCTTCCTCTTCGACGAGCCGCTTTCGAACCTTGACGCGCGCCTGCGTGAGCACATGCGGGCGGAAATCAAGCGTATGCAGGCTGATTTGCGCGCCACCTCCGTTTACGTGACGCACGACCAGATTGAAGCGATGACGCTCGCCTCCCGGATCGTTGCCATGAATGACGGTTACGTGCAGCAGATCGGCGCACCGCTTGATCTTTATGATCGTCCAGCAAATCTTTTCGTCGCAGGCTTTATTGGTTCACCCGGAATGAACTTTCTTGGGGGCCGATGCGTGCAAAATGCAGATGGAAGCGGAATGGCACTGACGGATGGCAGCGTGTTACCACTGGGGCGGCAGGTTGCGGTTCAAAACGGCGACACGATAACACTTGGAATTCGACCCGAACACGTTGTCGTTTCTCCAGACGCAGAGGGTATTGAGGCGAAGGTAGAACTTGTCGAGCCAACTGGGCTCGGTATCATCCTGCACCTGGCCGTTCATGGTCTCCCGTTCAAGCTGTTTTCATCAGACCGTGCTCTTTTACAGCCGGGCAAGTCCATCACTGTCGGGCTACCGACTGATAAGTTACATGTCTTCGACGCAAAGGGTGACCGTATCGATTGATTCTTAAGGCCGATCCGGTTTCTTCCCGGTCCATTACGTCGCGCAAAGCGAGGGCGGGTCTAGAGGTTTGATCACGGGCTTTAATGGTGCAATTTTCGAGGTTTGAGCGCGACAGTTTCGAAAGACCGCTTAGTTTCGATCCTCGGCGACGACCTTTCGATTTGTCGGTCACAGTGAATTCGCCGCACAAGGACGTCATACGCAACTATGCGGACCGCACACTTTTTCGTTTCGATGCCAAAGGCTGATCTGCCGATGAACGGGTTTGATCGAAATCGCTAGGTTGGTGAGTTGGTGTCTGTTCTGCGGATTTAGTGAACATCGGGTCGTAAGTTCGAATTGGTTCAAGGCGAAAGAAGCCGGTCAAGGTGCTAATGCGATGCCCTCTGCGGTTCACGCTTAACGACGGCTTCACGCGCCGACCACTTCGGCCAATCGGCTTGCGCTCGCCAACTCCCGAGACAGGACATTGCCGTATTACTTTGGCCAACGATTCTCGGACTGTATCGTTTTTGATCAGCCATCCCAAAGCCTACTTCTATCGTAATGCCCAATTTAATAAGCTAAAATCTAAAGCGCCTATCATCTGCTTGTATGTTTTTAGGCGAAGTCTAACTAGCAGGCGGCCCCACCTATTGGAGTGCACCCCATTTCACCGGACAGGTCGGCTAGGTTGATTTAGCTCTGATGAACTGCCGAGGGGAAGCCATCTTGAGCGCGGAATGGGGATGGATTTCGTTGTAGTCCTCGATCCATCCGTCGATGAGCCGGAGCGCTGTTTGGGCGTCCGGAACTTGGGATATCCGAATATAGTCCCGCTTCAACGTTTTGACGAAAGCTTCCGACATGCCATTCGACTGCGGGCTGGCGACCGGCGTGAAGCAAGGTATCAGATTGAGTGCCTGGGCGAACAGCCTTGTCTCCCGCGCGGTGTAAGCCGAACCATTGTCCGAGAGGTGCTCGATAGCATTGGGGCTCGGGTTACGCGGAAGCGTTTCTCGACTGCCTCCAACATCATGTCGCGCACGTCAGAGCCGGAGATGCCTGCATTGGCGACTGCCGTCCAAGCGATGATCTCGCGGTCGAAGGCGTCGATGATGAAGGCGAGACGAATGATCTCGCCATTCCAGCAGGTGAACTCCAGACCGTCCGAGCACCAGCGAAGGTTAGAGCGCATGACCATGACCTTGCCATCATGGATGCGGCCTTTGCGAACGGCCGTATGTTTCTCGAGCAGCATGGCATGGTTGCCCATGATACGATGAACCCGTTTGGCGTTGACG
>NZ_FMUD01000068.1:0-6643 GCF_900100825.1 Agrobacterium sp. DSM 25558 | reverse complement strand
GAGTACCCCCGGAGCCGGTGATGCAGGTTCGATCCTGATCAAGAGCACGCTCGGAACACCGTATGAGCAAGGTCTCGAGCGGATTGCCTTTGCCGATGGCACGACATGGGATGCAGCGCAGATCCGGACCAAAGCCATTGCCTCGGCCCAGACCAATGGGAATGACACCATTACCGGCTTTGCGACCGGTGATACATACACCGGCGGCAAGGGTAACGACGTCATCAACGGTGGAGAGGGTAGCGACACGTACGTCTACGCCCGTGGTGATGGCAACGACACCATACCGAAAGCACCTGGGGCGGCACAACGACCAACTTGTCTTCACCGACATCAATCCAGCTGACGTCACCGTGAGCTTCACGGGAATTGATCTGCTGGTTACGATTGCCGAGAGTACCCCCGGAGCCGGTGATGCAGGTTCGATCCTGATCAAGAGCACGCTCGGAACACCGTATGAGCAAGGTCTCGAGCGGATTGCCTTTGCCGATGGCACGACATGGGATGCAGCGCAGATCCGGACCAAAGCCATTGCCTCGGCCCAGACCAATGGGAATGACACCATTACCGGCTTTGCGACCGGTGATACATACACCGGCGGCAAGGGTAACGACGTCATCAACGGTGGAGAGGGTAGCGACACGTACGTCTACGCCCGTGGTGACGGCAACGACACCATCACCGAAAGCACCTGGGGTGGCACCAGCGACCAACTGGTCTTTACCAACATCAACCCATCCGACGTAACATTGGCGCGTAATGGTACGGACTTAACGATCATCATCGCTGACAGCACTCCAGGTGCTGGCGACGGAGGGTCGGTCCTGCTCAAGGACACGCTCGACGGCACTTATGAACGCGGCGTCGAAAAGGTTGTCTTCGCAGATGGTACAATTTGGACCAGAGCGAATATGATATCAAACGTGGCCTATTTCGCGGGATCGAACGGAAATGACACAATCACTGGAACCGATAACTCCGACAGCCAAATCCTGGCAGGCCTTGGGAATGATATTCTAAAAGGGCTTGCCGGTAGTGACACCTATGTTTACCTTTCTGGTGATGGAAATGACACCGTCGATGATAAGTCGGGCTCTATCACTGACGTCGATGTGCTAAAACTGACGGACCTGAACGTCGGTGACCTGACCTTCAGCCGGACTGGCACGCATGCAAGAATCACGGTCAACAGCACCGGTCATGTCATCACCCTCGACGAGCAGTTCTATTCTGAGACGGCAAATTGGGGTGTCGAGAAAATCGAATTTGCCGACGGCACAGTCTGGGATCGCGCCCAGATAAAAACGGCATCGATATCCCATATTTACGGTACCAGCGGCAACGACACGTTGGTTGGAACAGCGTTAAACGATGTCTTCAATGGCGGTTTGGGCGACGACCGTATCAACAGTGGAACGGGCAGCGATACTTACATCTACGCTTCCGGTGATGGAACTGATTACATCGATGATGAGTCCGACTCAACGACGGATATTGACGTGCTGAGGCTGACTGATCTGAACGTAGAAGACTTGACCTTCAGCCGGTCAGGCAGCCATGTCAAAATCAGCATTAACAGCACGGGTCACGCCATTACGCTCGATGAGCAGGTTGAGTCTGATGTAAATTACTGGGGCATCGAGAAAATCGAATTCGCCGATGGCACAGTATGGGATCGTACCCAGATAAAAGCGGCGGCCATATCACGTATCAACGGAAGCAGCGCCGGTGAGACGCTTTACGGCACATCGCTGGACGATGTCTTCAACGGCGGGCTTGGTGATGACCGTTTCAATAGTGGCGCGGGCAGCGATACTTACATCTACGCGTCAGGCGATGGTACTGACTACATCGATGACGAATCAGGCTCTACCACCGATGTCGATGTAATGAAACTGACGGACCTGAACGTCGGTGACCTGACCTTTAGCCGGGCTGGCTCGCATGCAAAGATCACGGTCAACAGCACCGGTCATGTTATCACCCTCGACGAGCAGTTCTATTCTGAGACCGCAAATTGGGGTATCGAGAAAATCGAATTTGCCGACGGCACAGTATGGGATCGTACTCAGATAAAATTGGCGGCCATATCACGCATCAACGGAAGCACCGGCGGTGAGACGCTTTACGGCACATCGCTAGACGATGTCTTCAACGGCGGGCTTGGTGATGACCGTTTCAATAGTGGCGCGGGCAGCGATACTTACATCTACTCGTCAGGCGATGGTACCGATTACATCGATGACGAGTCGGGCTCTACCACCGACGTCGATGTACTGAAACTGACGGACCTGAACGTAGGTGACCTGACCTTTAGCCGGGCTGGCTCGCATGCAAAGATCACGGTCAACAGCACCGGTCATGTCATCACACTCGATGAGCAGTTCTATTCTGAGACCGCAAATTGGGGTATTGAGAAAATCGAATTTGCCGACGGTACAGTATGGGATCGTAGCCAGATAAAAGCTGCGGCCATATCGCGCATCAACGGCACCAGCAGTGGCGAGACGCTTAACGGCACATCGCTGGACGACGTGTTCAATGGTGGTCTCGGCGACGATCGTTTTGAGAGCGGAGCGGGCAGTGATGCCTACGTGTACGCAAAGGGTGACGGCAATGATCGAATTGTCGAAAACTCCGGGTCCAACGTGGAGATCGACACTCTACGCTTCGATGATCTAACTCCAGCCGACGTCGAGTTCAGCCGCTTCAACGATACTTTGCTGCTGAAAGTCGTTGAGACAGGGCACACGATTACGGTCGATTGGCAATTCTATTCCGATGCGTCTAACTGGGGTATCGAGAAGATCGAGTTCGCCGACGGCACAGTATGGGACCGTGCCCAGATAAAAGCGGCGGCCATATCACGTATCAACGGAACCAGCGGTGGCGAGACGCTTAACGGCACATCGCTGGACGATGTGTTTAATGCTGGGCTCGGCGACGACCGGTTTGAGAGCGGATCGGGCAGTGATACCTACGTGTACGCAAAGGGTGACGGCAATGATCGAATTGTCGAAAACTCCGGGTCCAAGCGGAGATCGACACTCTACGCTTCTTTGATCTAACTCCAGCCGAGGTCGAGCTCAGCCGCTCTAGCGATACGTTGCTGCTGAAAGTCGTTGAGACAGGACACACGATTACGGTCGATTGGCAATTCTATTCCGACGCCTCTAACTGGGGTATCGAGAAGATTGAGTTTGCCGATGGGACTCTCTGGGATCGCACCCATATCAAAGATGCGGCCTGGCTAAGAGGTACAAGTGGCAATGACACCCTGACAGGGACTAGCGGAAATGACACGCTCTTCGGTGACAGCGGAAACGACGCCATCACGACTGGCGCTGGCGATGACATCATCATCTTCAGGCCGAACTTTGGTTTGGATACGGTCACCGATTTTCAGGCAGGTGCTGGCTCCGCGGATGTGCTGGAGTTCGACAATAGCCTGTTCTCGGATTTTGAGGATGTGCTGGCTGCTGCGGCTCAGGTCGGGAACGATACCGTCATCACATACGATGCTGCAAACACGGTGACATTGAAGAATGTTGCTCTAACCAGCTTGCACGATGACGATTTGCGGTTCGTCGCTTAAGGATTGAGCCTTGTCGAATACAATATCGAGTGAAGCGCGGCGGCCTCTGGTCGCCGCTGCCTTGAGATCGACACGCAAGGCATTCGTATCGGTGGCTGTCCTCAGCGCCTTTACCAATATCCTCATGCTGACAGGCCCGCTGTTCATGATGCAGGTCTATGACCGTGTCCTGTCCAGTCGCAGCGTGCCGACACTGGTTGCGCTGTCGGTTCTGGCCATCACCCTCTACATCTTTCTTGGGGTTCTTGAACTGATCCGGGCAAGGATCCTTTCACGGATCGGCGCGCGGATAGAAGAACAACTGGGTGGGCCAACCTTCGATGCGGTCATGCTGCTGCCTCTCAGAATGTCAAAGAAGGAGGCAGTTTCTCAGCCAATCAGAGATCTTGAGCAAATGCGCCAATTCATGGGCGGTCCAGGGCCGGTCGCGATGTGCGATATGCCATGGCTTCCACTTTACATCGGCATCCTGTTTCTGTTTCACGCGTATTTGGGCTGGCTGGCCATTGCAGGTGCGGCCGTTTTGATCGCGCTGACGCTCCTTAGCGAAGTCGTATTGCGCGATCCGACTCGGCGCGTCTCCCAACTCGGTTCGGCCAGGGCTGAGTTTGTCGAGGCCGGGCGAAGAAACGCTGAAGCCCTACATGCGATGGGTATGAAAACCGCCTATACGCGCAAGTGGTACGACACGAACGGGCCTTATCTGGAAGAACAGCGGCGGGCCAGCGATACGACCGGTAGCTTTTCGACATTCTCGAAGATATTTCGTTTGGCGCTCCAGTCGGCCGTCCTCGCTCTCGGTGCCTGGCTTGCCATCCGGCAGCTTGCGTCTCCAGGAGCGATGATCGCATCATCGATACTGACGTCCCGAGCGCTCGCACCCATTGAGCAGGCGATTGGTCAGTGGCGCAGCTTCGTCAACTTCAGACAAGCAAAAGCACGATTGGCTCAACTGCTGCAGACGACGGCTTTGCCAGAAGACAAAATGTCCTTGCCCGCACCGTCGAACACGATTTCGGTTTCGGCTGTATCGGTGGTGGCACCCGGTAACCAAAATGCGACCGTGCGCGATGTGACCTTTTCGCTGACGTCTGGTCAGGGTGTCGGTATCATAGGTCCGAGCGGTTGTGGGAAATCGACGTTGGTCCGTGCGCTTGTTGGTATATGGCCTCCGGCTCGCGGCACTGTCAGGCTGGACGGAGCCGAACTGGATCAGTGGCATCCTGAAGCTCTTGGACCTTCAATCGGATATCTTCCGCAAGGCGTCGAATTGTTTGACGGCACGATTGCCGAAAACATCAGCCGGTTTGCTGAGTCTCCCAATCCAAATGATGTCATAGATGCAGCCAGAATGGCTGATGTGCATGAACTGATCCTGTCGATGGCGGATGGATACGACACACGGATCGGAAATAGTGGCGCCGCTCTATCGGCAGGCCAGCGCCAACGTATCGGGCTCGCACGGGCGCTCTACGGTCATCCATTCCTGATCGTTCTCGACGAGCCGAATGCAAATCTCGACGCCGAAGGCGAAATGGCCCTTAACAATGCCATTTTAGCAGCACGACAAAGAGGCGCTATCGTCGTGATCGTTGCACACAGACCAAATGCACTTCAGCAGTCGATCACGTGCTTGTCCTGTCTCAAGGCGCCATGGTGGCTTTCGGACCTCGGGACGAAGTGCTTCGAAAGACGACAATGCGCGCAGTATCGGAAAAAGCATGACCTCGGAACCCGTGACTGCAGCCGGAAAATCCATTCGACGCTATACGTTGGCGTCCGCAGTGGTGATTGTCGTGATGGTCGCAGGGGTCGGCGGCTGGGCTGCAACAGCCAACTTATCGGGCGCGGTCATCGGGACAGGTACTGTTGTTGTCGATGGCAATGTAAAACGCATCCAGCATCGTGAAGGCGGTATCGTTGGAGACATCCTTGTGCGCAACGGTGCCTTGGTGAAAGCCGGTGATCTGCTCATACGACTGGATGACACTGTTACGAGGGCCAATCTCGCAATGGTCACCAAGCAAATCAACCAGTTCAGCGCGCGTAGATTAAGGCTCGTTGCAGAAAGCGATGATGCCTCTGACATGGCGTTCACCGATCCGCAGCTTGCCCAACAGGCTGATGTCTATCTGCAGGCAGAAAAGACACTTTTTGCCGCGCGCAAACGAACGCTTGATGGCCAGAAGGCGCAACTGCGACAACGTATCGACCAGATCAGGCAGGAGAATGGTGGCCTGCTTGTTCGGAAGAGCGCTAAAGAAGAGGAGTTGTCCTGGATCGGGCAGGAACTTGTTCGCGTCAGAAGCCTATCGGACCAGCAACTGATACAGTTCAACCGCCTGGCGGAACTGGAGCGGGTGCGAGCGCAACTTGATGGAGAGCGAGGTCAGTTGATCTCTGAAATTGCCCGTACCGCAGCACGCGTCACTGAAACTGAACTCCAGATCCTTCAACTCGATCAGGATCGTCTGGCAGAGGTTCTGACGGAACTGCGCGATGTCGACAACAAGCTTGCTGAACTCGAAGAGCAAAAAATCACCGCACAGGACCAACTGAAGCGGGTCGATATACGGTCGCCGCAGGACGGTATTGTCCACGAGCTCGCCGTTCACACACTCGGTGGCGTGATCGCAGCCGGAGAAACGGTAATGCAGATCGTACCTGTGAATGATCGTCTCGTTGTGGAAGCGCGCATTCAATCAGCAGATATTGACCAGTTACATGTCGGCCAACAAGCGGTACTTCGCTTCTCGGCCTTCAATCAACGTACGACGCCGGAAATAGACGGGCAGATCAAAACCGTTGGCGCTGACCTCGTTCATAACCCGCAAACTGGCGAAAGCTGGTACACGGCACGCATCCAAATAGAACCCGACGAGATGTCAAAGCTCGGCAATCTCGTCTTATTGGCGGGTATGCCGGTGGAAGCTTTTATTAAGACCACCGAGAGAACAGCATTGTCTTATTTGATCAAGCCACTCGCCGATCAGATCAACAAAGCAATGCGAGAAGACTAATATAGAATGTTAGTAAAAATCTACCTAC
>NZ_FMUD01000067.1:0-7182 GCF_900100825.1 Agrobacterium sp. DSM 25558 | reverse complement strand
GCCATAAGTTGTGACGTTATGAGAAGCGGCATTCGGGTTCCCTGTCAATCGAGGATTGCAGCTCCTGGTAGATAAAATTTTCGTGATATGCGAATGCAGGAGAATACTCAAAATCGGAGTTTTTTATTAATAAAAATTTGTTGAGTTTATCTTAGGTTGCAAGAGGAACCAGGCCGGGGATATCTGATGCGTTTTGCAATAATTTTTGCCGTGTTGGCTGTAGTCGGCGGCGCGGGCGCGTTTTACACATCCAAAGAGACTGCGCCTAACTTCTCCTCTTACTATATAGCAACGATGGAGAAGCATCCTGATTTAGTCAGCAAGCACGTTGGAGAGACTTGGCAGAGCTGTTTGCCATCAAATGATCAGGTTAATCCGGTAACTCAACCCGTCCGGTCGCTCGTAGCTGACACTATTGCTCGATCGATGTTATTCATTGCGCAAGAAAAAACGCCAGAAGAAGCATCGCGCGAGCTGGTTCCTTGGATATTGGAGCGATCTAAGCTGTTATCCGCAGCTGAAAAGGATAGCTTTTTGGCACTGGCCCGGAAAGTTAACAATGTGGATATACAACTCTGCGTTATGTCGTCTCTTCAAAGTTCAGCCGGTTTCAGGTTGAATTCCTCCATCGCTGGGTGGGAACTACGGCGATAAGCGATGACCGGTAGGAAATGCAACGCAGTGTCCCTAGGACTGGTCGGCTTACGTATTCGTCAGCGCCAGCATGAAAGAATACGAGTTAGAGGAGTTCGCGTGATCGCTTTGCTCCCTTTTCGGAGACTTCTACATCCCTAAGTGTTTATCCGCAAAATTCTTCCTTTTATTTCTAGATCGCATCCAAATAACGTAACATCTTTTCACCTCAGAGCCATCTCCCTACAGTTCTGTGGAGAGGCTGGCGGCTTTGATGCAGTGAGCCCCTCGATTGGACCGCTGGAGATTAGAGTTTTCCGGCTCTCTTTACGATAGCGGGCTTGATTGCGCCAACGGGATTATGCCTGGTAATCAGGACTATATGACGAATGTCGCTCGAACCACAGCCAGCTACACGCCTTGGGCGGTTTGCGGCTTGCCCAATTCACTCGTGCCATTGCGCCTATGATTAACAGCGGGCGGATGTCAGCTTGACCTGCTTTGGAGATCCGCCAAGCCGCTCTTTGCCACCAGATGAGAACTGGCTCGGTGTGTTGCCCATGCTTCGCCTTGAGTGGAATCGAACCCTCGCCACCCTAGTCTCAGTGGCCATATTTACCCATAATTTTATAGTCCGATCAGATACTTGATCTTCGATTGGCAGTAAGGGAACGCCTCGTGGCTTTTTGACCCAGTACAATACCGCGAGAAAAGCTGACATTGGCAAAAATTCATCACCGTCGAACCGCGATCGAATGTCGTATCTGTTCCTTTTCGAAACTGACCAGCGGCTGTGGCTGTGCAGATAACGTAGCACTGACCTCAACAATCATCAGATGATGTCGACTGAGGTTGCAAGACTGACCGAACACTGAAATATTTTATCTAAGGCATCCTGATACTTCAGATCTTTCTCCGGTCGCGGGAGCGTTTGTTCAGAAATTGAGAAGTAAGGTCAGCTGTCAGCCTGGTAGCTTGATCAAAAGCGTCAATGATATCGGCAAACCATTCATCAGGCCGCGTATCATCCGTGCCGTGAAGGTTGAAGAATAAGGTTTTGGTTCCTTCTCGAGACCAAAGTCCAGTTTTTATGTGCCGCCCCGACAAATGTACGTAAGCAGAAGCTGCCTCATATGCTTCTGACAGGCCGGGGTACTTTTCATTCAATTTTCGATGGAGAAATGCATCGCTCAAAGGTTCACCCGTGCGCGCCTTGAGCTTTCGATAAATATTGTCATCCATCAACCAAATGCCGGCAGCTTCTACATCTTCGACCAGAGTAAGGCCGAACATGCGCATGGCCGTATCAAGTTGCAACCTGACGAGAGCGGCAGCTGATAATGTGTTTTTCGCTCTCACGAGAGTACAAAACGCATGGCTGAGCGAAGCTGCCTTCTTGATTGCGCCAAGCGCATACCATTCGATATCTGGAATTGTTGTACCCTGTGGTCCGAGATGGTCACTGGGCATTCGTGACAGCACAGCAGTTATTTTCTCGATTTCTTGAAGATGGTACTCAATGTCGAATGACGACGGTGGCGACTGATCCAAAAAACGTTGGCTCCGATTATGCTTGAGAAAACATGACTTTTCACTTCGTCAACGTGGAAAGCGAGCCGTGCACTACCATATAGTAGAGCACTTGTGCTTCAGCGTTCGTTGTCCTTGCACAACTTAGGGAAATCGGAGCGCTGTGTTCACGCTCCGACCATTTCAATGATCGAAACTAGGCAATCGCTTCTTTCATCGTTGAGAATTCAAAAACGCAAATTATTTCGATTACTGCGCAGCGATACCCGGCGAGTTCGCCCCTATGGAACTATGAATGTCCGCAGGATTGACCCCTTTTCGCTTTCCCCAATCTGCGAGATTTGGTGGGCGGTATTTGCTATCGTCTCGCCATCTTGCAAAAACGGAACCATCGATTGTCTCGTTAACCCTCGTGTGAGTTCCAGTCGAATCACCGAACGGTTCTGGTGCGATAGGTCGGTAGTCTCGCTTTTTCACCAAGAATATGTCCCCCTGAGGAACTCCTTGTAAGAGTCTGAGATCGCGCCGAGATGTTCATTGCCATCCATTTCAAGCTCATTGCGAAAAGCTAGTCCGAGATTTGCCGCTTTTTCCATCATCCACCGGAGCGGTATCTGCGCCAGCGTGTCATTGAAACAACCCCCGCCGACGTTCGCATGAGCGCCTACGAACCAGCGTTGTTCAACGCTCTCTACAGCCCTCATTGGAGCTGCTGCTGGAGCGCCCGTCTTTGTTCTGATTGTCCAGGGTGTTGGCGCGAATTTAGCTCGGTGCTCATCAATTGCGAGTGCATGAAACCCGTGCCTGACTGGTTTCCGAAGACCGGTATGATGAAACTTGAGCGTTGAAGAGCTGATGCCGACGAGACTGAAAGCTGGGACGCCGAGCGCCCCAACCGTATCCCAGACTCCGACCATTTCAATCGCTACCGGTCGCGAGTATTTTAACATCCAGCGCTCTTCGAGCGTCATGGTCTGGGCGTCAAAGGTAGGAAGTTTGTAAATTGTGCGGTCATCGTCGTTACGGTACCGCTCATACAGCTGGTCAACCCCCAGCGCTCCACCTGGTTTTAGAAGCCCGCAAATAGAGATAAATCCGGCAAGGCTGCGCGCCGTGTGGGCTCCTCGACTGAACCCGAAGATAAAGATTTGGTCACCGTCCTCGTAATTCTCGACAAGCCAATTGTAGGCCTCCTGCACTTTCTCGGTTAGGCCTTTCCCCCAGCCGCCGCCGATGACGCCGTTAACTCCAGTGTCGTAATATCGAAGCTGCTGACGACCTTCGGTGTCCTTGTCTGCGCAAAGGGAGCGGAGGCGCCACACATTTGTATTTGTGCCAACTGCATTCCACGTTCCGTCGAGGAATAAGGCAAGCTTCTTACTCGATGCTAAGGGCAGACCCGATATTTCCACTACCTCCACCTTTCCAAAAATACGCACGTCAAATTCGGGGGTCGCTTGCTTCACTACTGGTCAAACGCGGACCCGTCTCTTGTTGGTGTACGCCCAGTTATTTATTACAAAAGCTGTGCGGCCAGAGCAGCTTCGAACACTTTTTTGTAAGCAGTTTGAGTGCGTTTCCACACTTTCGACTAACCTTTTATTTGCCGTTGCGAACGCGATCTGAATTGGTCAGTGCCTCGCCCAAGCGGCCTAACGTTTCCTTCATCGCTTGCTCAGCAGATTGAGTGAGCGATTTTGCACCACCTTCACAAGCAAAGCCGGCATCGCCTTGCGCGTTGCCGTCACCGGAGACTGTAGTGCCAAGCAGGCGCCCCGATTGCCCGTCAACAGTAATGGATGCCGCGACCTCAACTTCCGTTTCCATGCCGGCAACCCAGAAGCCTGGCACAACGCGCAGTCGAGCGTTCACGTCTTCGCCCTTAACGATAATCATGCCACGGGCACCACGCGCCTTGAGCTCATCGCGGCCGACAGGCGCTTGAACAGGCTCCAAGTCGGTCACCAGGTTTGCAAAGGTCTGCCTTACCGAGCCAGAAAAGCTGGATGAGAGATTGAGCGGGAATGTGTGCGCTGCGCAGTTCATGTCCGATGGCTTGATTGGCTTATCCAGCTTCGACCCATCTACGAAGAGCAAGTACTTGCCGGGAAGCTTGCCTTCATAAGACGAATAGACATTGTAAGTTGCGACTGTGAGCGGCTCGGCCTTGTATTGGCAGGCCGTTAGCACTGCGCAAGAAAATAGCGCTGCAGCGAATTTGATGTTCATGATGCCCCCGATAAAAATCCCCGAAAGGCAATAAGCACGGCAACAATCTGGAGTCGAGTAAGAATAGATTAGAATAGACTTTTATGACCATGCACCAGTTAGGGGGAGTAGCATTCAGCCAGACACGGCGGCCGTTTTGGATGAGAGCACAAAAAATCGCGCTTTTCGCGAAAACCTTTCCACAGCGTTCAATTAGTGGTTTCGTAGTTTGCTGAACCTGATAATGTGAGGCGGTTCTAATGAAACGCGGGCGGGGGCCGGCACGAAATGCTATCAATGCAACTGCGCGCTCCGTCGGATTCCCAAACAAGCGCGAAGATATGGCGAACCACGACCAACCTTAATATGCGAAGGCGACCGGATCCAAACTCGCCTTTGATCGAGGTGCTGCCCACAGGTCTCGTTGTGACCATAGTCGACGAACAGGCTGGTTGGGTCCAAGTTCTGGTGGAGGAAACGGGCCAAAACGGATGGGTGAATGCCAGGTTTCTAACAGAGGATTAGGCAAACCGAAGCGAAAATTGCGTGATTTTCATCGAAGATCGGGTCGTACATACACGCACTTCCATGTGGCGAAAAACGTCTCTGATGAAACCGATAGCGTGCTGATTGCCGATCCTGAAGGACAGGAAATTCCAGCCGCCGATTTGATCAGCAACAAATCTCAGCATGGCGCGAGGCGGAGTTTCTTCGGCCAGCAGCACTAGACCCGGGTATCGCATCAGACATAGCTGAATGGCAAAGCCGAGCCGGTTGTGATTACGTCTCCGCAGATCGATCTCGAGGCGATCCGCCAATGACAACGAATAGTGTCGGATCAGGCTGTCCTCGTCGAGTGGTATGTCGACAAGCTTCCGTCGATCTTGATCTTTGAGAAGCTTTCGCTTT
Organism: Agrobacterium sp. DSM 25558; assembly: GCF_900100825.1. Lineage (NCBI taxonomy): Bacteria > Pseudomonadati > Pseudomonadota > Alphaproteobacteria > Hyphomicrobiales > Rhizobiaceae > Agrobacterium > Agrobacterium sp. DSM 25558. The sequence continues at coordinate 1,902 of NZ_FMUD01000067.1, read as the reverse complement.
GCCATTGCCTGACTCCATTCATCACCAATCTGCACGAGCGTTGTAGAGTCGGGCGGACCAGAGAAATCAAAACTTGCGCATGTCGATGGCAATCCACAGAGATCGAACGCCCCAAATCCGAGCTATGGCATTGTTCATGCTTCGTTCGGCCTTAGCGTACGATTTCGGACTGCTCTTGTTCTGACCCCGACCCGACCAGGTGGTTAAACTCATCCATGAAAAAGCGATGCCGGTGCTCTTGCTGACACATGAGGAAACCGACATCTGGATGAACGCACCGTGTGATGAGGCGAAGGACCTTGCGCGACCACTGCCACCTGACGCGCTGATGATTTGGTCGCATGGGCCTTATGGATCATCGATCGCAACAAAAGAAGGCGAGACCTTGACCAGCCAAGGTCCGTTCCAACATCTTCCCAGCGAGGAGTCGGCAAGATGAATGAAGTTCCTGCCATAAGGGATTTCCGTGGTAGCAGGTGCGCTTAACTGGGTCTCCATACCGTACTTTCAGATCTAAAGGTCAATGTCAGACGTCTACGAACAGCTTCGTGAACCAGTTCTCAGGCTTAAGCGTCAGCAACAAGTGCGTTTTTGGCTCTCATAGCCTATCACTTCTTGTTGGATGTTCATCCTGCATTCGCTATATCCGGTTCCTATTTCCGCAACCGACATCTGGAGAGTAGATTGAGCAGTTTGACGAAAGACCAAAATGCTGAAATTGCCGCCTTGAGACTGAATTCCTCGAGCACTCTACGGCCGGTTTCATCCGGACTAGAGGAGATTCTGCATACGCCATTCCCTGTTCTTGATCATGGCATTGTTAGAGTCGTCGACTACATGGGTGACGACAACGCCATCGTCCAGGCAGCGCGCGTGTCCTATGGTAGGGGGACGAAACGCGTCCAGGAAGACAGCGGGCTCATCAACTACTTGCTCCGCCACCACCATACGACGCCGTTTGAAATGGCGGAGATAAAATTCCATGTGAAGCTCCCTATTTTTGTGGCGCGTCAATGGATTCGCCACCGTACTGCCAGTGTCAACGAGTACTCCGCACGTTATTCGGTTCTCGACAATGAATTTTATATTCCCAAGCCTCAACATCTAGCTGCCCAGTCGATCTCAAACAAACAGGGCAGAGGTTCCGTATTGGAAGGCGACGAAGCGGCGGAGATTCTTGCCCTCCTCCGAAGAGACGCGGAAAGCGCGTATTCGGGCTACTCAACCATGTTGAACGACCCTGCGAACCCGGACCATCGTGAAGACCGCGTCGGACTGGCTCGAGAATTAGCTCGAATGAACCTCTCGCTGAACTTCTATACGCAGTGGTATTGGAAGACCAACCTGCACAACCTAATGAACTTCCTTCGATTGCGAGCCGATAAGCATGCTCAGTATGAGATCCGGGCCTATGCCGATATCATGCTCAACATAATGGCGGCATGGGTGCCACTAGCACATGCGGCATTCCTTGAGCACCGAATGGAAGCTGTACAGTTGTCGGGAAGCGCAGTGAAGGCTGTCCGGCGTATGATCGCCGGAGAGGCCGTCACGCAAGAAACTTCTGGGATGAGTGCGCGCGAATGGCAGGAGTTGCAATCTGCGCTAGACTTGTAAAGCTGCTTTTATGGCAGGTCTGTGGCGAAACAACTCGGTGAGATTGAGAACGTAAGCCGAGCTTCCAATGGTGGAATAAGCCTCTTCGTTATACGCGCCCACCTCGGCATAGCATACCTGAGTGTCCGTTACACGTTGAGCATAAAGCCCGACGCCGATCGTCGAAAGCTTGGTGTGAAGTGGAGCCAATACAACGTTCGACGCCTCTAACTTGGGTATCGCGCTCTCCAATTCGGCCGCGACCAAAAGTGGGTCGCGTGCAGAAAACTCGAATGTGGACTCGAT
>NZ_FMUD01000084.1:0-1345 GCF_900100825.1 Agrobacterium sp. DSM 25558 | reverse complement strand
CAGACAACAGAAAAATCGCTTGAGTAATGGACCGTCGAACTGTCCCTTTTGTGCAGCCATAAATTCTGCCGCCTGTGCGGGTGTCCAAGCCTTTTTGTAGGGGCGCTTTGACGTCAGCGCATCGTAAACATCGCAGATGGATGCAATGCGAACAGGCACACTGATCTGCTTTCCAGCCAGACCTTGTGGATATCCTCTTCCATCCGGTCTCTCATGATGATGACGACAAATGTCGAGCACAGCGTCGGGCATGTCGGTTTGGCGTGACAGGAGGTCGTAGCCGCGCTGAGGGTGTTGGCGCATCTGTGCCATTTCCTCGTCGGACAACGGCCCTGCCTTGTTCAGGATATCGAGGGGTATTTTTACTTTTCCGACATCGTGCAGCAATCCGCCCATTGCCAGGGTCTGGGAAAGTTGCTCGCCAATCTCGATCGATCGCCCGAAATGCACCATCAGCGCGGTTACCGCAATCGAATGCAGGAACGTATATTCGTCCCTGCTCTTAAGTCTGGTGACCGCGATCAACGCCCGTGAACTGTCTGTCATGCATATAGCAATATGCTCAACGACCGTCGTCGCGGTATCGATTGGAACGCTGTTGCCCATTCTGACGTCGTCAAACATCGCTTTTATCAAAGGCTTGGATTCTTCGATCGTTTTCAATGCGCGTGTTAGTTGAGCTTTGGATACGGCGTGGCGTCTTCCTCCAGCCACGGCGCTGACAAGGTCTGTGCCGCCGTCGGTGTTGATAATGACGCCTTTGACACCGCTGGCTTTGAGCGTCATGACGTCATCGGGATTGTCCAATAGAAATCGGCTCCGCCAAAACGGCTGCCGTTCCCACTCTCCGTCAACTGCTTCAATGAACATACCGAGACGCACTTGCGTGGGTTTGATGCGCTTGAGCACGATTGCGTAGCTCCCGTATTGGACTGTTGAGGGGTTGGGACAAAGAAACCATAGGAATGTCGATCAGCAGTGGGCTGTCTAATCAGTTGTTACCTGCCGAACTAGCGTTTGCCTGTTGTGCCGGTTTCGGCCATATATGTTGCAATCGAGGCATTTACGCGCTGGATCTGTTCCATGAGAGCGATAATGCTCTCGGTAACAGGGTCAGGCGTGTCCGGTTTCGCGTTTTGTAATGTCTCGATATGGTTTCGCAATACAGCACCGCGTGCACGCTGCTTGGGAAAATTAAGTATAGCTGCCATAAAATTCACCATCCGTAGCGGCGCGCGGACCGCGTCAACGAGTTGTCGATATAGCTCCCATTCACCGATCAGGGCTTTGGGATGACTCATAGTGTTTCAAAGGGCTGAGTGATGATGGCCCCGCGCCAAACAAC
>NZ_FMUD01000066.1:0-7246 GCF_900100825.1 Agrobacterium sp. DSM 25558 | reverse complement strand
CAACATCCCGCAAGCCTCGCCGCCCACGTTTCTCTTTCTTCCATATTCAATTGTCAAAAAACAGACACACATTAGTGTCAAAACCATCAAACCAAAACCCGAAAGTTCAGCTTCCAAAGACCCAACAAACTCGCCAAGTCTTCCAGTTTTCTCCAGAACGAAGGACATCGTCGCTAGCAGCGCCGCCGCCCTCGTCAGTGAGCGGACTTATAGAGGAACACCTCAGACATAGTCAACAGCACCAAAAGAAGAAAAATCAGAAAAATGGCAAGTGGCTGATTTGGTTGGGATATTTTGGTTTCTCTCTTAAATCTAGGCTAGAACACTCCTTATAGCGGTAATTCGGGCTAACCGATTTCCCTGTAAAACGGGTTTCTTCCAGCCAGACTGGCTGCACGCCACGTTTTTGCCGCGAGCGGGACGTATCTCGAAATCTCAACGAATCCTTAAGACAAGAAGTTTGGGACTATGGCTCGTTAATCTCGGCCTGCGTTTGACTCGCTTGTCTGAAAGTTGCACACCTTCGGCGTGATGGTTTCTGGAGATTATATGAGCGATCGGTCCCGACAGGCATGACGACGAACAGAGACATGATCCGTTCGCTGGGAACCGAACCGCCTATTTTGGCGGAAGGTCGACGAGCGCCTGACCGACGGGAAATCTCGTTGCGTTGGCTGAGCGGAACATTTCTCACAGGCATTACGTCTTCTATCCTTATGGGCGTAGCCTTGTTTGCAGCTCTCGACGGTCGTCAGCAGTTGGCTATTCCGGCTGAAGCCTTCGCGCGGGCTGACATGGAGCAGGATGCCTCTGAGACAGTGCGCCGCGGCGTTCGCCTTCTGGCACCGAACATTGCGGCTAGACCTTCTGACCGTTCTGTTATGGATGTATCGACCGTCATTCACGATGGCGACAAGGAAGTGGTGCGTAAAGTGCCCTTCTCTCATGTAAAGATAGCGCTTGCGGCCAACTATACCAATCAGGATGACTATCCTCCTTTCGATCCGCTGAATATTTTCGCGACCAATGAGGATGCCTCTCCTGCCGCCAGCAAAACCGGCACGATCTACGGCTCGGAAGTCGAGTCTGAAGTCAGCCTGAAGACTGTCGCTTTCCCGACGAAAAACAGTCCCTTTGCCTATGCTGCTGCGATGAGCTTCGATGAGGTGGAAGAGGCGGTCCGCTCCAACGGTTCGATGTTGACCGATGGCAACGAGCAGCTATCCGCCCTTTACTACATTGATCCACGACGTTTCGAAGCAACCGAGGATGTGGATATGACGGCAGGGCTTTCAGCGCGCGTCGTTGAGCAGAACATGTCCGTTTCCACGCCACAAACCTCAAACGTCAAGGTTCAGGAATATGCCGACGACGTTATACCGGTTCGGCAGGCTCAGACGATGGAGGCCGCCCTTTTCGGTGCTGGCTATTCCAAGGAGCAGGCGCGGCAGACGGCGGATGCCCTGGGTGCCGAGAATGGGTCGGCCGAAGTGCAGGCTGGCGATGTATTGCGGATCGGGATTTTGCAGAGCGATGAAAAAAGCGATGTGGTGCGGGCCAGTCTTTATCGCAAGGCCCGCCATGTCGTGACTGTTGCGACCAATGATACCAAAAGATTCATCAAGGCAAGCGAACCGCCGCAACTGGATGCTGTCGCCACTGCGTTCGACAGCAGCAACGCGCCACTGACGGCCAACCGCGATTTGCCGCGTGTGTATGATGGCGTTTACCGGGCGGCGCTGACCTATGGCATGAACCAGACAATGGTTGCGCAGTTGGTGAAGTTGCTGGCCAGCAGTGTCGATTTTCAGGCACAGCTGAAGCCGTCGGATTCGCTGGAGGCTTTCTTTTCGGTCGAAGGACCTGATGGCAAGGCGACGGACCAATCCGAGTTGCTATATGTGAATGCCAAGTTCGGCGACACCGAAACCCGCTTCTACCGTTTTCAGAATCCGGATGATGGCAGCGTCGATTACTTCGACGGCCAGGGTAAAAGCATCCGGCAGTTCCTGATCCGCAACCCTGTGCCGAACGGTCGCATGACATCCGGCTTCGGCATGCGCCGCCACCCGGTACTGCGGTTCAGCCGTATGCATACCGGCACGGACTGGGCAGCGCCGCGTGGAACGCCGATCATTGCCACGGGCAATGGCGTCGTTGAAAAGGCGGGATGGGCTTCCGGCTATGGCAACCAGACGCTGATCCGCCATGCCAATGGATATGTTTCCTCATACAATCACCAGAACGCGATTGCCAAAGGCGTGACAGAGGGTGCCCGCGTCACCCAGGGCCAGGTGATCGGCTATGTCGGGTCGACGGGCCTTTCGACCGGCGCGCATCTGCATTATGAGCTTATCGTCAATGGCACCAAGGTCGATGCCATGAAAGTGCGCCTGCCGGGCGGAAAATCGCTTTCCGGTGAAGCGTTGGCGCGCTTCTCAGACGAGAGAAAACGTATTGACACGCTGCTGAATATCGATGGCAAGGCCGAACAGGTTGCAAGCCGGTAAAACCCTATGTCTCGTACAATTAGAAAGGGCTCCATTTCTGGAGCCCTTTTTCGTTTGATCACGCAGCGTCGGCAGTTTCGACGTCTGGACGCAGCGGCTTGATCTTGAACAGCAGCCGGTCCGTACCAGACGTGACCTTGACGCGGGAGCCATCCGGGATTTCTCCACCCAGGATCATCTCGGCCAGACGATCCTGGACGGATTTCTGGATGACGCGCTTCAGTGGGCGGGCGCCATAGGCAGGGTCGTAACCCTTGTCGGCCAGCCAGATCCGGGCATCCTCGTCCAGTTCCAGCATGATCTTGCGGTCGTTGAGAAGCGACACGAGACGTTGGAGCTGGATATCGACGATGGCACCCATTTCATTGCGATGTAGGCGATGGAACAGGATGATGTCGTCGATACGGTTGAGGAACTCCGGCCGGAAATGCGACCGGACACGCTCCATTACCAGCTCACGCACGGAATCGACCTGATCATTATCGCCCATCTGCGTCAGGAACTCCGAACCGAGGTTCGAGGTCATGATGATGATGGTGTTCTTGAAGTCGACGGTACGGCCCTGCCCGTCTGTCAGACGGCCATCATCCAGCACCTGCAACAGGACGTTGAAGACATCCGGATGCGCCTTTTCGATCTCATCGAACAACACGACCTGATAGGGCCGACGACGAACCGCTTCCGTCAGCGCACCGCCTTCTTCGTAACCGACATAGCCCGGAGGAGCACCGATCAGCCGGGCTACGGAGTGTTTCTCCATATATTCCGACATGTCGAGGCGAACCATCGCGGTGTCGTCATCGAACAGAAAACGAGCCAGCGCCTTGGTCAGCTCGGTCTTGCCGACCCCGGTTGGTCCGAGGAAGATGAAGGAACCGATCGGGCGGTTGGGATCCTGCAAGCCGGCGCGTGCACGGCGAACCGCTTTCGACACAGCCTGAACGGCTTCGCCCTGGCCAACCACGGACTTCGCAAGCTCGTCCTCCATACGCAACAGCTTTTCGCGCTGGCCTTCCAGCATGCGATCGACAGGAATCCCGGTCCAGCGGGAAATGACTTGCGCGATATTATCCGCAGTCACCACTTCCTGAACCATGGAGCCGACGCCGCTGCTATCACGCTCTTCAGCGGCAGCTAGTTCCTTTTCAAGACCGGGAATGATGCCATAGGTCAACTCGCCAGCACGCTGAAACTGCCCGCCGCGCTGGGCGATTGCCAGTTCGTTGCGCGCATCTTCCAGCTGCTTTTTCAGGTCGGCGGCATAGCCGAGCTTCTGCTTTTCAGACTGCCAGCGGGCCGTCAGGGCATCGGCTTTTTCCTCCGTATCGGTTAACTCGTCCTCGAGACGCTTCAAGCGATCAGCAGACGACGCATCCGTCTCCTGCTTCAAGGCTTCACGCTCGATTTTCAACTGCATGATGCGGCGGTCAAGCTCGTCCAGTTCTTCCGGCTTAGAATCCACCTGCATGCGCAGCCGCGATGCGGCTTCGTCCATCAGGTCGATGGCCTTGTCCGGCAAAAAGCGGTCGGTGATATAGCGGTTGGACAGCGTTGCAGCCGCCACGAGAGCCGAATCCGAGATACGGACCTTATGATGCTGTTCGTATTTTTCCTTCAGACCGCGCAGGATCGAAATCGTATCTTCCACCGTCGGCTCATCCACCAGCACCGGCTGGAAACGACGAGCAAGCGCCGGGTCTTTTTCCACGTGCTTGCGATATTCATCGAGCGTGGTTGCGCCAACGCAGTGCAATTCGCCACGGGCCAGAGCCGGTTTCAGCAGATTGGACGCATCCATCGCGCCATCTGCCTTGCCCGCGCCGACCAGCGTGTGCATTTCATCGATAAACAGAATGATGCCGCCAGCTTCGGACTGAACCTCATTCAGCACGGCCTTGAGGCGCTCTTCAAACTCGCCGCGATATTTCGCGCCGGCGATCAACGCACCCATATCCAGCGCCATCAACTTTTTGTCTTTGAGGCTTTCCGGCACATCACCATTGATGATGCGCAGCGCCAGACCTTCGGCAATCGCCGTTTTACCGACGCCAGGTTCACCGATGAGCACGGGATTGTTCTTGGTGCGGCGCGACAGAACCTGCATGGTGCGACGGATTTCATCATCACGACCGATTACCGGGTCGAGCTTGCCGTCACGGGCATCTGCCGTCAGATCGCGGGCGAATTTCTTCAGCGCATCGAAACCCTGTTCGGCATTGGCACCATCGGCAGTGCGGCCCTTGCGGATATCACTGATGACCTGATTGAGGGCCTGGGCGGTGACGCCAGCCTTCTTCAAGGATGCGGATGTGCTGGCAGATGTTTCGATGGCGAGAGCCTGCAGCAAGCGTTCGACAGTGACGAAGCTGTCACCGGCCTTTTTTGCCACGTCTTCGGCTGTCGAAAACACTTTCGCCAGCGGCGCAGTCAGCGAAAGACCGCCATTGCCGCCGGATACTTTCGGCAGTTTGCCAAGCGCTGCATCATTGGCAATACGGGCTTCCTTGGCGTTGCCGCCAGCCCGCTCGATGAGCGATGCGGCCATGCCCTGGTCATCATCCAGCAGCACTTTCAGCACATGTTCGGCCGCGAATTGCTGATGGTTTTCGGCAAGGGCATAGGTTTGCGCCGATTGCAGAAACCCACGGACCCGTTCGGAATATTTCTCAATGTTCATCTCATAACTCCTTTTACCGCCCTGCCCGTCATCGGCACAGTACGGCTTGTTAGGGTTGAGGCTCCCTGAAGCGGCAAGCCCCGCTACGATATCAGGCATGTGCCGTTATCGCCTGGAACAGAGGCTTGGCTGATGGCCGCGCATTCTGCTCCGTTGGGGTTGATATGGTACGGAATTTGGCTGGTTTAAAGAGGGTGGAAATGGGGGCGGGTGGATTTTTTGGAGGGGAGGGTTTTGCCTTGTGCACGAGTGATATGTTGTTAGCGTTTATGGGTGTGGCTCACCCCCCTTGTAACTTCCCTTCGCCGTCATTTGGGTGTGTACTGCCCTGTGCGGTGGCGGATGTTAGACCGAAGCCCCTTAGGGACACCAAGCCCGTGGCAGAGCCCGGTTGTGCATCCGCCGTTCCATCGAACCCGAACAGTCGCCAGGGCCGCTTGCGCGTGCAAAGCCCGCTTAGGCAAGGATGGGATAAGATGGATATTATCGTTGGTATCGACGTGTCGAAGGACCGCCTCGACGTTGCGGTTTCACCCTCTGGCGCAAGCTTTTGTGTCGGGAACGACGACAGTGGCATCGAAGAACTTGCGCGTCGCCTCAAGGCGGAGAACGCCGATCTCGTGGCGCTGGAGGCGACGGGCGGTTTTGAAACGCTGGCCGTGGCAGAGCTTGCGGCCTGCGACATCTGCGTGATCGTCGTCAATCCGGCGCAGGTGCGAGCCTATGCCAACGCCATCGGTCGGCGTGCCAAGACCGATGCGATCGATGCAGCCCTGATTGCCGCTTTCGTCACGGCGACGAAACCGCAGATCCGACCGCTGCGCGATGCGCAAACCCAGGCTTTATCGGCCCTTGTCGACCGCAGGCGACAGATCGTGCAGATGATCGTGGCTGAAGAGAACCGCTTGCGGATGGCGTTGGAAAAGACGACGCGCAAGAGCATCAAACGGCTGCTGGATGCGCTGCGCCGTGAGATGGAGAGCATCGATGCCGATCTGGATGACCACATCCGCAAGTCACCCTTGTGGCGTGTGCGCGAGGCATTGCTGACCTCGGTTCCGGGTGTGGGGCGGGCTACGGCGCGCACGCTTTTGGCGGAAATGCCGGAGCTCGGCAGCCTCGACAGACGCCAGATCGCATCGCTTGCGGGATTGGCACCTTGGACGCGGCAATCGGGCAAGTGGAAAGGCAAGAGCTTTATCGGTGGCGTGCGCTCGAAGGTGCGGGCCGTCCTGTTCATGGCGGCACTGGTTGCGTCCCGTCACAACCCGTTCCTCAAAGCCTTCCGCGATCGCCTCGTGGCATCCGGCAAGCCCAAGATCGTCGCCATCGTTGCCACCATGCGCAAGCTTCTTACCATCCTCAACGCCATCATCCGGGAGAATAAACCATGGCAAAACGCTTGACTGCCAAGACAGTCGCTCTGCCCTGCCGGGCATCTCCCCCTCAGGGGGGGAGATCGGTAAAAGGCACGCTCACTGCCCAACATCACCCTTCAGGAGAAGGAAAAATCACTAAATATTGCCATCGCCCCGCCCCAACATTCAAGATGTCCCGTGAGCCCGCGCCCAGCCAATCTCCCCACGTGAGGGGGAGATTGGCTGGGCAGAGGGGGGTGAGCGGCGTATTCCTCATGTTAGCTGGCTAGGTGCCTCACCTGCCGACCTCATACGTCGTCCGGAGCCGGTCAAAGTAGAGGTAGCGCGTGGTGCAGTCGAAGCATCCGGCTGAAGCCTTTGTACGCATCCCTCGCCCTTCGAGGCTCCTTTGGGTACCTCAGGATGTTGCTACCACCACATCCTTTATTTCGCTCCCGCCTCGCTCTTGGAGCGGTACATTACACCTCCCACTTCGGGATGAATGCTACTTCCATCGCGATTGTTTTGCGCTCTTTTGGTGGTTGGTCAAGTGACAAACACTTCCCGTCAAACGTCATGCTCAACCTGCCTAAGGAAGGGTCACCCCCAGCTCCCTCGAAACATCCACCCACAAAAACAAAAAAACCCCGGCGGACCGGGGTTTTGAACTGGCAAACTGACAAACGCTTGCGGATTAATCC
>NZ_FMUD01000085.1:0-1213 GCF_900100825.1 Agrobacterium sp. DSM 25558 | reverse complement strand
GGCTTTTCTACGAGTATTTGTGAGGCGCTTTGTGTCTGTATTTTAAATGATCGAATTTTTGGAATTTTTTGGTTGCGGGGGCAGGATTTGAACCTGCGGCCTTCAGGTTATGAGCCTGACGAGCTACCGGGCTGCTCCACCCCGCGTTACCAGCGTAAATCCCTATGGGATTTATCGCGCCAGAGCAAACTCGCAGAGTTTGCGCCTCTACCGGCGCAAATCCACTTGGATTTGTCGCCTCTACTCGACTTTTGCCGGAGGCAAAGTGTCATCTTTTCCCGGTATTTTACCTTGGCAAAATACCGACTGCGTAAACCGTGTTTCCGTTTATGCATCACCCCGGAACGACGAAAGGCCGCTTATCGCGGCCCTTTTGTATCGGCTGGGCCGAGGTTTGTTTTTGCTTGAGAAGATATTTTATCATGTGTTGTGTTTTGCAGACCTGGCAGCGACCTACTCTCCCGCGTCTTAAGACGGAGTACCATTGGCGCTGGGGCGTTTCACGGCCGTGTTCGGAATGGGAACGGGTGCAGCCGCCCCGCAATAACCACCAGGTCGGCAAAACGCAACATATGTTCATGCTACGCATGAACATATGATTGCTTGTGATTGGTATGCCTTATCCTGTTCGCTTGACGCTCACAGGGGACACCAATGGGCCATACGGCACCCTCGCGATGAGGACACTGTAGACACAAGCAACATGTTCATGATTTCACATGGAAACTGTTGTTTCGAGAAGCTGGAGAACCCGAAGGTTCTATTTAATTTACACGTCATTCTGTGACCTGTCCGTATGTTTCCCATACAGGACGATAGTCCGTCGCGCCTTGTGGCGCGCGCCGTCTGCAGGGCTTATAGCCCGTGAAGACAGAACAGATCATCATCGAACTGCGTTCGATGAACATAATCAATGGGAACGAAGAAGTCGATCGAGCTATTAGTAACGGTAAGCTTCATGCATTGCTGCACTTCCACACCCGTCCTATCAACGTGGTCGTCTTCCACGGCTCTGATAGGGAACACTCGTTTTCAGGTTGGTTTCCCGCTTAGATGCCTTCAGCGGTTATCCATTCCGTATATAGCTACTCTGCTATGCCCTTGGCAGGACAACAGATCCACCAGAGATACGTCCATCCCGGTCCTCTCGTACTAGGGACAGATCCTGTCAATATTCCTACACCCACGGCAGATAGGGAACGGCAGATAGGGA
>NZ_FMUD01000065.1:0-8515 GCF_900100825.1 Agrobacterium sp. DSM 25558 | reverse complement strand
GAAAGCGGCACTCCTTCACGCGGCTGCTCGTCCACCGTCCGAAGTTATGGATATCTTTTGTGGTGCTATCGCCGAGCTTTCGCGGCTTCGCGGTTGGACCAATTCAAACGGGGGGGCGATCACGGCAAGAAACCTTTGGGTGTCCCTTGGCCGGCGCGAAGGCGAACTCCCTCGAAAAATAAGATTGCTTCTTCACACGCACATATTGGTTGGCAACGCTGCTTGGGAGGAGGTCGCTTGGAAGCAATTCTGCAAAACGTTGGTTGCCATGTTTGACACAGGCGATGGACAGGCTGTTCCGGGGGAGGTATCCGACTATTGTTGTTTCGTCGGGGGTAAAGAGGCGGATGCGGTGGAGCCCGCTAGGCAGGCAACGAAGCAGGTCACAATATCGCAAGCAACCATCCGTCTCGGCTCTATCCATTCGGTTAAAGGAAAAACGGTCGACGGTATCTTGGTCATGGAAAGCGAGGTCTGGAAAGGGCACGCAAAAGGCCAATCATGCCTCGATCTGGCAACCGCCTTGCCGACAGCGTTCGGAGTTGAAGGGGCCGCGCCATTATCCGAAATAGGGTTGGCCGCGGCCACTAATGTCTTCGTCGCGGTGACACGACCTCGGGAACTCTTGTGCCTTGCGCTAAGGAAGTCGGAGTTCGTTGCGCTTGCGGAGATCGTACATAAACAAGGATGGAAGGTCGTAGACCTCGCAAAGGGTGCCTAATATCGTAATCGTAACGAGCGATGACGATCGGCCTTTTCGATACCGGGATAGGGATAAATGAGTGCATTATCAGGACTGGCCTCGTCGCAGGAATGGTTGAAGCAGTTCAAGGCAGAGGATCGCGATGTTGCGCGAATGGTGCTCGACGAGGTTCAACTTGTTTCCTCGCGGAAGTTCAGTGATGGAATCATCGAGCTCATTGATGAGATTGCAGCAGAGAGACCGGACAAGGATCGGAAAATCGCGCTTTACTCGGAAAGGCCGATGAAACTAGCGTGGGGAGATGTTCCTTCATTCTTCCCTAACTCTCGGCACGGTCGAGCTGAGGGTCCGGGCGTCCCCCCGATTGTCGTCAATCCGAAAGACCAGGAGGTTGGCAGCGAAGGCATAGTCGCACAGCTGATAACGGCTTACTGCCGCGCGAATCCACGGGTTGCATTGTCGCACCCTGGACCAACGAAGCTGCGAAAGGATCGAGTGAGCCACATTGTGCTGGTAACCGATCTCATAGGTTCGGGCGATCGCATTTACAGGATGCTCGAATCATTTGGGCATGTGGCGACCCTTCGGAGCTGGCAATCGTACGGACTGATCAAGTTTATCGTCGTCGCTTATGCCTCAACGGACACCGGTCTGCGGCGCCTTCAGACTATGCCTCTGCCTCACGAGGTTCGGTCGGTGGTGAGTTCCGCGACCCTTTACACAGCCTTCAGAGGGGCGAGACGCGAGCTATCTTACAGCCTCTGTCGAAAATATCCGCCCGCAAGGCGCGGCGATCCCTTTGGATGGAAAGGTGGTGGAGCTCTTATTTCGTTCTCTCATGGTTGCCCCAATAACGCACCTGCTATCCTTTGGACCAGAGCGAACTCATGGAAACCAATATTTCCAGGTCGTACTGTTCTGGCCGCGCAAGAAGCTTTCGCTATTGATGACGATGATTTGCTGAGGGAGCGAGCGGAGCGCATACTCAAAGCTGCGACCGCGCGAGAACGATTAGATGCCCCAGACGGTCGGCTTTGGCTTTCCACCATGGCGATTTTGGCGGCGAGCGAAGATGGAGCGCGCGGTGCGAGGGAAGTCTCCGCGAGGTTGGGGATACCGCTTCGCGAAGCGGGCTTGCAACTAACGCTCTGTCGGACAGCAGGTTGGATCGCGGGTAAAGGACGACTTACCGTCATAGGCCGGCTGGAGCTTAAGCGATTGAGAAGGCGGTTACGTCCTAAAACAGTATTTCCCTCGGATACGAATCCATTCTACTATCCGAGTCAGCTGAGGGCTCCATGACAGCGATTAGGAATGCGCCGCGGAAGCGGCGATGGGCACCATGGGTGTCCAGAGCATCGGATTCTCGATGCTCGCTTCACGTAGCTTGTTTTTCATGCTGCGCACTGGCACGAGCCTTTACCGGCGGCGTCTTAGGTACGCCTCGCGCCAGTACCCACCGAATGGGGTCAAAGTAATGCAAGCATGGAGCCCTCAGCACTATCGCTACGAAGCAGAGCGTCACGGTGTTCAGGATGAGACAATTGACAATGCTATAGCCCGCATAGAGCTGATTGTAGCGAACAACGCCAATGTCACCCCTGTTCTCACTTTGCGTCATTTGAGCGCAATGTCGGGAGTCGAATATGGCTTCCTTCGCTCGGTGATCTCACGTTCTATGATGCGGAAAAAGTATCGCGTTTTTTCTTTGAGAAAAAACGTACCGGGTCGCACTCGATATCGGTTGATTTGCGTGCCGAATGAAGAGCTAAAGACCGTACAAGATTGGATTGTAAGGAATATCCTGCGCCATACGCGGTCGCATCCAGCCAGCTACGCCTACCATCCAAAGTCACGTCCGGAGTTTGCAGCGAAAGCTCACTGCGGCTGTGACTATCTTTTGAAAGTTGATATTCAAGATTTTTTCAACAGAGTAACTGAGGGCAAGATTACTCGCATATTCCGTGATCTTGGCTTTTCAGACCTTGTTTCCTTCGAGTTAGCCCGCCTTACCACCGTTACAGCGCAAGGCATGGAGCTCCCGGAGGGCCTCTCTGAACGTCGATGGCCTGCCATCCCTGCTTACCAATCAAGATATGAGGGCTTTCTCCCGCAGGGCGCTCCGACAAGCCCAATGTTGTCTAATTTGGCAATGCTCGCCTTAGACGAAAAACTTCAGGAGTTGGCAAGCTCGGAAGGCATATCCTATACTCGCTATGCCGATGATCTAACGTTCTCAGCTCGAAAGCCTCATGAATTCGAATCAATGAGGCGATTTAAACGGAAAGTTCTCACTGAACTTAACGCTGCGGGATTTCGGCCCAATCTGCGGAAGACCCATATCCGTGGTCCAGGAGCGCGGCGGATTGTTCTGGGAATGCTTGTCGATGGTCAAAAACCTCGTCTTACGAAGGAATTCAAGGACGGTCTGCGCCAGCACCTTCATTATCTGACTTCAGATGATCATGGCCCGGCTGCCCATGCGCAAGCCAATAAGACCTCTATAGGTGGAATGTTTCATGTAGTTCGTGGAAAAATTGGATGGGCTACGCGCGTAGAGCCCGAATATGGCAGGAAATGCCTTATCCAATTTCGAACTATCAAATGGCCCCCTATCTATGTCTATCGCGACAAGTGAGGGACCAGGACTTCACCTGTTTTCGAGACGATCGACGATCCATAAGGTTCGCGCGAAGAAATCAGCGCATCGTCCGGCAGAGGGCGGCGAGATGCTGAGCTTGCTGCCAAGGCGCCCGCATCCAAATCTCCGTTTCTCCCTTCGTCAGAAGAAGGACCGGCAGGGCCTTTCAATGGATCGGTTTGACTGACCCGTCCGGATCGGTGGTCAGGGAGCGATAGAGGTCATCGGTGGGGCCGTCCTTCACCTTACGGACACTATGCCAGCCGGGCACATGAATAAGGAACAAGAACCAGCTTGAAGCCCTCTCCACTCGAATCCTTCAGTTTCGGACGCGCCGGTGGCCTCGCTCAGAAGCGTATGCGCCTCTATGAAGCCTCTGCCAAAGACGCATTTTGTTGCAGCCAAATAGGTGAATATGATGCAAATCGATTGACGGACTGCTGACGCCTCAACTAGAGATAAGCAAGTGATACCTTATAAGAAGAGTTTTTCAGGGGATGATCGGAGTAGATTTGTTCGCCGGGGGAGGCGGACTGACGCTGGGCGCTAGTTTGTCAGGCATCGACGTTAGAGTCGCCGTTGAAAGTCATGCTGCTGCTTGTTTGACATATCAGGCTAACCATCCAAACACCGTACTGCTGAGCAAGGACATAACGACCGTCGACACCATCGATGTTGGAAGGCGCGACGGACCTGTCGTACTTTTCGGAGGTCCACCCTGTCAGGGGTTTTCGACGTCGAATCAACGCACTCGACATGCCGAAAATCCGAAGAACTGGCTCTTTCGCGAGTTTTTGAGGATGGTGAAATCGGTAAAGCCGGAATGGGTTGTTTTCGAAAATGTTGCTGGGATTCTTCAGACAGATCGTGGTCGCTTTGCTGCGTCCTTTCGCGACGAACTAGCCGGAATGGGGTACAAGTTAGCATCGGGAGTCTTGAATGCCGCTGACTTTGGCTGCCCACAACGCCGCTCTCGCTATATCGTGATTGGCTCCCTGATCGCCACGCCTGATCTTCCAATACCGCCGAAATCAGTGCTCGCTCCAACCCTTTGGGACGCGATCGGCGATCTTCCGGAGTTAAAGAATGGTGCGACTGAGGATCTGCTGCGTTATGGTAGCGAACCCAGATCTGCCTATGCCAGAGCTTTGCGCTCGGATCTAGAGCTATGCTCGGGTCACTTAGTCAGTCGAAATGCGGATTCGATCGTTGCTCGATACGCTCACATCCCGCAGGGCGGAAATTGGCAGAATATACCAGGTATGTTGCGTGATCCGGTGAATGATCGTCGCCGTTATCATTCTGGAATATATCGTCGCCTTATCCAGGACGCGCCGTCGGTCGTGATCGGCAATTTTCGAAAAAGCATGCTCATTCATCCGACGCAGGATCGCGGCTTATCGGTTCGTGAAGCTGCGCGCCTCCAAAGTTTTCCCGACCGCTATCGTTTTTGCGGTTCTATCGGATTTCAGCAACAACAGGTAGGTAATGCCGTGCCTCCGATCCTCGCGAAAGCGGTCTTCGATAACGTCCTAGCTGTCTCCAACCAATTAGGGGGACATTAGGATGCCGGTTAACATATACGTTGGGTCCGAGCTCGAAAAGCTGCTGTTAAAGTCGCGATCGAAAACTGCGAAGTTTCCTCATCGTAGTGGGCAGTACTACGCAAATTATTTGGTGATCAAGCAATACCTTGCTGACAAGTATTATTCTGTCGCAGCATCGGGCCTCGCGACGAACGGCGATCGATACACCAAGCATGACATCGGTCATGTTGATGATGTGATAACTACCGCTGGCCACATGCTTGGCTTTGATACAGACCCAATAGCAGCTTCAAAGTTGTTGGAGCCTTACGAGGTGTTCGTCCTTCTAGTCGCGATTTTGCTCCACGATGCCGGCAATGCTGTTGCGCGAGAGGGGCACGAGCAAAAGGCGGGAGAAATACTGCGTGAAGTGGCAGTAGCGGCCAACTTGACAGCACTCGAACAGCGAATGATAGCTTCTATCGCACAAGCGCATGGCGGCGAGATGGAGGATGGTAACAAGGACACAATTACCGAACTGATAGTTGATCCAGTCCCCAGTATCGGCAATGTGAAAGTTCGCGCTCGGCTTCTTGCTGCGCTGCTGCGTCTGGCTGACGAGCTGAGCGAGAATCCGACCCGAGCCGATCAAGTTGCTATCGACAAACCAGATACGCCAGACATCTCCTTACTTGCTAACCTGTACTGTAAATCAATCAACACTAAGATCGACCACGCAGGTAAATCGATTACATTAGCCTACGATATTGAGATGGAGTTATTGCCGCGGGTGTTCAAGGTTCAGACCAAGCAGGGCGGAACTAGTGAAGTCATGTTCATTGATTACGTCGCTGATCGTTTAGAAAAATGCGAGCGTGAACGGCGATACTGCAATCGGTTCCTCGTCGGGGCGGCTGGCTACGATCGTATCAGGGCTAGCCTAGTCGTTATACGGGACCATCGAGAGGTAGATAGGGTTGCGGTGGATCTGGAGGAGGGAGGTTATCCAGGTCTGACTATGAGAGTAAAGCAACTGGAGCCTCAATTTGATGGTTGCGTTATGCGGGACAAACATTGCTCACCGATTCAAGAGGAGTAGGCTTCGTGCGTGCAAACCCGTTTGGCGTTCAAAATCCAGAGCATGTCGATCCTGAATACATCGCTCGGAACTTTGTTGAGGTCCTGACAGATTTTCCACGTCTGAAGGAGCACAGCAATACATTCATCCACGGTGCGCGCGGAACTGGCAAGAGCATGCTACTGCGGAGCCTGGAACCGCGGGTAATGATCCTCCAGCACAAGGCTTCCAAACTTAACGAACTTCCTTTCTTGGCGGTCCATGTACCGCTTCGCACTGCTGATTTCGGCGCGCCCGAGTTCAGCAGGTTCAAGGGTTACACCTTGAATGCGATCGGCGAACACCTACTCGTCATGCACATAGTTCTGCGCGTTGCTCAGCTTTTGAGTAGTTTCAGCGCCGAGATATCAGATGCATCGGCCCGAGTATTCCAGGGTCGTTTCGAGAATTTGTTCAGCATTGCCGGTGGTTCGATATCGCAGGCCGCCACGCCTACTGGTAAAAATGGCGCATTCGAACTCGTCGCAAGCGTGTGCGAGCGGAATATCTTCGAGGTTCGTCAGTATTTGGTGCGTCAGCCTTTTAGATCGAGCGAGCCTGACTACCAAGGCGCGCTGGCGGGCTTTTTAGACTTTCTTGTGCCTCTGGCACGAGAAGTCAAGAGAATGGAGGGGTTACCCAACGTTCCTCTCTTCGTAATGCTGGACGACGCAGATAACCTCCCAATACCGCTACAGCGCGGCCTTAATTCATGGGTATCGACACGTAGCACCGGCGACATATGCCTTAAGGTTACGACACAGCTTGCGTATGCGACAATGCGTACTCTGGATAATCGAATTATTGAAAGTCCGCACGATTACGCAGAGGTGAACCTTACGGCGGTCTACACCTCCGCGCTGGACACTTACAGTGGTCGCCTTAGGGAGATCATAACGAAGCGCCTTCAAAACGCGGGTATCAAAGCGACTGTAGATGAGTTTTTTCCGTTGGATGCGGCGCAAGAAAAGCGTCTGATCCAAATTGAGGCGGAGATAGTGACAGAGCACTTAAGGAAAAATGAAGAATCAGACATCCAAGTGGGTGCGACGCGGGTCCGTGACGAAAAACGACGCTACGCCGTTCCCACCCTGATGCGGGAGATTTCAGGGGCGTCCAAATCTTCCCACACATTCAGCTACGCAGGATTCCGGTCGCTAGTCGACCTGTCGTCCGGCGTTGTACGTTGGTTCCTCGAGCCAGCCAGCCGAATGTACGACCAGGTCATAAGCGAACGCAGCGAAGAAGCAGGTCTGGTCTCTAGCATCCCTGTCAGGATTCAGGACCGTGTGATTAAAGAGTGGTCAGCCGAGTTCCTCGAACCTCTTAACAGGCAGTCGAGTGAAATATCAGACGATCAGACAGATATGAGTGAAGGAATAGAGAGTCTACATGCGGACGGCCACGAAACCATCCTGTACGAGAAGCTCCGCAACTTGATCGAAGGATTGGGAAGACTGTTCCGAGGTAGATTGCTGGATCCAAATGCTAGGGAACAGCGGGTATTTTCGATGGTTTTGAGGGACCGCGCCAACCCTGACCTTGAACGCGTCCTGAACTTGGGTGTTCGTCTTGGCTACCTCCAACGGTCAGATTACGCTGCGAAGGAAGCTTTGGGTGGACGTCGACCCAGGTTTATCCTCGCACGACGACTAGGGCCGCATTATAAACTCGATATCTCTGGCTATGCAGCGCATCTGTCGGTGATGTCGCAGGATCTTGAGCTTGCAATGAGAAGTCCGGGGGATTTCGTCAAAACACGACTGAGGACAGAAGCATCGCCAACAGCCCAGTTCAACTTGGATCTCGACGGAGGCAGGCTTGGAAATTCGGACAACTGATCTAACGTCCTCGATTTGGATCAAGCCGAGAACGCTGATCGCGCGCCTCAGCTTTGAGGAGCGCTCTACCGTGGTAGCACAGGCGGCACCCCACGGGTTGTGCACCCGTGGCGTCTTGTTCGTTTCCGAAGGGCGTAGTGAGCTGGCGCAAAGACGTGTCGAAGCAATTACTTCGCGCCACTCTGGGCTCCGTGTCGTAAACTTGCGCACCAGCGATCCAATGGCAACAGCGACGAAAATCCATGAAGCGCTGAATTCGGTGAGCCTCGTCGACGCAGTGATCGATGTGACCGCCTTTCGCCGCGAAGAGCTTCTTATACTTTTACAGGTTCTTAAAGGCATCGAAAGTTCGAGACGACGGAACTGCCGTCTTGTATATATATCGGCTGGGGGTATGGCCGATACTCTGTCGGGAAAAGTTACCCAATGCCGTTCGGTTGTCGGCTACGCTGGTGCCATTTGGCCCACCCGTTCAACGAGGCTCGTTGTCCTTATGGGCTTTGAGATTCCGAGAGCCCGTGCGATCATCGAGGCCTACGAGCCAAAGCACTTAATCCTGGGCAGAGGAAGGAAGTCGGAGTCCATCAGTTCTTAGCTGTCAGATAAGAACGATGCTTTCTTCAAGTAACTCGCTTCGAATTATTCCAATATCGAGGCCACATTCGAGTTTTCTGCAGGCGACCCACT
>NZ_FMUD01000097.1:0-641 GCF_900100825.1 Agrobacterium sp. DSM 25558 | reverse complement strand
GGCTCATCCATCCCCGATAAATCTTTCCCCCGTAGGGCGTATGCGGTATTAATTCCAGTTTCCCAGAGCTATTCCGCAGAGATGGGTAGATTCCCACGCGTTACTCACCCGTCTGCCACTCCCCTTGCGGGGCGTTCGACTTGCATGTGTTAAGCCTGCCGCCAGCGTTCGTTCTGAGCCAGGATCAAACTCTCAAGTTGAGAATTCAATCATTGACTTAAATCACGTTATTCTGAATCGACGAGAACTTCACACCAATCCTTAAAACCAACCAAACGCTTCACAGCGCTCAATCAATCCAGCAACAATTAAGTCGCCAAAAGGACCAGGTGTATTCTCATTAAAACGTGACCGTCAAAGTCTCTTTCAAAGGATGTCAATCTCTCAACATCCCGCAAGCCTCGCCGCCCACGTTTCTCTTTCTTCCATATTCAATTGTCAAAAAACAGACACACATTAGTGTCAAAACCATCAAACCAAAACCCGAAAGTTCAGCTTCCAAAGACCCAACAAACTCGCCAAGTCTTCCAGTTTTCTCCAGAACGAAGGACATCGTCGCTAGCAGCGCCGCCGCCCTCGTCAGTGAGCGGACTTATAGAGGAACACCTCAGACATAGTCAACAGCACCAAAAGAAGAAAAA
>NZ_FMUD01000059.1:0-16367 GCF_900100825.1 Agrobacterium sp. DSM 25558 | reverse complement strand
CAAACGCCTTGTTCGGCCCAACGGCGGAAACGCACATACACCGAATTCCACTTTCCGTAGCGCTCATGCATGTCGCGCCAGGGGCAACCTACCCGAAGAACATGCAGCATGCCGTTCAGATATCGTCGATTATCGTGAGAAGGCCGAGACTTCCTCCCACGCTCGGTGGGCAACAGCCCCTCGATGATCCGCCATTCCATATCCGTCAGGTCGCCGCGAGCCAAAACTGCCTCCTAAAAGGCAGTCTTGAATCATACTTCAGATAATTTGGGAATCCACTTTGTCAACAGGACCTAGTAAAATATTCTCTGATCGCCACATCTAGTTAACTATTTTGAAAATTGGCCCGCTTCCTTTCTGGTTGGTTGTTAGTTGCTTTTTACGGCCTTAAATTCATCTCTTCCCACTCTCCATCCACAAACTTCAATGCATCAATAATCGACACCTTCCACACATCCCAGACATGGTCCCCATCCGTGATCCGCAGTTCGGATTTTCGGTTGTCGGCTTGCAGGGTTTCGTGGAGGGCGACGGCGCCGCGCCATAGGGAAAAGCCGTCATCGTCGCCAACGGTGAGGTAGGTGGCGGGGAGGTCTTGTTTTTTGACGACGTGCTGGGCGACGGTCGTGAAGATGTTTTGTTCGTTGAAGCGTCTGGCGTCGAAAGGTGTGCCGAAAGAGCCGGAGAAATGATCGCCGGTGGAGGGCAGCACGATGCCGCTGGTGATGGTGGTGCGGTCGATGCGGTGGAAGAAGGCGCTGTCCTGGATCAGCTTCAGTTCGGCGGGCGTCTTGTCGAGATCCGTGGCGGGGACGTTCTGCCAGATCGCGCCCGAGAGGCTGGCGACGGCGGCGTAGAGGTCTTCATGGGCGTAGGCCAGATGCAGCGCGCCGAAGCCGCCCATGGATAGGCCGATGATGGCGCGGCCCTGTCTGTCCTTGCGCACGGGCAGCGTCTTTTCCAAATGCACCCGCAGATCGCCTGTCAGCGCCGTCTCGTAATTGCCGGGACCGCCGACATCAGCGGAATCGACATACCAACTGTTTTTCACGCCCGGCATGACGACGACCGCGGGGCGGATCGTGCCTGACGCAATCATGCCATCCAGCGTTTTTTCGATATTGCCGAGATCGCGCCAGCTGTTCTGGTCGCCGTCATGGCCGTGCAGGAGGTAGATCACCGGCCAGCCATTATCCGGCGGCGCGCCATCCGGGCGGTAGATGTTGACGGGCAGATCGGCGTTCAAGGCTTTGCTGTGGAAGGTGGCATCGGCAAGAGTACCGGCGATGCTGCCGCCAGCCGTCAAGACGAACGCCAGAAGAGATGTTGCGATGATCTTTACGCGCATTGTTTCCTGGCTCCCTCTGCCGGTTGCAATGGGATCTCAACGCACTTTTTCGCGTCAAGTTCCGATTGGGGGGGCGTCGAGCCGGACCGTTTGCGCCACATCCGCGATGGGGTGCAGAAGAAGCGCCGCCTTCTTCTGCGCTGGGTGCGATGGAATAGCCGTACAGAGGGTGTGAAGCGGAGCGGTAATGTTACCGCCCCGGTCTTCCGGTTTTGCCCTTAGTTCGGCCTTTGCGTTTTTGCTCGCCGGGGTCTTCATAGGAGCCGACGCCGACCTTGCCACGGGCGATGGGGCGGGGGTCGTCAGAACCCCTCACCAAGTCCGCCGATCCACTCGGCTTCGCCTCGCGGGGCGAACTATCCTCTCCCGCAAGGGAAGAGGAAGAACTGCGGCGCTCCGGCTGGCCTTCCAGAAGAGGAGCGAAGCGTTTGCCGTCTTCGCTCTTCGGCTTGGCCGGGGTTGCTCCCTTGACGGGTTTTTCCGTGCGGCCGACGGTCATCTCGTCGAGGGTGTTTTTGCGGAACAGGGGTTTTGCGGTGTCGGTGCCGGGGCCCATGTTGTCGAGGGTGGGTTTGGCGAAGAGGGATTTGGAGGTGCCGCCCTCGTGGTTCGAGACGGCCTCTTGGGCCTCCTCACCATGAGGGCTCATTGTTGCGCCGTCTTCACCATAAAGACTACCGGCACCACGGTCCTCATCCTGAGGCGCGGAGCCCGAAGGGCGGAGCCTCGAAGGATCCTTCTTTGCGCCCCTCTTGCCGCCACCCTCCAGCGATTTCGCCTCTTCCTTCGCGATCGGGTCGTCCATGGCGGCGAGTTCGGCGGCTTTGAGGCGTTTGATTTCGTCGCGCAGGCGGGCGGCTTTTTCGAAGTCGAGATCGGCAGCGGCGTCGCGCATGGATTTTTCGAGCGCGTTGAGGTGTGCCTGAAGATTGTTGCCGACCATGTGGCCGCCATCCGCGAAGCCCTTGCCGGATGCGCCGGAGATATCGGCGCGGACGTGGTCGCGCTCGTAGACGCTGTCGAGAATATCCGAGATGCGGGCCTTGACGGATTCGGGCGTGATGCCGTGTTCGGTGTTGTAGGCCACCTGCTTTTCGCGGCGGCGGCTGGTTTCTTCCATGGCGCGTTTCATGGAGCCAGTGATCTTGTCGGCGTAGAGAATGACCTTGCCATCGACGTTACGGGCGGCGCGACCGATGGTCTGGATGAGCGATGTTTCGGAGCGCAGGAAGCCTTCCTTGTCGGCATCGAGAATGGCGACGAAGCCGCATTCGGGAATGTCGAGACCTTCGCGCAGCAGGTTGATGCCGACCAAAACGTCGAACGCGCCGAGGCGCAGGTCGCGGATGATCTCGATGCGTTCCAGCGTGTCGATATCCGAGTGCATGTAGCGCACGCGCACGCCCTGTTCATGCAGATATTCGGTAAGGTCTTCGGCCATGCGCTTGGTCAGCACGGTAACGAGGGTGCGGTATCCGGCCTGCGCCGTCTCGCGGATTTCGCCCAGCACGTCATCCACCTGGCTGCGGGCGGAACGGATTTCGACCGGTGGATCGATGAGGCCGGTGGGGCGGATGACCTGTTCGGCAAAGACGCCGCCGGACTGTTCCATTTCCCAATTGCCGGGGGTGGCCGAAACGGCAACCGTCGGCGGGCGCATGGCATCCCATTCCTCGAAGCGGAGCGGGCGGTTGTCCATGCAGGACGGCAGGCGGAAGCCATATTCGGCCAGCGTCGCCTTGCGCCTGAAGTCGCCCCGGTACATGCCACCGATCTGGCTGACGGAGACGTGGCTTTCATCGATGAACAGCAGGGCGTTGTCAGGGATATATTCGAACAGGGTCGGTGGCGGTTCGCCGGGATTGCGGCCGGTGAGATAGCGCGAATAGTTCTCGATGCCCGCGCAGGAGCCGGTGGCTTCCAGCATTTCGATATCGTAGCGCGTGCGCTGTTCCAGCCGCTGGGCCTCGAGCAGGCGTCCGGCCTTTTCCAGCTCGGCAAGGCGGCCCTTCAGCTCTTCCTTGATGGAACGGATGGCACCGTTCAGCGTGGGACGCGGCGTGACATAGTGCGAGTTGGCGTAAATCTTGACCGATTGCAGATCGCCAGTCTTCTGGCCGGTGAGCGGATCGAACTCGGTGATCGAGTCGATCTCGTCGCCGAACATGGAGATGCGCCAGGCAGCATCTTCCAAGTGGGCGGGGAAGATTTCAATGGTATCGCCGCGCACGCGGAATGAGCCGCGCTGGAAATCCATATCGCGGCGTTTATATTGCTGGGCCACAAGATCGGCCAGTAGCTGGCGCTGATCCAGCCTGTCGCCGATGGCCATCTGGAAGGTCATGGCGGTGTAGGTTTCCACCGAGCCGATACCGTAAATGCACGACACCGACGCGACGATGATGCAGTCATCGCGCTCCAGCAGCGAGCGGGTGGCAGAGTGGCGCATGCGGTCGATCTGTTCGTTGATCGAGGATTCCTTTTCGATGAAGGTATCCGAGCGCGGCACATAGGCTTCCGGCTGGTAATAATCATAATAGGAGACGAAGTATTCCACCGCGTTGTCGGGGAAGAAGTTCTTGAACTCCGAATAAAGCTGCGCCGCCAGCGTCTTGTTCGGCGCGAGAATGACGGCGGGGCGCTGGGTGGCCTCGATGACCTTGGCCATCGTAAACGTCTTGCCCGAGCCCGTGACGCCGAGCAGCACTTGGCTTCGCTCGCCGGAATTGATGCCCTCGACCAAGTCCTTGATAGCGGTGGGCTGATCGCCTGCCGGTTCGAAATCCGACTGCATGCGGATGGTGATGCCGCCTTCGGATTTGGCCGGTCGGGCAGGGCGGTGGGGCGTCCACATCTTGCCGTCCTTGAACAGCGGATTGCCGCTTTCGATCAGCGCCGACAGCGCCTCGACCGTGGCCGTAACGGCACCGGTGGCGAGGTTTTCGGCATCCTCAAGGCTGACATCCATGCCCGCGACCGGGTTGAGACCAGCGGCGGCACGTGTTTTCGGATCGTTGGAGGCACCGATGGAAACGCCACGCGATGTCTTCTGGGCGGTGGCCTTCTTGTTGACGCTGCCGCCGCTCTTGGCCTTCTCGGCCTCTTCGATGGCTTGGCGGCGCGCCTCGATCTCAATCTTCTTGCGGTGCTTGCCCGCCTTGGACGCGACTTCGCGCTGGGTCTCGACCGAAGACGCTTCCGCATCGGCTTCCAGCTGCTTCACCCAATCGGAAACGCTGCCGGAAAGCGGCGCGCCTTCAAACGGGGCTTGCGGCATTTCTGCGAAGCCATCGGAGCGGGAGGTTTTGTCTGAGTATGTCTTTGGTGATCTGGCCATGGTCGGAATATGGAGAGAGTCCATTTGAAAGTGAAGGGGCGGGGTCGAAAAAGTGAGTACAAACAGGAAACATCCGGCGCTTTGGAACCGGAAGGCGGCTTCGGCGTTTTTCCCGCGCCCTGACTTACGTTCAGGGGCACGTCAAATGCCTGTTCCGGTTTTCCGCTGTCTGCGCTAAGCAATACGCCGTAAAACGGATCAGGTTCCCTGTCCGATGGTCATTTCCCTCCATTCTCAAAGGTCGATCATGCCTTTTGCCATTACCCCTGCCCACATCTGGCCTATCGTGATGCTCGTTGCCTCAAACGTTTTCATGACGTTTGCATGGTACGGACACCTCAAACACAAAGGCAGCGCGCTTTTCCTCGCCATCCTGGTCAGCTGGGGCATCGCCCTGTTCGAATATTGCCTCGCAGTACCCGCCAACCGCATGGGCTCCGAGGTCTATTCCACGGCACAGTTGAAGACGATGCAGGAAGTCATCACGCTGACAGTGTTCGCGCTGTTTTCGGTGTTCTGGCTGAAGGAAAGCCTGACGATCAACCACGTCATAGGCTTCGCCCTGATCGCTTTCGGCGCATCCTTCCTGTTCAAGTCTTGATCCGATGCTGAAAATCCGCACCGCAACATTGGATGACGCAGCGGCAATGACGGCCGTGCAGAACGAGATATTCGCGGCCGGTCTGCGAAAGACTCCGCGGGATATAGAGACGATCCTCAAAGTCTATCTCCAGCGCGAAGACAACATCGAGTGCACGGTCGCGGAAAACAGTGAAGGCCGAATTATCGGCTTTCAATCTCTGACCTATGCGAGACCGGGCAACCCGTACGGCGTCGCGGAGGGCTGGGGCATCATCGGCACGCATGTCAGCCCGACGGCTGCCCGCCAGGGCGTCGGCTCGGGCTTGTTTCGTGCAACGCTGGTGGCTGCCAAGGCGGCCGGGCTCGAGAATATCGATGCCAGCATCGGCGCGGATAATTCGCTTGGGCAGGCCTATTACGAGGCGATGGGGTTTCGGACGTACCGGACGCCGGAGGGGTTGGTGTGTAAGGTTTATCGGGTTGAATGATGTCTTCAGTTCCGGGCGCAGGTAACGTCGGAAAAAGCCGGGATTTTCCGGCTCCCCAATATCCTCCATCTGCTTCATGCTTCTCTCGCTTGCAGTTTGAATATGCGGGCAAAGAATATTTTGTCAGACAAATGGTAGAGTAGACCGGCAATCGCTGCCGTCGCCACGACCGCAAAAACGACACGTCCGATGAGGATGCTGTAGATATCAGCGCCGAGCGAGCCCATAAGAAGTGTGTCTTCGATCACGCTGTGCGCAAACCCCATAAAGATGCAGGAGAGAAAGATTTGGCGCGGGGATATCGCGCCGGATCGAGCTTCCCGGATGAGAAGGCCTGCACCATAGGATATGCCGAGAAATAACCCGATGGCGGTGAGATTTGCTGCTTCGCCCTTGATGCCAGCAAGACGCAATACGGGTGCCAGAGCCGTCATCATCAACGTCATCAGCCCTATCGCCTTGAGGATTTCGAGGCTCCATGAGAGGGCGAAAAGAATGATGAGCATGGAGATCATCGTCTCCAAAAGACCACGAAAATACACGGTCCAGTCAGGCGTCGAGCTCATCGGTATCCAAGCCGGATTGACAGGATCGGACAACCAGCCGGTGGCTTGCAAGAGATGATGCAGGAGAAAGGCATAGAGCAAACCACCAACGATACGCAATGTCGTCGTAGTGGCGATGCCGGGACCGGCTTGCTGAATGATCTTTTGTTCGATCGGTAGGCCATGCGCAAACAGAATGAGTGCGGAGAATACCGTGACATCGGCAACGGTCAGCGATGACGCGGGAACTAGAGTGAAAATGAGCGGAACGGCTCCCCATATTCCGACAAGCATGGCCGTCAGCCATGCCAAACCCAACTCGGAGGGTAAGCCGATCAAATTCATGACCGGCGCAAACGCAGGTGACACCGCTTCGATTGCACCCACTCGTGAAAGAATTTCGGTGAGGATCGCAATAGGAAGCGTGATCCGGATAAGCACCCAATAGATCGCAAGTGTGGCACGCGTATTTTGCAAAAAAGGCATCACAAATTTCATGGAGAACTCCTTTTATTCGGTCTCCATCTGCTAGCGCGAGCCGTTTAGAATTTGTGGTCAAAGATTGCGTTCTTGTGCAATTTTATTGCAAATACGATTGGTTCGGATACTTTCTCGGCATGGACGGTATCGATCGAAAACTTCTGAATCTGATGCAGCGTGATGCGTCGCGCACCAACATCGACATGGCCGATGAAGTCGGTCTGTCTCCCTCCAGCTGCTTGCGTCGTATGCAACGGCTGCGTAAATCAGGGGTGATCGACCGCATCGTCGCGATCCTCAATCCGAGCAAAGCGGGACGTGGCATCAAGGCTCTGGTAACGGTGGAGCTGAAGCTGCACGGCGAGCAGCACATGCGGCGGTTTCTGGATATTGCCTGTACGGAAGAGGCCGTTGCACAAGCCTATGCCGTGACCGGCGAAACCGACGTCGTTCTGATGTTGCGCTTGCGTGATATGGAAGAGTTCGATGCGCTTTGCGACAGGCTGTTTCGCGACCAAACAAATGTCGCGCGCTTCTTCACGATGATCGTCATCAGGACTGCCAAAGAGGAAACGGCAATCCGGCTTTGATCTGATGCCGCTGGCGGAAGGTGCCGGGATTGCTCCCGGCTTCTGTTTTAGACTGGCCTGTGCTGGCTCAATTTCTGCACCACCAGATCCAACACCAGCATCACCAGCAGGCTTATCCCCACCAGCGGAAAAATCACGCCGCCGATGGCGAGTAGGGCGATGAGGCCGTGCAGGACGCGTTTTTCCTGTGGCAGGGGCGGCACGCCGAGGGAGCCTTTGGGGCGGCGTTTCCACCACATGATGCCGCCGGAGGTAGCCAGCAGGATGATGCCGAGGCAGGCGAGGGCGAGGATGATCTGGTTTGCCAGGCCATATTGCTGGCCCATGTGGACATTGATGCCCCATTCCAGCCCTTTGCCGAGTGCGCCGTAATCGGCGTAGCTCATGTCGATCAACGCTTCTCCGCTATATTGATCGAGATGGATCACGCGTTGTTTTGACAGATCATCCGGATAGACCGAGCCGCTGTAGACGCCTGATGGTGTTGTGGGCAGGGCCACTGTGTAGCCGTGCAGGAGGCCGAGTTGGTTGAAGCGGGCGACGGCGTTGTCGATGCCGATTGGCGGCATGGCCGGTTGGCTGTCCATCGGAGCCATCGCGTCGCCAGTGTCCATATGCTGGCCGTGGTCATGGGTGCTGGATTTCGGGATTTGCGCCTGTTCCAGAGACCATGAGGTTTTGGCCACGTCGTTCAGACGGTCACCTGACATGGGGACATCGACGCGCACGCCGGCCGGATATCCGAAATTGTTGCCATTGGCCCACTCATTGACCTTTGCACCCCAGACGCCCGACCATGGCATGCCTGTTATGGCGAGAAAGACGATGAAGATGCCGACGAATATGCCGGTTACGGCATGGGTATCGCGCCAGAAGACCCGCTTTTTCGGCGTGCCGCGCACCGTAATCACACCGCCCGTCTGCTTGCGTGGCCACCAGAGATAGATGCCTGTGGCGACGAGAAGGATGGACCAGCCGGCCGCGATTTCGATGAAGTAGCGGGCGAAAGTGCCGAAATATTTCAGGCTGTGGATATACCGGATGGTCCACATAACGGTGCCCCGGTCCGGCAGAGAGCCCAGGGTTTCGCCGGTATAGGTATTCACGTAAACGGCGCGCTTGCCCGCTGCCGTGTTGACGGTGATTTCGGTCGAAGCGCCGGGATCAGTGGGTGTCGTGTATTTGACGGCAGTGCCGGGAACGGCGGCCAATGCGGATGCGATTATGGCGGAGGGGCTGGCTTGCGGAGCGTTCTGCACCGCTTCGATACGCTTGAGATCGGCATGAATGACACCGTCGATCTCATCCTTGAAAAGATACAGTGCGCCGGTGATGGCGAGGGAAATCAAGAAGGGCAGAACGAAGAGACCGGCATAAAAATGCCAGCGCCAGACGGCGCGGTATAGGTTGATGGAAGAAGATTGCGCGGCCTGGCGCTCCCCTTCGAAAGAGGTGGTGACGGACATGAGATGTCTCCGCTGGACAATGAGGGTGGACGGCCGAACTTCGCAACAGCGGTTGCGCACGTGCTTCAGGCCGAGGCTTTGTTCAAGGTTTGCAGAGCGGAGGGAGGGGCGCGGGGTTGGGATTCGCGATTGGGCGGCTGCGGTGACCATTTTGCTTCGGCGTGCTGGAAGCTGACCTGGATTGTCAGGGCAAAGCCGATAACCGGCTCGGTTGGCACAGCGGCAAGTGTAATGGCAGAGGCGGTTGCGAGGCGGCAGAGCGTGCCGCAGCAATTATTGGCAAGCTTGCCTGCCGGGTCCTGCTTGCCGGATACACCGTCCGGCATGTGGCTGGAACAGATGATGTCATCCGCCGCAAGTGCCGCAGACGCCATATTGCCATTGGCAACACCATTGGCGAGGCCTTGCAGCAAAAACAGCAGAAGCGCCAGCATGGCGATAGCGCCAGCTGAACTGCGATCCTGCATGATTTTGCGAATAAGCCTCATGTCTGGTGCTGTGCCACAGTTTCTCCTTATTGTCACTGCGGCACGATGTGCCACACCGCGCTGAATTACAAATTGTCCATGTCTGAAAAAGGCCATGATTTCGCGACGTTTCCGCCGGAATTGGCGGGGATTGTCGCTGTTGTCAATATTGGCAGGAGTGGTGGAAATGGTTCCTTTTTCTCCAACGATGGCGGCGATCCGCTATGGCTACGGGCTATCGCCTGGCCAGGTGCTGAACCGGAACGCGGATGACCTTCTGGTACAGCTCGCCGACGCGCCATTGAAAGACGCGTTTTTTCCCATTGGTGGTGCGTTCGAAGCGCGACAACGGTCTGATGATCTTGCAGACGGGTTCGTGGCCATACGCCCCGCTAAAAAGGGTGATCAGCCGGACCGTGAAGCACGGCAAGTCTTGCAGCGAAAGGCCGAGCAGAGCTTTCAGCGCGATAGTCTCGCCCGAGTCATGCAGGCGGTGTTCTCGCCTTACGGTTTTCACGAGCGACTGGCATCTTTCTGGGTCGACCATTTTTCCGTGAATGCGCGTAAGGCCGTGAACATGCGGGTCATTACGCCCCTCTATGAAGTCGAGGCGATCCGTCCGCATCTGGCCGGACCCTTTCGCGATCTTTTACAGGCGGCGGTGCTGCATCCGGCCATGCTGATCTATCTGGATCAGAACCGATCCGCCGGGCCTGAATCCGCTGCCGCTGCAAACCGCAAGGCGGGGCTGAACGAAAATCTGGGTCGCGAGCTGCTCGAACTTCACACGATGGGGGCAGGCAGCGGCTACACGCAAACCGATGTGCGTTCCGCAGCGTTGGTCTTGACCGGGATGACGGTGGATGATCGCTACGAAATGCTGTTTCGCCCTCGCATGGCCGAGCCCGGACAAATCAAGGTCCTCGGTGTTTCCTATGGCGGGAATGAACGCACGGCAGATGACTGCCTCAGCATGCTGGATGACCTCGCCATGAGGCCAGAGACAGCGGCGCATGTCTGTCGCAAACTGGCGGCGCACTTCATTGCCGATGAAGCACCGGCAGAGGTGGTGGCCGCCATGACGGATGAGTGGAAGGCCAGCAACGGGCAACTGATTAAAGTCTATGCCGCGATGCTCAACCATCCCCGCGCCTGGGCAGAACCGGGGCGCAAGATGAAGCTGCCGTTCGACTATGTCGTATCCGGTCTCCGTGCTTTTGGGATCAACCAGAAAAACTGGCAGGCGAGAATGTCTCCAGCCGGTGACGACGATATCGCGCCGATGCCTGCCATGGGACAGATCGCGCCGAAAGACAGCCCGGCACCCGCGACGGGCGACCAGATGGCGATGGAAAAGCCTATGACGGACATGAAGCCGGATGCAGCTGTACAAAAGCCGAAGCCCAAGCAAAGTCTGGCGCGGACGTTGACCCTTGCTTCGTTACGCCGCATGGGCCAGCCGGTATGGCAGCCTCCGAGCCCCGCGGGTTTCGAGGAAGGCGTCGCATCATGGCTATCGCCCAGCCAAATGAGCGAGCGAATTTTGTGGGCTCGTAAAGCATCAAACTCACTGGGTGGTGACACGGAGCCGAAAAAGCTTCTGGAAGTCGCCATGGCCGATATGGCGCGTGACGACACCATCCGTGTCGTCAGCCAGGCCCCGAACCGCACAAGTGGTATGACGCTTGTGCTGTCCTCGCCCGAATTCAACAGGAGATAGGAAACATGGCCTTCTCTCAGGATATACTGATAAGCCGCCGCAGTTTTCTTGCCACCGCCTGCTGTGCTGCTGCGTTGCCGGTTTTTTCTCCCGTCAGCTTCGCCGCCATGCCGGGCGATAACCGCTTCGTCACCATCGTTCTGCGCGGCGCGATGGATGGGCTGGATCTGGTGCAGCCCTATGGCGATGCCGCCTTTGCAGGCTTTCGCCCGACATTGGCATTAACGCCGGATACGGGCTTGATCGATCTCGACGGCCATTTTGGCCTCAACCCGGCAGCCCAGTCTTTGATGCCGCTATTCCAGGCCAAGGAACTCGCTTTCGTGCACGCGGTCTCGACGCCGTACCGGGATCAGCGCAGCCATTTCGATGGGCAGGACATGCTGGAAAGTGGTGCGGAACATGTTCATGCAGAACGGACGGGCTGGCTCAATCGAGCGCTTTCATCGATCCCCAGATCACAGGATCGCAAGGCTATCGATATCAATACCTCGATGGAGCTGATTCTCTCAGGGCCGAATGAGGCCGATGTCTGGGCTTCCACCTCCGATATGACGATGGCGGCGGATGACGTTGCCTTCTTCAAGCGACTTTATGCGAATGACGCGGATTTCAGCCGGGTATTGGCCGAAGCCCTGCGCACGGATATGTCGGCAGAGCAGCTTTTTCAGGACGAAAAACGCGGGCAGGGCATTCGCGATGTCGCCAAGCTTGCAGGTGGTTTGCTGCGTGAAGATTATCGGATCGCCAGCTTTTCCGTCGATGGTTGGGATACGCATGCCGGGCAGAAAGGCCAGTTTGCCCGCACCGTCAAAGACCTGACCATCGCACTGACCACGTTGAAGGATGCGTTGGGTCCGGACGTCTGGAAAAAGACCGTTGTGCTTGCCATGACCGAGTTTGGCCGCACGGTGCGTGAAAACGGCACCGGCGGAACTGATCACGGCACCGGCGGCGCGGCTATTCTGGCCGGCGGTGGGATCGATGGCGGGCGGGTGCTGGGTAACTGGCCCGGACTCGCGGACGGCAAGCTTCTTGACGACCGCGACCTGATGCCCACCGGCGACGTCCGCGAACTCGCCGCCGCCATGCTGTATCGCCAGTTCGATGTGGGCAGCGAAGCGCTGACCAACGGCGTTTTTCCGGGGCTCAGCTTCGACAGATCATCGGCCTATTTGAAGGTTTGACGTCAGCGCTGTCGGATCATGCCTGCTGCGCGATGGGCGTCGGCTTTCCTTCATCGTCCATCGCCACCATGATGAAGGTTCCGGCAGTCACCTTCTCCATGGCGTTATAGCGTGAGCGTTGCGCCCATGCTTCGACGGTGAGGGTAATGGATGTGCGCCCAACCCGGGCAATGTCCGTATAGATCGACAGGGTATCGCCGATCTTCACGGGCAGTTCGAAAGCCATTTCCTTGACCGCTGCCGTCACGACGCGACAGCGGGCACGTTCTGCGGCGCGAATGCCGCTTGCCAAGTCCATCTGTGACATAACCCATCCGCCGAAAATATCGCCCGCCGGGTTTGCATCTGTCGGCATGGCAAGTGTGCGAAGCGTGAGTTCGCCGGTGGGTTTTGTCAGATCTGGCATTGGTGCTCCAATAAAGGTGTTGTCCGGGAAATTATGGTTTTGCGAGAAATTGGCGTGCGGCATACAGCGCAATGGCCGCAGCATTCGAAACATTCAGTGATTTGATCGCGCCGGGCATATCGAGACGTGCCAGCGCAGATACGGTTTCACGGGTCTTCTGGCGCAAGCCTTTGCCTTCAGCGCCAAGGACAAGCGCGATTTTCTTGCCGCTGAATGTTCCTTCGATCGGGGCGGGGCCTTCTGAGTCCAGTCCGATGGATGTGAAACCGAGCTTGTGCAGCTCACCCAGCGCATCGGCCAGATTGCCGATCTGAATGTAGGGAATCATTTCCAGCGCGCCGGATGCGGATTTGGCCATGACGCCCGATTCGGTTGGGCTGTGGCGCATGGTGGTGACGACGGCACCGGCATTGAAGGCGACTGCTGAGCGCATGATGGCGCCGACATTGTGTGGGTCTGTGACCTGATCGAGAACCAGAATCAGCGGGCTGTTCTTCAACGCGCCGAGCTTCTTGACGGGCAGGGGCTTTGTTTCCAGCATGATACCCTGGTGGATGGCGTCTGGCCCAAGCACCTTGTCGATATCCTGCGGGGATACCATTTCCACTGGGAAAGGCTGCTCTTCCGCAGTGCCGATTTCCAGCCGCGCCAACGCGTTCAGCGTAACGGACAGTTTGACGATCTCACGTTCCTTGTTGGAAAGCGCCGCGCGCACCGTGTGCAGCCCGTAGAGATGGACCTGATCAGGTGCCAGCTGCGGTGCCTTCCAGTCTTCGCCGCCACGCGGCCTGCGCTTCTGAAATGCGGGGGTGGGGATTTCGCCACGCTCTCTCTTGGCATCACGCACCTGACGGCGCAACGTTGCATAGTGAGTGTCACGGGTGGATTTATCGTTTGGATCGTCTTTGCTCATGCCGTCTTATATCTTTAGCGCCGCTCCAGCACCAGTACCCTGTCGTGCTTCGCAACCTTTCAATTGGCCGCGGAGTTGGCTTCTCTTCCTGTTCTGCGAGGCTGTCATGATAAAAATGCCGACGGCTTTCCTACGGGAGACGCACTCATCCACAGGCCTATGACTCTGTTCGCATTTTTCGTGAAATTTCGTCACACATCGTGTTGACAGACGCGGCGAGGGCAGTCATATACGCGGCCACAGACGACGGAACGGCAACGCGCCGCACCGGAAATCTGTTTAAGCTTGGTCGCTTGATCCTCGCAGAATACTGGAGGAATGCCCGAGTGGTTAAAGGGGACGGACTGTAAATCCGTTGGCTCAGCCTACGTTGGTTCAAATCCAACTTCCTCCACCATTCTGCACGGATCGAAACCACCGCCGCGGGTATAGCTCAATGGTAGAGCAGCAGCCTTCCAAGCTGAATACGCGGGTTCGATTCCCGCTACCCGCTCCACTTTTCAACAAACGATGATCTGCAACGCCAGTCATGCTGGGGTTTTCGCACGTCTTGAGCAGGACGCTATCGCCTTCAGAAAACAAGGAGGCGCGATGCCGGGCATATGTCCACCGGCATCAATCGAGTGCGCCTAACTCCGGTAACAAAAAAATATTCTTAAAATGGAACGATTTCGGAGGCTGCCGGTTTTTGGTGCAAACACAGTTTTGCCTTATTGTACGGTCTCCAGATACCGCATAGAGTGACATGTCGGTTTAAATTAAACCCAGGATTGATAATGTCGGAGAATACACCCGTTCAGCGCTATGTCGCAATGAATCTCGGTGGGTTTTACGTCTGGGACGTCCAGCAGAACCTTTTTTGGGCGGATGAGGTCTTCGCTCGAATCATGGGATTTTCCTGCGAAGATCTCGATGGTGGTCTGCCGGTAGAGCGGATGATGCCAATAATACATGAAGACGACCGCCCTTACGTCGTAGAAGGAATCAGAAACTCCGTTCTGTCAGGCGACGCATTTGAAATGGTCTACCGCGTTCGACGCGGAGACGGTTTCGTCAAGATAACCGAAATCGGAAAATGCTACCGCTATATCGATGGTGTCGCGACGCTTTTTAGCGGAGTGGTTTTCGACAGCCCTTATTCCGGTGATGTGGGTGCGTCCAACGTAAACCTTCCTGTATCAACGGCCTAGGCGAAATGCCGTCATAAGGTACCGTATAGGGCTCCCACGATCAGGAACACGAAGAAAACCGCGCTGAAAGTCATCCAGATTTTGATTTGGCGGAAGCGGCGAACACGCCCGCCGGACCAGTCATAAGCCATTGTTCAGACAGCCTTTATAGTTATTCGTCATATCTAAAGTAATGGGTGTCTATGCTTGCGTGAGGCTAACGGCAACCACAAAAAGGTACGGACGAATTGTGCGACTTGCCGTCGAAGCTGAGGCTGATTTGCCGACGCGAGCTGATAAGCTTTGGGCAGAGTTCATTTCAATAAAAAACCCGGAGACTTCTATAATCTCCGGGCTCGTCAAAACGGCAATGGCTGGCGACTTCAGTTGAAATACGGCTGCACGTAAGGCCAGACTTCGACGAAGCCGTGATAGAGCATGTTGAACGCGACATAGACGATCACAGCGAGGCCGACATAGGAAATCCACTGGTAACGGTGCAACAGCTTGGCAACGTAATTTGCGGCAAGGCCCATCAGCGCGATGGAGAAGATCAGGCCGATGATGAGGACGGTGATGTGGTCCTGCGCGGCACCTGCCACGGCCAGAACGTTATCCAGCGACATGGAGACGTCGGCGATGACGATCTGAACCGCCGCCTGGAAGAAGGTCTTGTTCCCCTTCGTCAGATCGGCTTCATCGTTGGTGATCTCGTCTCCTGCTTTGCCCTGCGCACGCAGTTCGCTCCACATCTTCCAGCAAACCCATGCCAGAAGAAGTCCGCCGAATAGCTGCAAGCCGACAATGGCCAGAAGTTGTACGGTCAAAGCCGCGAAGGCGATACGAAGAACGGTGGCCGCAATAATACCGACAAGGATGGCCTTGCGTCGGAGGTGGGCGGGAAGGCCGGCAGCGGCGAGACCGATGACGATGGCATTATCGCCTGCAAGAACAAGGTCGATCGCAATGACCTGAAGAAATGCCGTAAAACCGGCAGCGGTAAAAATTTCCATGACAGATCCTGAAGCAGACACGAATGGGTGTCGGGGAGAAAGCGGCTGTGAAGACGGACGTTGATAAACCGGCGATATCGATTCCGGTTGCCGGTCTTCGCAAGCCAATTCGATTGTCAATATGACATGAATCACTTCTTCGTAAAGAGTGCGTGTGGCAGTAATACACGCATCCGTACGCAAGGCCCGCGTTGAATCCATGAAATATAGCACCATATGGTAGTCATCATGTCGCTTTTGGCGGTGCAACAAGCGTGCTTGCAATTAAGTCTTGCGCATTCGCTTGCAAAGCCGTAAACGGCGACACCAAACCGGTTCGCCGGGAAATCGACTTCACGTTCACAGGAAGC
Organism: Agrobacterium sp. DSM 25558; assembly: GCF_900100825.1. NCBI lineage: Bacteria > Pseudomonadati > Pseudomonadota > Alphaproteobacteria > Hyphomicrobiales > Rhizobiaceae > Agrobacterium > Agrobacterium sp. DSM 25558. Next base: position 306 of record NZ_FMUD01000059.1, on the reverse strand, counting down.
AATTCACATGGCAAAGAGCAAGTTTGAGCGCAACAAGCCGCACGTCAACATTGGCACGATTGGTCACGTTGACCACGGCAAGACGTCGTTGACTGCTGCGATCACGAAGTATTTCGGCGAATACAAGGCGTATGACCAGATCGACGCTGCACCGGAAGAAAAGGCCCGCGGTATCACGATTTCGACGGCACACGTTGAATACGAGACACCTGCTCGTCACTACGCGCACGTCGACTGCCCCGGCCACGCCGACTACGTGAAGAACATGATCACCGGTGCTGCCCAGATGGACGGCGCGATCCTGGT
>NZ_FMUD01000057.1:0-18879 GCF_900100825.1 Agrobacterium sp. DSM 25558 | reverse complement strand
ACGTTGCTGGAGGACAAGGGCTATGACGCCGACTGGTTTCGCGCTGCCTTAGCCGAGCGCAAGATCGACGCCTGCATCCCTTCAAGGTCCAACCGGAAAGTGCCCGTCCCGCACGATCCTGTTCTCTACAGGAAACGCCACAAAATCGAGAACATGTTCGGCAAGCTAAAGGACTGGAGGCGCATCCACACACGTTACGATCGCTGCGCACATACCTTCTTCTCAAGCATTTGCATCGCCGCCGCTGTTATCTTCTGGCTCTGATTTTATGAGTCCTGAGCCTAGGTCGGGTTTCTAACTCTAAACGAATCCATTCACCAAAAAACGCGGATTTTCATACATCCGTCAGTCGCTTCTCCACCTTGGCGCTAGATCGTTCTAGGGTTTGTGGGGATTCATCGCGAATTGATCACAGCCGCTGCCAGATAGATCATGGCCTGAAAGCTCTGGTCCGTTTTACAGGCTCTCATAGCGATGCGTTTGAACTCTTTGAGTTTGCAGAAGAAGTTTTCGATCAGGTGTCGCCATTTGTAAATCTCAGTGTCGATTTGGAGAGGCATTGATCGACGCGGATGTTGCGAGATGACGATTTTCGCGCCGCGCTCGTTGAGATCGGCCACAATGTTGTTGCTATCGAAAGCCTTGTCGGCGAGTAGCGCACCGAACTCGATGCCATCGATGAGTGGCGCGACGCCGACCGTGTCGAAGCGATGGCCCGGCAGCAATTCCAACCGGACCAGATTGCCTAAAGCATCGGTCAGTGCCAGGATTTTGGTTGTCATCCCACCTTTTGAGCGACCAATGGCCTGGCTCTGAGTCCCCCTTTTGCGCCCTGACCGTGTCGGTGGACCTTGACGATGGTGGCATCCACCATGGCGTATTCCATGTCCGGTTCATCAGAGAGGGCATCGAATATGCGTTTGAAAATGTCGGCTTCACGCCAGTCGCGAAACCGGCGAAATGCCGTGCTCCAGTTGCCAAACGCAGCGGGCAGGTCACGCCATGGGCTGCCCGTGCGCACAATCCAAAGCACGGCTTCAATGAACAGCCGGTTGTTTCTTCCGGTGCGACCGGGATCCATAGGTTTTCCCAGACAATGCGGTTCTATCATCGCCCATTGGGCGTCGGTCAGTACAAAACGATCCATCCAAAGCGTGAATCACATTCGCGCTGATTTGTGAATCCCCACAAAGCCTAGGGCATGAAGCGTTCCTCAGCGCGTGTTATTCCGTAACTCGTCGACACCGCGAAGCCACCTTATTACTGGCATGCGAAGCTTTCAGCTTTTTCGATATCGCCATGTCCATCATAAACCGCTTCTGCCGGATAAAGGCAGATCGGACGTGTTCTCCCAGGCCACTTTACACCTGCCTCGGCACGCGCCGTTGCGGTCAGCCGCGTCGGAGCAACGCCCTTTTCGACCCAGTCTGTCAAAGCACCGAAAGCGTCGAACTGATCTGTGCCGTAGGCTCCACCACGGGTATGAGCCATGCCCGGTACGAAGAACACTCTGGCGAACTCGCGAGCACCATCTGCGCCATATCTCTCTTCAACTTTTTTGTAATAGGCCGCGACGTCATAGACCGAGAATGCAAGGTCTGCGGTACCGTTGAAGATGATGAGTTTGCCACCCTTTGCCCGAAACGCATCCATGTCTGGAGACTCGGCATTGGTGAATTTGGTTCCAGGCACCGTGAACACTCCATCAGTTGCCGAGATCTTTGCGAATTCACTGTCGATATCAGCCGATAGACCATAGCCCGCGATATCCTCGGTGATCGTCGGAGGGGTGGTGTAAATATGCGAGGCTTCTCCAGCAAAAAGGAAATAGTAAGAATTGCTTGTCTGCTCCACCATGCCGGGATCGAACGGCCATTTTGAATAAATAGCGCGGCCATCACTCGTATGGGCTCCCGCAAACAGCGCCTTTATGTAGGACGCTTTTTCCGGCTGCAGACAATCGGTTGTCTCACCCGCCTTGCACGTCCATTCGGTCGGATCGGGATGACAAGCACTGATGCGGCTGACCATTCCGTCACTTGCTCCATCCAGCGCGTCACAGGCATCGAGGATTTTCTTGACTACGATAGCCTTTTCACTGTCCGTCAAAGTCTTCTTGATATCCGGACGACCATCCGGTCCCTTTGGGGCAACTTTTGTTGCAATCTGGGCCTGATAGAGGGCCTGAATGGACGCCTGTGCAAGCCGAAATCCCGGGGCGCTGGCCAATATGCCATCGAAAAGATCGGGATATTGCTGCGCAGCGATCATCGCTTGGCGGCCACCATTGGATGAACCGTAAAAATAGGAATATTGCGGCAACTCGCCATAAAAACCGCGGATGAGCGTCTTTGCCGCGGTGGTAACCTGCGGAACCTGCATGTTGCCATATTCGAGTCTTGCTTGCGGGTCTGCGCCGAAGGAAAAGCGGCCATTCGGCTTGTTCGCGACCTCCTGATGGCCTGAGTCCGTTGTGACGACGGTGTACCCGTCCAAAAGGGCATTGCGAAGGTTGCCGCCCCCGCTATAGGTGCCCAATGCCGGAAACAAAATGCCGTCAACACCACTGCCGCCCTGATAATAAAATCGCTTATTCCACTCGACGGGAAGACGAAGCTCAAACTGCAAGGCATAAGGTTGTCCATCAATGCCGGTGCGCTGGTTCATTGCCCCGCGCACAAGACAATGATCTGACACGGATTTCTCCGTGACGGGAAGGGCACTGGCCTGCGTTACCTCGGCCAGAGTAACGACGCCACCTTCAACCGTGGCCCCTTTTAGAGCCAAACAACGCGCTGCAAAATCTGTCGACGGCGCGGCGTTAGCCGCATTCATGGAGGAGATTCCGGAAAGCATCAGAGTCGCGACTATCGAAAACATGCTATAATTTTTCATATAAATCCCTTTCTTTCTTATTCATCTGGATTGGGGCTTCCGGCCGGCCTTTTCAAAGGGCGAGGTAGGTCTCCTTGAGGTCGGAACGGTTATCCAATTCAGCTACGGTGCCTGAAAACTGGGTGACCCCTTTTTCGAGAATGTAGCAACGATCGCTGATCAAACGCGCAAAATGCAGGTTTTGCTCTGACAGCAATACGGACACACCTTCGCGTTTTAAAAGGACGATTGCTTCCGCCATTTGCTCGACAATCTTTGGCGCGATCCCTTCGGACGGCTCGTCGAGCAAAACCAGATAGGGATTGCCCATCAAGGTTCTACCAATGGTCAGCATCTGCTGCTCGCCGCCACTCATTCGTCCAGCCGGTCTTTTGCGCATTTCGGCGAGATTGGGGAATATCTCGTAGATCCGTTCCGGCGACCAGGCAGCACGTCCTTCGCGCTTCGGCTGACGACCGACCTCAAGATTCTCCTCGACGGTCAATTCCGTGAAAATGCGCCGATCCTCCGGCACATAGCCGAGACCCTTGCGGACAATTTCGAAAGGCGCGAGATTCGAAATATCCTCATTCCTGAATATCAACTTGCCCTCACGACGGTTCACAAGCCCGACGATAGATTTCATCGTCGTGGATTTGCCGGCACCATTGCGACCCAACAACGCCACGACCTCTCCAGCCACCACCTTCAGGCTGACATCGAACAGAATATGGGCAGGGCCATACCAGCTATTCAGCTTTGCAACTTCCAGCATGTCTCAGTGTTCCTGTTTGTAGAGAGCGCCAGAGCCCAGATAAATCGCCTGGACATCTTCATTGGCTCGCACTTGCGCAGGCGATCCCTCTGCGACCAGTTGGCCGCGGTTAAGGACGATGATCCGATCCGCATAGTCGAAAACGATATCCATATCGTGCTCAGTAAACAGCACAGCCAATTGCCGCTCCTTGGCGATGCGTGACGTCAACTGCATCAACAGCTTGCGTTCTCTGGTCGCCATGCCGGCAGCGGGTTCATCCATCAGAAGTAATTTCGGATTTCCTGCCAGCGCGATCGCCAGTTCCAGCCGCTTGATATCGCCATAGGGGAGCTCCCGGCAGGATCGTCCGGCTTGCTCTTTCAATCCGATCAGTTCGAGCAGATCATCCGCCTCTGCGCGGAAATTGCGCCCGAGATTGCCGAAGAACGCAGAAAGCGACAAAGCACTGAATCGTGCACATTGGACGGCCAGTTGAACGTTCTCGCGGACGGTCATGGACAGAAATGTCTCCGCGACCTGGAAGGTTCGACCGACCCCAAGCCGGGAAATCCGCTCTGGAGAAAAGCCTGTCGTGTCCTTGCCACAGATGACAATACACCCTTCATCCGGACGGATTTGTCCGTTCAGCATGTTGAAGCAACTGCTCTTGCCTGCGCCATTTGGTCCGATCATGGCCAGCAGCTCACCTGGAGCGACGGCAAGAGATACGCCCTGGACAGCCTTGACGCCCTGATAACTTTTGGACAGGTTTTCAACCTTCAGCAGAGCCTCTGTCATGCCACACCGCCATTTTCTGCCGGTGCACCGACAAGGGCCCTGGATTGTCGCCTTCTGTTTTGCCAGCTTTCGAATAGGCGTTGGGTGGAACCGACAATTCCCTGTGGAAAGAGGACCACGAGAAGCACGATGACACTGCCCAGGATCAAGCGGGGAAAGTCGGTGTTGCTCATGAGCCAGATGGACGCCACCTTGTAGACAACGGCTCCGACCACACTGCCAGATATCGTGTTGAAGCCACCCAGCAGAACCATGATCAGGCCATCGACAGAGGTCGATATTCCAAGCGCATCGGGGAAAATGCTGCCTTTCTGGAATGCAAACAGCACACCGGCTAGCCCCGCGAAGAAAGCGCTAACGACGAATGCCACATGCTGCACATGCCGCTGGGAAATGCCGATCGTTCCCGAACGCATGGGAGAATCGCGCAAAGCTCGCAAGCTGTAGCCGAAGGGTGAGAACGTCAGATAACGCATGGCACAAACGACGCCCACCGCGCACGCTGCGGTTAGCCAGTAAAAGGCCTCGGGACTTGAGGCCCACTCGGATGGCCACACGCCAACGATGCCATTGTCACCGCCGGTCACATCGACCCACTGGAAGACGACAGACCATAGGATCTGCGCATAGGCGAGTGTCAGCATGGCGAAATAGATGTTGGACAACCGAACACAAAACCACCCTGCGACGATAGCAAAAGCTGCGGCAATCAGCGGCCCGACGATCATAGCCAGTTCCATGGGGATACCGTAATACTGAACGCACATCGCTGCGCCATAGGCACCGAGCCCGAGGTTTGCCGCGTGGCCAAAGGAATCAAGACCTCCGACCGACATCAGGAATTGCAGGCTGATGGCGAAAATGATCGCGATCATCACTTCGGATGCGACGCTGATACCGTAATCTCCCAGAATGAAAGGCAACAGCATCGCCATTATAGTTGCGATGGCACAGCTGATACGGCCCACGCTTCCGAAAGGTTTCCAGGCACCGCCCTGCGGCGCGGCCGGGCTGCGGGAGCGAACGACCGGCTTACCCAAAAGCCCCCAGGGGCGTAGCACCAGCACGATGGCCATGACAGCAAACATGAGAACCAGCGAGATACCCGGCAGAATGAGAATGCCGAACGCGTTGAGCTGGGACACGATGATGGCGGCCAGAAATGCTCCGCCAATGCTGCCGAGACCGCCGATCACCACGATCACGAAAACCTCTGTGATGATGGAGAGATCCATGAAGTGCGTGACCGCGTCTCGCGGGATTTGCAGCCCTCCCCCAAACGCCGCAAGAAAGACACCAAGCGCGAAGACGCCGGTAAACAACCACTTCTGATTGACGCCGAGCGCATTGACCATTTCCCGGTCCTGCGTGGCGGCCCGCACGAGCAGTCCCCAACGGGAGCGGTGCAGCAGCAGCCAGATCAGGCCGAATACAACGGGTCCTAAAGCAATGAGGACAAAATCATAGACCGGCATTGCGCGCCCGAGGATGGAGACGGCACCGGATAGGCCAGGCGCACGTGGCCCCACCAGATCTTCCGGTCCCCAGATCAGGCGCACCGCATCTTCAGCAATCAATGTGACCCCGAAGGTTGCCAGAAGCTGGAGAAGTTCTGGCGCATGGTAGATGCGGCGAAGAAGCAGGGTTTCGATAATGACGCCGACAACCGCGACAGCCACCGACGAAACAAGAAGTGCCGCCCAAAAACCAAGCGGTGTCTGCCACCGCACCGTCAGGCTGTAGGCGATATAGGCACCCAGCATATAGAATGCGCCATGGGCGAAATTGACGATGCGCGTAACCCCGAAAATCAGGGAAAGACCTGAGGCGACGAGAAACAGCGAGGCAGCATTTGCCAAGCCCGTCAAAAATTGGACGACATAGAGTTCCATGAATATCCCCTTGTTCCCCGGCATTCCAGCTGAAGAACATGCAGTGGTTACGTGGCGATATAAGCCGCGGCAGGAAAGGCGACGCGCAATCCTGTCGCGTCGCCCTTATCTGTGTCAGGGGCGAAGCTTGGCAGCTTCGGCTTCAGTTGGGAGGAAGTCGCTACCGCTTTGATACTTGAAATCGACCATGACGCCTTTTCCATCCTTCAGCGCCGTCTTGCCGACATAAGCACCCAGAGTGGATTGATGATCAGCGGCCCGGAACGAGGATTGGCCGAACGGGGTATCGAAGGTTACGCCTTTGGCGGCGGTGATCAGGTCTTTGACATCAGTCGACTGGCTGCGTTCCAGGATAGCGGCTGCGGCCTTGATCAGGGAGTAACCGACGACCGATCCGAGACGTGGATAGTCATTGTAACGAGCCTGATAGGCGTCGAGGAATTTCTTATGGTCTGCAGTGTCGATCGATGACCACGGGTAGCCGGTCACAATCCAGCCCTGCGGGGCATCCGCCTGAAGCGGATCAAGATATTCCGGCTCTCCCGTCAGGAAGGACACGACGGAACGGTCCTTGAACAGTTCGCGGGTTGTCCCCTCGCGCACCAGTTTCACCAGATCGGCACCGAAGGTGACGTTGAGAATGGCTTCCGGCTTCGATGCTTCTATGGCCTGAGACACGGAACCAGCGTCGATCTTGCCCTGGGGCGGCCACTGCTCGGCTACGAACTCCACATCCGGGCGGGCCTTGAGCAAAAGCTCCTTGAAGACGGCAACGGCGCTCTGGCCATACTCATAGTTCGGCGCAATGGTTGCCCAGCGCTTTGCTGGCAATTTGGCTGCTTCCTGTGCGAGCATTGCGGCCTGCACATAGTTGGACGGGCGAAGGCGGAAGGTGTAGTCATTACCCTTCGACCAGACCATGGCATCCGTCAAAGGCTCACCGGCGAGATAAAAGACCTTTTTCTGCTTGGCAAAATCCGCCACGGCAAGGCCGACATTCGAAAAGAACGAGCCGGTTACCATGACGACGCCTTCTTTCGACACAAGTTCGTTGGCGGCTGTCAAAGCCTCGCCCGGCTTGCCGCCGTCGTCCTTTGAGACGACCACGAGCTTGCTACCCTTGATGCCGCCGGCAGCGTTGATTTCATCGACTGCCATTTCCCAACCCTTCCTATAGGGTTCGGTGAACGCGGGAAGACTGGAATAGCTGTTGATTTCACCAATCTTGATTTCGTCTGCCATGCTATGCCCTGCCCAAGACAGAGCGAGCATCATCCCGGAAATTCTCATAAGTGTTTTCATGGTTCCGTTCCTCTGGAGTTTGCCGCTTCAAAAGGCGGCTTTTTTTATGATTTTTCTGCTGGGTTGAAGGTTCGACACTGCGATCATGCACTATGGCTAAGACCCGACAAAGCATGCGTTGCCTGCCCCCTTCGAGGACAGGCTACGATCTACAGATCAAAGCGACGCAATCCACTGTTCGATATCGGCGGCATCTGTAACGTCGGCATATTTTTGATGCATGTCGTAGAGATTGGCATCATGCGGGGCCTTGGCCCTGTCGGCACAACAGTCGGCGGGAACAAGGACGTTGAAGCCGGACTGGACGGCATCGACGACTGTTGCCCGGACGCAGCCGGATGTCGTCGCACCCGTGACGATCAATGTATCGACACCGGCTCCGGCGAGAAGTGCTGCGAGCGCCGTTCCGTGAAAAGCAGATGCCCCTTTCTTGAAGATCACCGGATCACCGGGCTGAATGCCGGTGCCAGCGTCGATTTCAACAAGACGACTACCCTCGATCAGGGCCGCCATACCCGTTGCTTTTCGAAGCCATGGCAGCATTTTAACGTCGCCAACATGGTAAGCGATGGCCGTGTAAATGACCGGCATACCTTTTGATCGGGCAAGGTCGGTCAGCCGCCGCGTTGCGGCGATGGCCTGTGTCATATCCGCAGCCGTCGGATACGTCGTGTCGGTAAACCCGTATGTAAAATCGACGACGACAATGCCGGGGCGTGTTCCGCGTGGAACGGGCTGCCCGAAGCCGGCTGTCTGGTAGATTTCCTGCTGCGACATGTTTTCTTCCTTCCCGCCGCAAAGACGGCCGTTTAAGACCGAGCCATCTGAATTTCCTTCACCACGATGTCGCCATCGATGACGACGGGTTCGTCATCGAGGAACAGTGAGCATCCGCGCATGGGAATATCGAGATGGCAGGGCGTATCATTGGGGCCACCGAGCTCATTGTTGGGGCCGGTCGAGAACATGACATTGCCGTAGAAACTGCGCGGCTCCATGCCCATGCCGCCAGGGAATGCGCCAGGAACAAGATTGTGCCACTTGGCGTGCGGGTTCATGCCCCAGCCGACATGGCTCATACCCATGCCGCGCGGGTCGTTGAAGTCTTGCATGTAGGATTTGACCAGTTCCGCATCGAGCCCGCCACGAATATCGGTGACCCAGCCTTTTTCGATCGTGTAAATGATCGGTTCGCGGACATAGATGTTCTGCGGCAGCAGAATATCACCGGGTGCCACCACGATCTGACCATCAACGCCATCGTCATCGCCGCCTGTAAAGACGAAACCTGACGGCCAATGATCCCAACGGCCGGGCTCATCCGTGCAGGCATATTCCGTCACGGTCGGATAGGTATTGAGCTTGTAGGTCACGTCGGTTCCATGCGGTGAGGTAATGCGCATGACCTTCGCCTTGGCGAGCATCTCGCCGCCAATCTCGACCTTTTCGCGGATTTCCTTGGTCGGCAGCATGCGCGCCAGCAGTTCCGGCGGCTCGACAGCCGTCAGGATGCGTGTGCCTGCCGCCTGAATGGCCATCTGCTCCGGCGAGAACAACAGGAAGATGCAGTCGATCAGCATATCGCAGGCCTTCAAGGCCTCGACGGCATCCGGCATGGCAGCTAGGCCGGTAACGCCGACGTTCCAGCCACCCGTCGGCAAGGGAGTGGGCAATCGCATGTGGTACATCAGCGCACCGAGCCGCTGGCCAGCCGCCATGAACGCATCAGCGTAATCCAGGCGGTTGTTGCCCTCCGTCAGAACGATCAGCTTTTCACCTTCGTGCACGCCGGACATTTTCAGCTGGTGCAGGCAAATTTCTGTGAAGCTCGCGTGGTCCATATCAATATCCTTTCAATTGGCAGGTAGGGCCGGCAGAAAATCCAAAGTAGCGGCAAGAAAACCGTCCATATCATCCCAGGGGATCATATGGCCCGCCTTTTCGACGATCCGTACCTCGACGGCTGGTGCAAGGGTCTTGATCTCCTCGATATCCTCCTGGCCGATCACGGCTGCACCGCCTGCAACGACGAGACGTATCGGCAGGGCAATATGGGGCAGATCCGCATGGATATCGTCGGTATGGAACCCGTCAAAGGCCGTGCGGATTGCATCCAGCTGGCAGGTGTGAAGCCACTCGGCCCGCAATGCATTCTGCTCATCGGTCCATGAGGGACAGAAGCGACGCATGTCTTCTCCTGAACACCCCTTCTGCGCCATCAGGATGGAATCCTCGTACCAGTTCCAAGCGGATGGATAAGCACGTCGTCCCGGCCCGGAAACCGGAGGATCAACGAGAATAAGGCCCGAAAAGACATCCGGTGCCAGCCGCGCGGCGCGAATGGCCGTGCGTGCGCCCATCGAATGACCAAGGATAACGGGCTTGTTCAGGCCAGTGGCCGCAGCGAGTGACACGACATCTGCTGCCATGGCATCAAGCGAGTAATGCAGATCACCCGCTTCACTCAGACCGCGCCCGCGTACGTCCAGGACGTGCACGTCGAAGGCATCGCTTAGCCGTTCGGCAACGAAGCCCCATGTAATGGCAGGCGATGTTATGCCCGGCACCAGCAGCATGGCCGGTCCATTTCCCGGGAAATGCAGGAGGTGATGCCGAATTCCATTTGCGTTGACGTTATATCCTCTGGTCATATGCCCCACCTCAATAAACGCCGGACAGCAGGGTGCCGCCACCGGGTACGCGAGTATTGAGATTGAGTGCGTTCAACATCTGCCAGGTTGTGGCAATTGCCGCAGTCAACACAGGCTTGCCCGTAATCGCCTCTGCCATGGGAACGGCCGACAATGAGGGCATCTGTACGCAGGCAGAAAGCACGACTGCATCGACGTCGTCCGTCTTCATGCCTTTGACGATATTTGGAAGGTTCATGGGATCGTGAGCTGCCACCGCCAGATTGTCGGGGATTTCCAGCGCCCGCCAGTCGGAGACTTCGATGCCCTCGTTACGAATGTATGTAACGACCAATTCTGTCAGTGGCTTCATATAGGGGGCTACGAGCGCAACGCGCTTGGCACCAATCGCCTTCAACCCGTCCACAAGAGCGCCGGCAGATGTGACAACCGGTGCGGGATTTCCATTTGTGACTGTGAGGCCCTGCAGCCGTGACTGGCTCTCACGATGATATCCCAGTCCCATCGCCATGATGGCAACCAGGCAAGCGTAACCCATGACATCGACTCGAGCATCGGAAAGCTCCAGCGCGCAACGGTCACTATCGGCATCCATGGCAGCGAGTTCTTCCTTCGTGACATGCTTCATCCGCATACGCGAGGAGTGAAAGGTGAAACGTTCCGGCGAGACCAGTTCACGGGCGCGGAGCAAAGCCGGGATTTCGGTTTCCATCGTTATGTTTGAACTGGGAACGATCTGGCCGATCCGAAAAGTCTTCATGTGAGCCTCCATAGCCTGATGAACGGAGGTTAATTATTCATTTGAAGAATTACAAGCGTGTTTTTTCGGCAGGCATCAAAATTAGGCAATCCTTAGGAAAGCACAATCAGATCCAGCGCGGCAACGCGTTCTATTCTTTTGTTTTTTAGGATGGCCTCAGCCAATAATGCGCAGTGGAATTTGTAAAATCCCAGCCGCTCAAGTCCGGGCTCGGATGCCCGCTGCGAGAAAGCGGACGAGTTGCTCCAACATTTCATCCTTGCCGAACGCCATGAGGTGGCCTTCGGTAAGGTCTCCGATCCGCCCCAGATCGTTGAGCATAAAAAGATAGGCACCCACGAGAAACGCCATTCGTACGCTGATGATGTCTTTCGGCACATCAGGCAGCGCGTGCGAGAGAGCAACGACATAACGCTTGACGGACGCATCGTATACTTCACGCCGCAATCGAAGAGCGTGCTCCTCAGGCTCTGCATGAAGGCGCGCCTGCATGGCCACAAAGGCGGCTCCATTCGGACCGGAGTACTTCATGTCCCATTGCGGCTTCAGATAGGCGTATATGATATCTTCGACCCCAGGCGTTTCCGTAATTTCGAGAAGCCGGTCAAGATTGACGTGCCTATACCCGGCCAAAAGACTGCCGCGCCGCTTGAAGCATTCATCGAAAAGATCGACCTTCGCGCCGAAGTAATATCGGATCAATCCTTGATTGACGCCAGCCCGCGCTGCGATCTCACGAAGATTGGCCCCTTCGAAACCCATCTCGGCAAAAACGAGTTCGGCATGATCCAGAATCTTGTCGCGCAAATCAGGCGTCGCACCAAGCACGTCGGCTTTCGATGGGCGACCTGGACGTCGGTTTTTTTCTTTAGTGTTGTCCACGCCACCCTCATATGCCGTCATTTTCGCTACCGAACTGCAACGCAAACCACATTAATTATTTTTACGTATAATTTTAAATCAGTTGCTTCAACATCTTGAGAAACTGATCGCGCTCCAAAAGCGTCAACGGCGCGAGTGTCGCCTCGCTTATGTCCTGCACGGCTGGCAACACGGTATCGAGCAACTGGCGACCGACATCTGTGATGAACAACGTGTAGCGGCGGCGATCCTCTGTATCCTTTTCGACACGAATCAGATCACGCACCAGCAAGCGCGCCACAACGCCCTTCGTCGTCGCGGCATCCATACCCACCAAACGACCAAGGGCATTTTGGGAAATCGCCTCGGAGGATTCACGCAGGCGGTAAAGCGTCGAAAACTGGGTCGGCGTCAACCCGCCTGCCGTTCGCTCCACGAACAGCGCCGTGTGCCGCTGGGACGCAAGGCGAAGCAAGAAGCCAACCTGCTCGTCGAGTATGTAAGGGGCATTCCGGTCGTTCATCGAGTATTCCCAAAGCTTCTGATCCGCCTCAATCGAACTGAAGCATAGAGGTGATGCTGGTCAAGGCAGGAAGTGCTTTGAAAGTGCATAGGCAACCTCCTGTCAACAACACATTAGAAATGCCTAAAAATACTACAAAAAAATTACTGCCCGACAATTACGCATTTTTTTGAGTCGCAGGCATTAAAATCGTTTGCATACAAACGAATTATCTGCTGAATTCGTGGCAAGGGTCAAAAAAAGCCCAGAGGGAACCATGACGAACACGCTCGAATTGACCGTGAACGGAACCGTGCACCATCTTCAAGATACGGGAGATCGAACGCTTCTCGATGTCTTGAGAGAGCAACTTGGTCTCAAGGGGCCGAAATATGGCTGTGGCAAAGCGCAATGCGGATCATGTTCGATTCTCATTGACGGCTCGCCAGCCCGAGCATGCGTGATGCGCGCAAAGCGCACAGCGGGTGTTAAGATCACGACACTTGAAGGGCTTGCCGATCCGACGAGCGGCCAACTGTCCCCTGTCCAACAAGCTTTTCTCGAGTGCGAGGGCGCACAATGCGGCTACTGCCTGAACGGTATGGTTATAACCGCAACGGCACTCTTAGATGCGAACCCGTCACCCACACGGGACGATATTCGCAATGCCTTGCGCCACAATCTGTGTCGGTGTGGCGCCCATCTGGAGATCATTGCGTCGGTGGAGCGCGCAGCAGAACTGATGCGGGAGCGCCAGAATGACCGATGATCCGCAGACTGGTGGCCTTTGCGTCTATGAAGAACGTCCTGCCGGGCGGGTCGTCTTTTTGCGGCTGGACCATGGTGGACACGCCACCGGTTATAATGGCCATGTCGATCTCGGCACGGGTGTCGAGACAGCTCTTGCGCAAATTGTCGCCGAGGAACTCGATCTCCCACTTTCTGCCGTGCGCATGGTCCTTGGCGATACGGCGCTTACGCCCGATCAGGGTGCGACGATTGCTTCCGAAACGATCCAGGTTGCCGCAATCCCGTTGCGCATTGCCGCTGCACAAGTCCGTCTTTATCTGGTCAACGCAGCCGCTCACAGGTTCGGAGTCTCTGCCGATGACATCACAACGGAAAACGGTCGCCTCAGCTGCCAGGATAAGTCCTGCGATTACGGCGAACTGATTGGCAACGAGACGGTTCTCCTGAAACTCGACCGGACGACGAAGGTCAAGGATCCCGCGGATTATCGTCTCGTCGGACGGAAGACGGGCCGACGTGACCTGCCGGACAAGCTGCGCGGCATCCATCCCTATATTCACGATGTGGATGTGGCAGGCATGGTGCATGGTCACGTCATTCGCCCGCCCTATGCCGGGCGTGATAGTGGAGCCTTCATCGGACGCAGTCTCATCAGCTATGATGAGGCGACCGTGCGAGACCTCCCGGGCTTCATCGCAATCGTGCGTCATAAAGATTTTCTGGGTGTGGTTGCGGAACGCGCCGATCAGGCTCAGTCCATTGCCGAAGCGCTGCCGACACAGTGGCACATGCCACCTGATATTCCAGACATGTCGAACCTGCGGCAGGCGCTCAAGGATTATCCTTCGACCCCCCGTATCCTTGATCGATCCGGTGACTTTACACGCGCCATTAACGACTGCGACATCAGTCGCAAGCGCACATATCTCTGGCCCTATCACGAGCATGGCTCGATTGGGCCATCCTGCGCGGTTGCCAATTGGAACGATGGCGCACCGATCGTGTGGTCCGGAACGCAGAACCCGCACATGCTACGGGGAGACCTTGCGGTACTAGTGGATATTGCGTCTGACAATATCGATATCCGTCGGTTTCAGGCAGCCGGCTGTTACGGCCGCAATTGCGCGGACGACGTCTGCGGTGATGCTCTGCTGCTGTCACGCGCTACCGGCCTGCCAGTTCGCGTTCAGTTGACGCGGGCGCAGGAGCATCTTTGGGAGCCCAAAGGGGCGGCACAATTGATGGAGGTAAATGGCGGACTGAAGGCTGGCTCGCTACACGCCTATGCACTCGATAGCTGGTATCCATCCAACCGGGGACCGAACCTTGCGCTTCTTCTGACAGGCAGGATCAGCCCTGAACCCCGCTCTGCCGAGATGGGCGATCGAACGATCGTTCCGCCCTATCGTGTGCCCAACAAGCGCATCACCGTGCATGACATGGCACCCATCGTACGAGCGTCGTGGATGCGAGGCGTGTCCGCCTTACCGAACACCTTTGCGCACGAAAGTTTCATTGATGAGATGGCCTTTGAGGCCGGAGAAGATCCGGTCGCCTTCCGTCTGCGTCATCTCGATGATCGCCGCGAGGCTGATCTGGTAAGGCGCACCGCCGAACAGGCCGGATGGCAGGAGCACAACGGCCCCCGCCTGCGCCGCGAGGGCCGTATGGTTTTTGGACAGGGCTTTGCCTTCGCAACCTATGTTCACGGCACCTTTCCCGGCACGGCGGCGGCGTCGGCTGCCTGGGTGGTGGATGTCGCCGTTGATCTGGAAACGGGTGAAGTCACACTCTCACGTATCTTCATCGGGCAAGACCAGGGGCTTGTCATCAATCCAGACGGCGTGCGCCAGCAGATCCACGGCAATGCCATTCAGACGGCAAGCCGTGTGCTGGTAGAAGAAGTCACCTTCGACGCTATATCGCCCACTCCACAAAGCTGGGCGGCCTATCCGATCCAGACCTTTCCGTCCGTACCCGATATCCATACTATGCTGATCGAGCGACCTGGAGACCCACCGCTCGGGGTCGGAGAAAGTGCTGCCGTACCCAGCGCAGCGGCAATCGCAAATGCTATCTTCGACGCAACGGGCGTGCGTATGCGCGAAGTTCCCTTCACGCCAGAGAAGATGCGAGCGAAACTGGCCTCGCAAACATTGCCACCACTGCTGGCAGGGGCCGGAGTACAGAAGAAAACGCCCACTTGGGCGGCCCGCAAGAAGGTTCTGGCTTTCGGCACTGTCCTTGGCGGGCTCCTCACATTGGGATCCGTTTCCCTCTCCGTAAACCGTGCCATCGCGCCGTCCAATGCACCCTCTTCCGATGTGTTTTCCCCGGCAACACTTGAGCGAGGCCGACAGGTTTTCGCGACCGGCAACTGCGCCACGTGTCACACGGCCGATGGCAAAACTGCAAACGCAGGCGGTCGTGCCATCGAGACTCCCTTCGGCACGGTCTACTCCACCAATCTTACATCCGACCCCGAGACGGGGCTTGGTCGCTGGAGCTTCGAAGCCTTCGAGCGCGCGATGCGCCATGGCATCAGCCGCGACGGGCATAATCTCTATCCCGCTTTTCCATATACGTCTTTTGCTCGAATCTCCGACGACGACATGCTGTCGCTCTATGCCTATCTTCAGACACTGGCACCCGTGCGTCAGGAAACACCACAGGCCCGTATGATCGCGCCTGCAAACATCCGTTCCACACTTGCCGTCTGGAACCTCCTTTATCACGATTCAACGCCTTTCCAGCCCGATGCGACACAGAGCGGCGTCTACAACCGGGGCAAATATCTGGTGGAAGGTGCAGGCCACTGCTCCGCCTGCCATGCACCACGCAATATCGCCGGTGCTGAAATGCCTGAGATGACAGGCGCAATGATCAAGGGCTGGTATGCTCCTGCCCTTTCAGGACCGCAGCCGGATGCCATCGGCTGGAATGCGGACACACTGTTTAACTATCTGCGGCATGGCCATTCGCAGAACGCCTCCGCATCAGGCCCAATGGCAGAGGTGGTAGCCAGCCTCACCACACTCCCGGATGACGACATTCGCGCCATGGCACATTATCTGGCGGCGCAAATTAAGGTCTCCACCAATCCACCGGACGTGACGCCCAGGTCAGCGCCAGATTTACCCCCTAGTCGTGCTGGCCGTATCTATGAAAGCGCCTGCGCGGTCTGCCATGAACCGGCCATCCCTGGAATGGCAACGGCTGCGCGCGCATCGCTTACACAGTCGGCGGCCCTACGCGCACCCCGACCGGATGCGCTGTTCACGGTGTTGGACGAAGGCCTCAAAGCCCCCGACAAACTCAACCTGCGCGACATGCCCTCATTCAAAGACGAATTCACGCCCGACGACAGGCAGGCGCTTGCCGGCTATCTGCGCCAGCGTTTCGCCCCCGATCTTCCAACATGGTGATGCAACCAGCGAACCTGTGGCCCCGACGAAAAGGGCATCGAGAAAGCACCACAAAAATCGTTCGCATACGAACAATTTAAATCGAAAGGAAAAACAATGACCATTTCCATGGAGAAAGTTGAAATCGCCGTGATCGGCGCTGGCCTCGGAGGCGCGGCGGCGGCGGCCCTTCTATCTCAAGCCGGTTTCGACGTTCACTCCTTCGAACAGGCACCCGCCTTTTCGCGTATCGGCGCGGGCATTCACATCGGGCCAAATGTCATGAAAATCTTCCGCAAGATCGGGATGGAGAAGCGTCTGGAAGAGATCGGCGCGCACCCTGATTTCTGGTTTTCGCGCGATGGAAATACCGGCGAATATCTTTCCCGTATTCCTCTTGGCGACTATGGCCGGCGCGAATACGGTGCCTCCTACATTACGATCCACCGAGGAGACATGCATGCGGAGCAGATTTCCATCCTCGAAAAGAACCGCTTACATTTCGATCACCGCCTGACGGCAATCGAGGAACGTGACAACGACGTTCTCTTGACTTTCGACAATGGACGCCAGATATCAGCCGGTCTCGTGGTCGGCGCGGATGGTATAAACTCCATGATCCGAGAAATGCTGCTTGGGCCGGAGAAGCCACGCTTCTCGGGATGGGTCGGCCACCGGGCCGTGGTCGATATGGACAAGCTGCGGGCATCGGGTCTCGAATTTGAAACCTGCGTCAAATGGTGGTGGGAGGCATCGCGCCACATTATGGCCTATGCCACCAAGGGCAACGGCGATGAATATTATTACGTAACCGGCGTACCGGTGGATGGATGGGAACACGACACCAGCTTCGCCGACAGTTCTCGAGAGGAGATGGAAGCCATCTTCGGAGGATCGCATCCCGTTGTTCAGGCCCTGATCGATGCCACGGAAACAGTGACGAAATGGCCCTTCTGGAACCGTGATCCGCTCAACCTCTGGAGTCGTGGCCGTCTAGTGATGCTGGGTGATGCCTGCCATCCGATGCGCCCGCACATGGCACAAGGTGCCTGCATGGCCATCGAAGACGCCGCAATCCTGACACGCTGCCTAGAGGAGAGCGGGGTTGCCGGTTACACAGACGCTTTCTCGATTTATGAAGCCACACGCCGTGAACGGGCAACGACCGTACAGACGATATCCAACGCCAATACGTGGCTGAAGCAGCCGGAGGACCCCGCTTGGGTCTATGGTTACGATGCGCTGACAGCCCCGCTGGGCTAAAGGAGAGGCGTCATCCGCTCGTCCCGCCTGTCTGATGACAAGCAGGTGGGGACGTCGGTGCGCGGGTGTCATCCGTTGGCGATCAACTGCATCGTCCGCGGAAGTATATATTGCATGCTTGGTGCGTTCGGCTGTTCGATTTGCCGAACCAGTCTTCAAAGAGATTTTGCCTCACAACGTAAGTGACGAGGAGCACGAAGAAATAGTGACAGATATGCGTACTATCGCGGACAATGATACAAAATCACGCGGCAGTCGGCCCTTTTCGTCAGCTCTCGTTGAGGGCTTCTTCTAGGCCGAACCGACATTCGCCGCATCCACATCATTGCAGCGGCTATTTTTAGGAGGCTTAAGACGTGTGAAGCACGCCTGTCAATGCGTGTCACTGGGAATCTGGCCTAGAGCTTGCCGCTACCGAAGCGCCTGCGGAGGATTTTCAGGAGAAGATCAGCAAGCTGAAGCAGCAGTTCAATCCTGAACATGTCGAGGTCACCATCCGCAAGCTGCTGTTCCTAGCCCGTAACAATGCCGACGAAGACGCCAAACAGCGCCTGATGCCGATCGTGCGCCATCTGATCCAGACGGTTGCGCTTGGCAAGACACGGGACCACCAGCCGGCGAGCTTGCAAGTCTATGGCAATATCGCCGACATCATGGGATCGTTGGAGGTTCTCGATCTGATGGAGCAACAGTTCCTTGCCGCAGCAGGCAACGATTTGCTGGCGCGGATTGCGTCCGGCGAGATCGACCCTCATGCCCGCCGCAAAAGGCTTTTCTACGAGTATTTGTGAGGCGCTTTGTGTCTGTATTTTAAATGATCGAATTTTTGGAATTTTTTGGTTGCGGGGGCAGGATTTGAACCTGCGGCCTTCAGGTTATGAGCCTGACGAGCTACCGGGCTGCTCCACCCCGCGTTACCAGCGTAAATCCCTATGGGATTTATCGCGCCAGAGCAAACTCGCAGAGTTTGCGCCTCTACCGGCGCAAATCCACTTGGATTTGTCGCCTCTACTCGACTTTTGCCTCGACTTTTGCCGGAGGCAAAGTGTCATCTTTTCCCGGTAT
>NZ_FMUD01000076.1:0-2714 GCF_900100825.1 Agrobacterium sp. DSM 25558 | reverse complement strand
CTTCGATGCCATCATGGTCGTTCCCGACACAAAAGCTTGCACCAGAGGGTGAAACCGCAACGTCGAGACGCTCCTTCGACACGTCGATACCAACGATAATATCCATCTTATCCCATCCTTGCCTAATCGGGCTTTGCACGCGCAAGCGGCCCTGGCGACTGTTCGGGTTCGATGGAACGGCGGATGCACAACCGGGCTCTGCCACGGGCTTGGTGTCCCTAAGGGGCTTCGGTCTCACATCCGCCACCGCACAGGGCATTAAAACGCCAAAGGACGGCGAAGGGAAGTTACAAGGGGGGCGCCACACCCTCCGACGTAAACTATTAAGTGCTGAGTGGTGATTGCCTTGGAGGCGTAGCGATCAATCCTCAATAGCCTCCAACTCGCCCCCCACCCCCGTCATCAAACTGTTGCGTCTCACCGCTAAACGCCTCTCAACCGAATGAGAGGTGGAATCAGATGACGAGTGTCGCGCCAAAAACCGGTTTCAGCAAAAACGTAAAACTCAAGTCCGCGCTCCTTCAGCACAAGGCCCTGTCCACCAGCGGCCTGTCTGAGAGATTGTTCGGTGTTTTGTTTTCCGGTCTGGTCTATCCGCAGATATGGGAAGACCCTGAAGTCGACATGCAGGCCATGGAACTGCGGGATGACCATAGCATCGTCACCATCGGATCTGGCGGCTGCAACGTCCTGGCTTACCTCTCCCGCAATCCATCACGCATCGATGTGGTCGATCTCAATCCGCACCACATCGCGCTCAACAAGCTGAAACTGGCCGCCTTCCGCCATCTGCCGGGTCATGGTGATGTCGTGCGCCAGTTCGGCGTCGCAAATGTGCGTTCCAACAGCGATGGCTACGATCAGTTCATCGCGCCGAACCTAGACGCACAGACGCGCGCCTATTGGTCGAAGCGCACCCTCAGCGGACGCCGTCGCATCTCCGTTTTCGACCGCAATATCTACCGCACTGGGCTTCTGGGCCGCTTCATAGGTGTCGGCCATGTGCTGGCGCGTCTGCACGGCGTGAAGCTTCAGGAGATGGCCAATACGCGCTCGATGGATGAGCAACGCCAGTTCTTCAATGAAAAGGTGGCACCGCTTTTCGACAAGCCTGTCATCCGCTGGCTGACGAAACGCAAGAGCTCGCTCTTCGGCCTCGGCATTCCGCCGCGCCAATATGACGAACTCGCCAGCCTGTCGGACGGCAACACGATCGCCCCCGTTCTGCGTCAGCGCCTCGAGAAACTCGCCTGTGATTTTCCGCTGAAGGACAATTATTTCGCCTGGCAGGCCTTCGCCCGCCGTTATCCACAAGCGCAGGAAGGCAACCTGCCCGACTATCTGCGCCGCGATTATTATCAGGCCATTCGTGAAAACGCCTCACGGGTGCATGTCCACCACGCGACCTTCACCGAATTGCTCGCCTCCAAACCCGCCTCCTCCGTGGATCGCTATGTGCTTCTCGATGCGCAGGACTGGATGACGGATACGCAGATCAATGAATTGTGGTCGCAGATCAGCCGCACGGCAGCACCGGACGCCCGTGTGATCTTCCGCACCGCCGCCGAAAAAAGCGTGATCGAGGGTCGCCTGTCGCCGGATATCGCCGCGCAATGGTCTTATCTCGCTGAGCGCTCGCATGAACTGAACGCCCGTGACCGCTCCGCCATCTATGGCGGCTTCCACATCTATCAGAGGGCTCAGGCATGAAGATCATCGGCGACAATATCAGCCTTGGTGATGCCAACCACGCAAACCTTATGGACCGCATGTACCGCAACCAGCGGCACATTTACGACATCACCCGCAAATATTACCTCCTCGGCCGCGACACGACCATCGACAAGCTAGACGTCCCCCAGGGTGGTAGCCTGCTGGAAGTCGGCTGCGGCACAGGCCGCAATCTTCTGCGTGCATCGAAACTGTTCCCCACCGCAAAGATTTACGGCCTGGATATCTCGGCCGAAATGCTGACGACGGCGGCAGAGAATTTCGGCGGAAAACAGGACCGGCCGGTCTTGCGCGTGTCGGATGCAACAACCTTCAGGCTCAGCGAATTCGCCCGCAACGAAGGTTTCGACAGAATCATGATTTCCTATGCCGTATCGATGATACCGGACTGGGAAAAGGCCGTGGAACGCGCGCTAGCGTCGCTCGCGCCCGGCGGCTCCCTGCACATCGTGGATTTCGGCCAGCAGGAGGGTCTGCCGCGTCCCTTCCGCACTCTGCTTCAGGCATGGCTCACAAAGTTCCACGTCACGCCCCGCGCCAACATGCGTTATGTGCTGGAAGCTCTCGCGGGCAGCCACAATGCGACGCTCGAGTTCCAGCCGATTGCGCGGGGGTATGCGTGGCGTGCGGTGCTGACGCTGCCGAGGGGCTAGAAGTCGAAACATAGCCAACGGCAGTGGGTGTGGCTTACCCCCCTTGTAACTTCCCTTCGCCGTCCTTTGGCGTTTTAATGCCCTGTGCGGTGGCGGATGTGAGACCGAAGCCCCTTAGGGACACCAAGCCCGTGGCAGAGCCCGGTTGTGCATCCGCCGTTCCATCGAACCCGAACAGTCGCCAGGGCCGCTTGCGCGTGCAAAGCCCGATTAGGCAAGGATGGGATAAGATGGATATTATCGTTGGTATCGACGTGTCGAAGGAGCGTCTCGACGTTGCGGTTTCACCCTCTGGTGCAAGCTTTTGTGTCGGGAACGACCATGATGGCA
>NZ_FMUD01000031.1:0-60416 GCF_900100825.1 Agrobacterium sp. DSM 25558 | reverse complement strand
CGGGACTGGCACCATGGACCCGGCAATCGGGCAAATGGAAAGGCAAGAGCTTTATTGGTGGCGGGCGCTCGAAGGTGCGGGCGTGCTGTTCATGGCGGCACTGGTTGCGTCCCGTCACAACCCTCTCCTCAAAGCCTTCCGCGATCGCCTCGTGGCATCCGGCAAGCCCAAGATCGTCGCCATTGTCGCCACCATGCGCAAGCTTCTCACCATCCTCAACGCCATCCTCCGGGAAAATAAACCATGGCAAAACGCTTGACTGCCAAGACAGTCGCTCTGCCCTGCCGGGCATCTCCCCCACAAGGAGGGAGATCGACTCGTAGAGACCTCCCGCCCATCTTGAGGGCTGCGGATAAGGTTGAGAGCATGCGTCTTGCAGATCTCCCTCCTTGTGGGGGAGATGTCCGGCAGGACAGAGGGGGGTATGCCACACCCACCATCACGCACTCATGAATCTCGACGACTTAAACCGACGTATCCGCAGCAATCGCTGCCATAAGCCCAACTTCCTCGGCCCGCTTCTTGACAATCGGCCCGAGTGGAATTTCGGAAAACGGCATGGTCCGCAGTTTCAACTGCGCATCGCACACCTTCTTGCCATCGGAGGTAATCTTCGCCTTGGTCACGGCAAAGCCCGAACCGTCATGCTCCAGATAGGCTTCGATATCCAGCACCGCATTCGGCTCAACGAAAGTGCGCATTTTCGCGCCATCGACGGTCATGAGGAACGGCATGGCTGCAAAATCGGTCATCGCCAGAACCAGCATGCCGGAAACCTGTGCCATAGTCTCGATCAAGAGAACACCAGGAACCAGCGGCATACCGGGAAAATGCCCTTCAAAGACCGGGCTTTTATCCGGCACGACAGAGCGTGCCTTCAAAATGCGAGCGGATCTGTCGATGGACTCGATACGGTCCACCATCTGGAAATATTCTAGAAGCATGTTCCGTCCGTGAAATTGGTTGATGCACAGGGAGACCGTAATACTCCCTCATCCTGTGCTCGACACAGGAATCCAATCGTCGCGCGCCTGCGCGGCGGGAGGAGTCTTTTCAGCCCAAGGACTTGGGCTGGATTCCCGTGACAAGCACAGGAATGAGGGCGGCACATAATGGCCGCCACTCGCTATCGAACAATCAGCCCTTGGCGGCCTTCAATTCGTCAATCTTGGCGCAAAGGTTCTTCAGAACGAAATATTCCTCGGTCGAAACCTTGCCTTCGTTGACTTCCTGGGTCCACTGTTCCAGCGGAATCTTGATGCCGAATTCCTTGTCGATCGCGAAAACGATATCGAGGAAGT
This sequence comes from Agrobacterium sp. DSM 25558, assembly GCF_900100825.1. NCBI lineage: Bacteria > Pseudomonadati > Pseudomonadota > Alphaproteobacteria > Hyphomicrobiales > Rhizobiaceae > Agrobacterium > Agrobacterium sp. DSM 25558. The sequence goes on along the minus strand of NZ_FMUD01000031.1, from coordinate 59,115 downwards.
CGAGGCTGTCGATGCCCAGATCGTCGATCGTGTGGCTTTCCGGCGTAATGGTTTCGCGGTCGATTTCGCTGGTATCAGCGATAATGTCTGCAACCTTGTCGAATGTAGCTGTCACGCCCATAATCCTTCGTGTGTCTTTAATGTATGAGGCACCACATAGGCAACTTGGGCAAAAAAGCCAATGCTTTCGTGAAGTATCATTGAATTTTCAGCGCAAAGTGTTGCCTAAACAGCAACCGAATGCCGCCGACGCCTCTTAGCCTCCCCCATCGCCACATCACCGCAGGCGATCTGGACGTGCTGCCGACATTACGGAAAATGACTGATCAGCGCATGTGGCTGGTGTAGTTGCCCAGCACGGATGGTGCCTTGGCTTGTACGGGTTGGAAAACCGAAACAGCAACTATCAAACAGATAAAGAGACACTTCATTTTACGCCCCATGGCCTGCGACGTCTTCGGCGTCGCTTGGCTGAGACTCTAGTGCAGAAACTGCCAATACCGGCTTAAAAAACGCGGTAATCGCCTTGTTTCGGGAATGCATAGAAACGCAGCCCCGCAGCTCACACTTTTTTAACCAGCGGAATTATTGCGACGCCGCAGGTATCGCAGTGGGCTTTTGCTGCTCGTAAAGCGCCCGCAGTTCGGCGACCTGACGATTATATTCTTTTTCGGAAATCTGTCCTCTGCGACGGGCGTTGCCCAGCCGTGTCATGGTCTCTTCCATGGTCCCGGCCTCTTCTTTTTCCATCTGCGGCAACGCAGCGGTCATAGGCTTGGCAAAGGTCGGATAGGTTCCTGTGTCACGCTTTTGCGAGACGGGAGATGCATCAACCGGCTGCGGGCCAACCACCTGCGCCTTCGGGCGCTGCATGTAAGCGGGCGCAACGACCGGCTCGGGAGACTTGCATGCGGCAAGCAGCGGTAAAAGCATGCCGCAAACCGCCACGACAGTTGCAGCTCTTACGCTTTGCATATGCTCGCCCATTTCAATGTCCCGTCCATAAGGTATTATCAAATATCATACGCCACATCTGCGGCGTTCGCCCTGCTGGAACTTGTATTCGTTTTCATGCAGGATGTGCAAACCAAAAATGCGCAGGAGAATAATGGATGGCAGGCAGGCAAGGCGGAGTGAAAGACGAGGAGGAGAAGCCTGACGGTTTCGATCCCAAATCAGCCGACGCCTACATTCTGCGTGATCCGCAAGCCTTCGCCATGAACGTCGCCAAGGCGCTGGAAAACCTCGGCAAAGCAGCGTCCGAATGGATCGCCCCGCGAGAGCGCGGCGAAATTCCGCACAACAGCGCAAGCCCGATGAGCGACCTGTTCCAGACCTTGTCGGATGTCGCGGAATACTGGATGGCTGAGCCGAAACGCTCCGTGGAAGCGCAAACACATCTGCTGTCCAGCTATTTCGATATCTGGCAGAAATCGATGGCGCAATATTCCGGCGAGGCTGAAAAGACAGCGGAACAGCCCGAGACAAGGCGCAAGGACAAGCGCTTCGCCGATGCCGACTGGCAAGAAAATCCTTTCTTCGATTTTCTGCAAAAGGTCCATTTCGCCACCGCCGGCTGGGCGGACCGCATGGTTATGGAGGCGGACGGGCTGGACGAAAAGACGCGCCAGAAAGCCCGGTTCTATATGCGCCAGGTGACCGAGGCCATTTCGCCCGCCAACTTCGCCTTTACCAACCCGCAGGTCTTTCGCGAGACGGTGGCAACCAGCGGTGCCAATCTGGTCAAAGGCATGGCGCAGCTTGCCGAAGACATGGCGGCGGGCAATGGCAATATAAAACTGCGCCAGACCGATTACAGCTCATTCGTCATTGGCCAGAACATTGCGGTCACCCCCGGAAAGGTCATTGCCCGCAGCGATCTGTGCGAGATCATTCAATATGCACCTTCTACGGAAAAGGTCTTGAAGCGGCCACTTTTGATCATCCCGCCGTGGATCAACAAGTTCTACATTCTCGATCTCAACGCCCGCAAATCCTTCGTCAAATGGTGTGTCGATCAGGGCCACAGCGTGTTCATGATCTCGTGGATCAACCCCGATGCGCGCCACGCCGAAAAGGGTTGGGAGAACTACACGCGGGAGGGAATCGATTTCGCACTCGATGCCATCGAACAGGCAACCGGCGAAGCCAATGTGAATGCCATCGGTTACTGCATCGGCGGTACGCTGCTGGCCTCCACGCTCGCATTGCACGCGCAGGAGAAAAACCGCCGCATCCGCTCAGCCACGCTTCTTGCCGCGCAGACGGATTTCACCCATGCGGGCGACCTGAAGGTCTTCATAGACGAACCGCAACTGGCGGCACTCGACAGGCATATGAAGGCGGTCGGGTATCTGGATGGCGCGGTCATGGCCAGCGTCTTCAACATGCTGCGCGCATCCGATCTCATCTGGCCCTATGTGGTGGATAATTATCTGCGCGGCGCCCAACCACCGCCCTTCGACCTGCTCTACTGGAACTCGGATTCGACACGGGTTGCCGCCGCTAACCATTCGTTTTATCTGCGCAACTGTTATCTGGAGAACAATCTGTCCGAGGGACGCATGAAAGTCGCCGGGAAGGTCCTGAACCTCAAGGACATCGAAATCCCAGTCTATGACCTCGCTGCCCGCGAGGACCATATCGCCCCGGCAAAATCCGTTTTCACCGGGGCTTCCTGTTTTGGCGGCCCGGTGGAATTCGTGCTCAGCGCGTCCGGTCACATTGCAGGTGTCGTCAATCCGCCCGATATGGAGAAATACCAGTATTGGACGGGATCGTCACCGGATGGTGACTTTGACGAGTGGCAGAAGGCAGCGACGGAGCATAAGGGCTCTTGGTGGCCCCACTGGCAGATGTGGATCAAGGGCATCGACAAGCGCAAGGTCGCCGCTCGCATTCCCGGTGACGGCGCGCTCACTCCGCTTTGCGATGCGCCGGGAACCTACGTGCTTGAATAAGATCGCGGCGAACAGGACACTGCGCCATGCAGTTTGATTCGCCCCTCATCCCCGCCACGCTGATATCCCGCTACAAGCGTTTCCTGTTCGACGCCAAGTTGGAAGACGGCACTGAAGTAACCGGCTCCTGCCCCAACACTGGCTCCATGCGCGGATTGACCACGCCGGGGTCCCGCATCTGGGTTTCGCAGCACGACACCCCTACCCGCAAATATCGCCACATGCTGGAGCTGGTAGAGGCAGATGGAACCGTCGTCGGCATCAATACCGGCATGCCGAACAAGCTGGCGGAAGAAGCGATTCGCACTGGCCGCATCCCATCCTTAGCCGGCTACACGACTATCACACGGGAGCAGAAATACGGTATTAATTCCCGCATCGATTTTCTGCTGTCTGCCCCCGGCAGGCCCAATGCCTATGTCGAGGTCAAGAACGTTCACTTCATGCGGCAAAAGGGTCTGGCGGAATTCCCGGATACCGCCACCAAACGCGGCACGAAACATCTGGAGGAGTTGGGCGATGCGGCGCAATCCGGCTACCGCGCCGTCATGCTCTACCTCATTCAGCGGAGCGATTGTGACCGCTTTCGCATCTGCGCCGATCTCGATCCGGTCTATTTTGCCGCGTTTCAACGCGCCATGACGCGTGGCGTGGAGGCATATGCGATAAAATGCAGTGTCTCATCACGGGAAATCGTCGCAAACGAGATGGTTGCAATAGACGACTGGCACCCTGCTGCTTTATGAACGAAAGCATACAAGGACAGAAAGCGATACTATGGTTACTTACGTCGACGCGGCAACGGCACCCTCGAAAAATACCGGCGTCATTCGCCTTTATAATGCCCAGGACTTCGAGGGCATGCGCAAGGCCAGCCAGCTGACGGCGCGGTGCCTGGATGAGCTGGCCGACATCGTCAAGCCGGGCGTCACGACCAATACCATAGACCGCTTCGTCTTCGAATTCGGCATGGACAACAACGCCCTGCCCGCAACGCTCAATTATCGCGGCTACACCAAGTCGGTCTGCACATCCATCAACCACGTCGTCTGCCACGGCATTCCCGATGACAAGCCGTTGCGCGAAGGTGATATCGTCAACATCGACGTCACCTATCTCTTGGATGGCTGGTATGGTGATTCCAGCCGCATGTATCCCGTGGGGCAGATCAAGCGCGCCTCGGAGCGTCTGCTGGAAGTCACATATGAATGCCTGATGCGCGGCATTGCCGCCGTCAGACCCGGTGCCCGCACCGGTGCCATCGGCGCCGCCATTCAGGCCTATGCCGAAGCGGAGCGCTGTTCTGTCGTCACGGATTTCTGCGGCCACGGCGTCGGCCGGCTGTTTCATGATACGCCGAACATTCTCCACTATGGCAAGGTCACGGACGGCCCGGAAATCCGCGAAGGCATGATCTTCACCATCGAGCCGATGATCAATCTCGGCAAGGCGAATGTGAAGGTTCTCTCGGATGGCTGGACAGCCGTGACGCGTGACCGCTCGCTTTCGGCTCAGTACGAACATGCCGTGGGTGTGACTGCGACAGGGTGCGAAGTCTTCACCCTATCGCCCGGTGGCCTCCACCGCCCCGGCCTGCCACCGCTCTAAACGAGAGACGACACCCGATGGCCAAACGCCCCGCCGACCAAACGACGATGTTCAGCACGAAAGACGGTGCTGACGACAAGATGGACGGCATGGCGGAAACCATGGACGAGCGCGGCTTCTTTGCCGAGCCGATGCAGTCCTCGAAAAAACTGAAGGCACAGCCAACGCCGTCACCAGATGGTGATGTTGCGCACTATCACGGCCATCGCGAGCGACTGCGTGCCAAATTTCGCGATAATGGCGATGCTGCTCTGGCCGATTATGAATTGCTGGAGCTCTTGATGTTCCGCCTCATTCCGCGGCGCGATACCAAGCCCATCGCCAAGGCATTGATTACGCGGTTCGGTACACTGGGCGGTGTGCTTGGTGCGCCAGTTGGCCTACTTCAGGAGGTCAAGGGTGTAGGCGAAACGGTGGCGCTGGACCTCAAGCTCATCGCGTCGGTTTCCCAACGCATGCTGAAAAGCGAAATCCGCAACAAGCAGGTGCTCGGTTCGTGGTCATCGGTCATCGATTATTGCCATGCTGTCATGGCCCATGAAGCCCGCGAACAGTTCCGCATCCTGTTTCTGGACAAGCGCAATGTGTTGATTGCCGATGAGGTTCAGGGACAAGGGACGGTGGACCACACGCCCGTCTATCCGCGTGAAGTGGTGCGCCGCGCGCTGGAACTGTCATCCACCGCCATCATTCTCGTGCATAACCACCCAAGCGGCGACCCTACCCCTTCTCGCGCTGATATCGACATGACCAAGACGATCATTGATACCGCCAAGCCACTCGGCATCGCCGTGCATGATCACATCATCATCGGCAAGGATGGACATGTCAGCTTCAAGGGGTTGAGGCTGATCTAATCCTGTTAAAGTCCTGTATTTTTACAATAAATACGCACTTTAAATGATGTTTCCAAAAACGGCACAACCGTAAATTTTCCCATTAACAAAAAATCAATATCTCTAATTTAGCATTTTCGAAAATAATAAGTTTTCGGATCGGGGGGGTGCCATGATGAATATGGCAGGTATAGTCCGCAATCGTTCCGGCTCGGCGGCAGTTGAGTTCGCCATCGTCGCGCCAGTCTTCATTCTCGTTCTTTTGACCATGATCGCCTATGGCATCTATCTGACTGCGGCCTATGCCGTGCAGCAGGTGGCCGCGGATGCAGCGCGCACGGCGGTGGCGGGTATCAACAAAACCGAGCGGGAAACCCTAGCGAAAAATTTCGTCGACAAAAGCGCGTTGAATTACGCCTTTTTGGACAAGAAACGCGTGAACGTCAGCGTCGGTAGCGACCCCGTGAATGTCAATCAATTCACAGTCACCATTGAATACGACGCGACTGAACTGCCGATCTGGAGCCTCTACAGCTTCGCGCTTCCAGACAAGACCATTCGTCGTTTTTCGACAATCCGGATCGGGGGAATCTGACATGCGCAAAACCGTTTCAGTTCTAAAACGCCTTTACCGTAACCGCTCTGGCAACGTTGCCATCATGGCCGGTATCACCGCCCCACTGATGATGGGTGTCTTGGCGCTAGGTGTCGATTACGGCTCGCTGACGCTGCAAAAGCGGCAGTTGCAACAGACGGCTGATCTTGCTGCCATCTCGGCTGCCTCCGCCACGGATACGGACCGCGCCGTTTTTCAGTATTTTCAGCTCAACAACAAGAATATCGGCGTCAAGACCGCATCCGGCATATTGACCGAGACCGGCACGACGCCATTCGATCCGCTGACGGTATTTTCCAGCCGTGACGGATATGCGGAGATCATCAAAGGGCGTTATGTGCCTGATGCCAACGTGGCGATTGGCCAACGTTTTGTTGAAAATGCCACTCCGACGAATGCGGTAAAGGTCAACATATTCGAAAAAGGCCGCATCTATTTCGCCGGAAGCTTCACGACAGCGCCGACCATCTCTGCCGTCGGAACGGCGGCTGCACAACGTGTTGCCGCCTTCTCCGTCGGCTCACGTGTTGCGAGCCTCAACAGCGGGCTTTTGAACAACTTGCTGAGTGGTCTGCTCGGAACGACGATTACGCTGAACCTCGTGGATTACCAGGCGCTCGTTGCCGCCGATGTCAACGCGCTTACCATCATCGACGCTCTGGCCACAGACCTCAACCTCACGGCCGGCACCTATCGTGACCTTTTGCATACGGAAATTACCTATGGCAAATTCATAACCGCACTCACCAAAGCCACCGGCACCAGACCCGTGGTTACGGCAGCGCTGAAGACGTTGGAAAAGACACTCAACAAGACCACCGTCAAACTTCGGCTGGAACAGGTGCTGGCGCTCGAGCCCATTCTCGACAAGCAGATCGGCAACTCTGAGAACCTCAACGTCCAAGCTGGCGTGTTCGACCTCATCACCGCAGCCGCGACAGCGGCCAACGGCGGCAAGCAGGTTGCGGTGGATGCCGGTGTCACCGTACCGGGACTTGCCTCCACAAAAATCACGCTGGCTATTGGCGAACCACCCGTCGGCACGCCGTCGCTTGCGGTCGGATCGCCCGGCACCATTGTCAGAACCTCACAGACGCGTCTTTCCATCGAAACAAAGGTCGATGGGCTGAAAGCGCTGCTCGGTCTTTCGGTCAACCTGCCACTCTATGTCGAGGTCGCCAATGCGGAAGCGAAGTTGTCCGACATTCGCTGCAACGCCAATGGCACCGGCGCTGTGGATGTGGACGTCGTACCCGGCATCGCCGAAATTTCCCTTGGCAATGTCGACACGACAGCTTTCAACAATTTCGGCAGGGACCCGCGGGTGACCAAGGCTGCAATCGTGGATTCGCTGGTGCTGAAAATCAATGGCATGGCCCATGTCGATGCTGCCAACATGACAAAAACGAAACTGACCTTCCAGCAAACCGACATTACGCAGGCAACGGTCAAAACCGTATCCACCAAGGATATCTCGACCTCCCTCATCAAGTCGCTGCTGAAAAATCTCGACGTCGATATCAACGTACTCTTCCTCACCATCGGCACGCCCACACTTGTTCAGGCTGCGCTGGCAGAAACCCTTTCCGTCGCCACCGCACCAGTCGACAGCCTGCTCTACAACACGCTGATGCTGCTCGGCATCAAGGTTGGCGAAGCGGACGTGCGGGTCACGGATCTCCGCTGCATGAGTCCGGCGCTGGTGCAGTAACGGGAAACAAATAAAAAAGCCGCCGGATCGCTCCGGCGGCTTTTGCTTGTCTCTCAAACCCAATCAGCCGTTGACGACAGCCAAGCGCTTCTCGTCGCGACCGCTCTTCATACGCTCGGATAGCAGGAACGCCAGTTCCAGCGCCTGATCGGCGTTGAGACGCGGGTCGCAATGGGTGTGGTAGCGGTCGGACAGCGAATCCGCCGTCACCGTGCGTGCACCACCGGTGCATTCGGTCACGTCCTTGCCGGTCATCTCGATGTGGATGCCGCCCGGATGTGTGCCTTCGGCGCGGTGGATCTGGAAGAAGCTTTCGACTTCCGACAGAATGCGCTCGAATGGACGCGTCTTGTAATGGTTGAGCGTGATCGTGTTGCCATGCATCGGATCGCAGGACCAGACGACCTTGCGGCCTTCCTTCTGTACGGCCCGAATAAGCTTTGGCAGGCCTTCGGCGACCTTGTCGTGGCCGAAGCGGCATATCAGCGTCAGGCGGCCCGCTTCGTTGGACGGGTTCAGCGCGTCGATCAGTTCGATCAGATTGTCCGGCTGCAAGGATGGGCCACACTTCAAACCGATAGGGTTCTTGATGCCGCGGAAATATTCCACATGGGCGTGGTCCAGCTGGCGGGTACGGTCACCGATCCACAGCATGTGGCCTGACGTTGCGTACCAGTCACCGGACGTCGAGTCGATACGCGTCAACGCTTCTTCATAACCCAGCAGCAATGCTTCATGGCTGGTGAAGAAATCCGTCTCGCGCAGGCTTGGCTGGTTCTCAGCCGTAATACCGATGGCCTTCATGAAGTCCATGGTTTCGGAAATACGGTTGGCCAGCTTGCGGTAACGATCCGCCTGCGGGCTGTCCTTGACGAAACCCAGCATCCACTGATGCACGTTTTCGAGGTTGGCATAGCCACCCATGGCGAAGGCGCGCAGAAGGTTCAGCGTCGCAGCCGACTGACGGTAAGCGTCAAGCTGACGTTCCGGGTTCGGAACGCGCGAGGTTTCGTTGAACTCGATGCCGTTGATGATATCACCACGGTAGGATGGCAGACTGACACCATCCAATGTTTCGATATTGGACGAACGCGGCTTGGCGAACTGGCCGGCGATGCGGCCAACCTTGACGACAGGAAGCTGCGCACCATAGGTCAGAACAACGGCCATTTGCAGGAACGCACGGAAGAAGTCGCGGATGTTATCTGCGCCATGTTCCAGAAAGCTTTCCGCGCAATCGCCACCCTGCAACAAAAATGCTTCACCATCGGCAACGCTGGCAAGCTGCTTTTTCAAGCGACGTGCTTCACCGGCAAACACCAGCGGTGGATAGGTTGCAAGCGTTGCTTCCGTTGCAGCAACTGCAGTCGCATTCGGGTATTCCGGAACCTGCTGGATTGGCTTGTGCCTCCAGCTGCTCGGTGTCCAATTCTGTGCCATTGTGTTCTCGCTTGTGACGCCGCTTTAGACCAGAGGCAGCAACTCTCCCTGTTAATCGCGCGCTTATAAACACTTTCACACCCGCTTGCAAAGGCGAAGTTCGCCAGCACCTACCTCACCCGAAACGGCATCAGGGCGGGGAAATTTCTCCCCACCACTCATCCACCTCGAAAACCACAAGGCGGCGCGCTCCAGCCGTGTCGATGGCCAATTCTCAAGAGGATCTGCAAGCTTTGCATTACCCTTTACCGCCTGTATATGCCGCATACGTTCCATTACGAACATCGTTTCCGGTAGCATAGTGGCCTCCCTGTTTTGATATCAAAGAGGTATGGCCAGATGTACGCACGTCATAGACGCACCACTGAAACGGGTATTTCAGTCTTGCACGGTGCACCGGCTGCTGCCTTTGCGTATAATGTCCGTCATCAGCGAGGATGGTTGTCATGAAAGACGTGAATTGGGACGATCTCAAGCTCTTCCATATCGTGGCCTCGCAGGGTGGCCTGGCCGGTGCCGCGAGCTCGACCGGCATCAGCGCGCCGACAATCGGGCGCAGGATGTTGCTTCTCGAGCGGTCGATGGGCCGGACGCTTTTTACACGGAGTCCACAAGGCTACCGGCTCGCGCCAGATGGTGTCACCTTGTTCGAGCGTGTGGTATCCATGCAGAAGATGGCATTGGATATCAGCCAATGGCATGGCGACGCTTTTTCACTGCCCATCGTCTCCGTGGCGAGCAATATCTGGCTGATGGGTTTCGTGGCGGATAACGCCGCCGCCTTGCGTGGCCCACAAGACGCGTTTCGTTTGTGTTGCAAACGCATCGGTGACGATGAGGACCTGACGTTTCGCCGCGGTATGGTGGCGATTTTCGACACGGCACCCAAAAACGGAAATTTCGCCGTCCGCAAATCGGTGACGATGACGTATCATGCGTACCGCGCTGCCCACCTTCCCGTCCGCAATGACATGCCGTGGATATCAATCGGGACCGAAGTGGCCGTGTCAGATGCGGAAAAATGGGTGTTCCGCAATCACGAGGCCGTGATCCACACCTGGACCAATGCGCCGGAATTGCTGCCGAAGCTGATTGCCAGCGGCGCTGGAATCGGCATCTTGCCGTCATTTCTGGGAGACGCGATGCCAGGTCTAGTCCGCGATGGAGAGACAATCGAAGAATTGTCTCTCCCGCTATGGCTCACCGTCAACGACGATGACCGTCACGCTCCGGAAATGAGGCTTCTGATAGACCGCCTCGCTGCGCTGTTGAAGCGCAACGAGGCTCTTTTTGGTGGCACGTCAGACGTCCGGGAAGACCGAAGCGATAGCTCGGTTATACCCTTTCACCGTTCTTGATCCGGTAACTCGGCGTATACATCGTCACCACCTCTTCTGATGCCGTTGGATGCACCGCCATGGTGGCATCGAAGTCGTCCTTGGTGCAGCCAGCTTTTAGCGTGATGCCCAGAAGCTGCGCCATCTCGCCAGCATCATGCCCCAGAATATGCGCACCGACGACCTTGCGGTCTGCGGCATTGACGATGAGCTTCATGGTCGTCTTTTCCGTACGGCCGGAAAGCGTAGCCTTCATGGGGCGGAACTGCGCGCGGTAGACCTCTATCTCCTCGAATTTAGCAGCTGCCTCTTCCTCGGAAATACCGACCGTGCCGATTTCCGGCTGAGAGAACACCGCCGTCGCAATCAGATGGTGATCCGGCTTCGTTGGGTTGTTCTTGAACTCGGTTTCGATGAAGCACATCGCTTCGTGGATGGCGACTGGCGTTAATTGCACCCTGTCGGTGACATCGCCCAGCGCGAAGATGCTTGGCACGTTGGTGCGCGAGTAATCGTCGACGATGATAGCACCCTTCTCATTGACGGCAACGCCAGCATTTTCAAGGCCAAGACCTTGCGTGTTCGGATCGCGCCCCAGTGCCAGCATCACCAAGCCGACATTGAGGGAATGGCCCTGCTTGGTGCGCGCAACGAAACCGTCGGCTCCGTCCTTGCTGACCTCCTGAATAACGTCTTCGAGAAGAATGCGGATACCCTTGGCAGCCATTGCCTCATGCAGGCCTTCACGCATGTCTCTGTCGAAGCGCGACAGGATTTCCTTGCCGCGATAGATCAGTGTGGTTTCGACACCCAGACCGTGGAAAATATTGGCAAACTCCACCGCAATGTAACCGCCGCCCGCAATCAGTATCGATTTCGGCAGCTCATCCAGATGGAAAGCCTCGTTGGACGAAATCGTCAACTCGTAGCCGGGCAAGGAGACATGCGGATTTGGTGTGCCGCCAACGGCAATCACGATACGCTCTGCCGTAACAGTCTGCCCGGTTTTCGTAAGCTTGACGGTGTGAGCATCCACCAGTTCGGCGCGGCTATCGAAGATGTCGGCCTTGGCGTTTTCAAGACCCTTGCGATAGAGGCCTTCCAGACGCTCGATTTCCTTGTCCTTGGCGGCAATCAGCTTCTTCCAGTCGAATGTGCTTTTGCCGACCGTCCAGCCATAGCCCGCAGCGTCTTCGAAATGTTCGGGATATTGTGAAGCGTAAACAAACAGCTTCTTAGGCACGCAGCCTCTTATGACGCAGGTTCCGCCATAGCGGTATTCTTCTGCAATACCGACGCGTTTGCCGAGCGAAGCTGCCACACGGGCGCTACGAACGCCGCCGGAGCCGCCTCCGATAACGAAAAGGTCATAGTCATAAGTTGTCATGGATCAGCCTCTGATGGTGTCGCACTCATATAGGTGCTGCGCCGCATAAATGAAAAGCCCGGAGTTTAATCCGGGCTTTGAATAATTCTGAAGCTAGATCAAAAGATCAGGGCTTGGGCTTTGCAGGTGCCGGTGCAGGCGCTGCGGATGCACCCGGTGCACCACCGACGTTGGAATTGTTGGCTGGAAGCGGCTGGAGATCAGCGCCGGCAACCTTCTGAAGCTCGGTCATGCTGGATGTGTTGAGATCGCGGTTGATGCCAGCGGCCCAGATATCGGCAGCCTTCATCAGTTCGCGGGTCGCAATCGGGCCATCCTTCAGCAACTTCTTGCCTGCTTCGCTGCCGTAGAAAGCGGAGATCGCCTTCAGCTCGTCCAGCGAGAAAGCCCGCGCATAGGTCAGGGCAGCTTCACGCTCCAGATCGGCGCGGCGCGGAGCAAGTTCCAGCGCCTTTGTATCGACGGTCGCGGTGATCGCGTCCTGAACGTTCGGCGAAGCCTGAATAAGTTCGGCCTTCAAACGTTCTGCCAGACCCGGCAGAATGTCATCGAAACGGTCGGTCACACCAAGCGTACCAATAGCCTGCTTTGCAGCAGCGATATGCTCTTCCGTGATTTCCTGTGCGCGAACGGCAGTGCCGAATACGATACCGGAAATGAGGATCGAAGCAGCGGCAGCTTTGCCTAGTCCCGCAAGTTTGATCATGAAATCTCTCGCTCCTGTTATATTTTCGCCTGCATTACGCGGGCGCCATCAGGCCCGGCGATAATGGCAAGCGATGCCAGATTAATGAAAAGTCCGTGCTCGACAACACCGGGTATGGTGTTCAGCTCGCGTGCCAGTGCTTCTGCATCAGGAATACGGCCAAAAGATGCGTCGAAAATGAGGTGTCCACCGTCCGTTTTGAAGGGACCGTCTTCCAGAGAACGCAGCTTCAAATCGCCCACAAGACCCAGCTTTGCGGCCAGTTTTTCGATTGCGATACAGGTTGCGACCTGGCCGAAAATGTTTATCTCGATGGGCAGAGGGAACGCACCAAGTGTTTCCACGACCTTGGTCTGATCCGCGATCACAATGACGCGAGACGATGCGGCCGCGACGATCTTTTCGCGCAACAAAGCACCGCCGCCGCCTTTGATGAGACGCAGGCCATGGTCGACCTCGTCCGCACCATCAATGGTCAAATCCAGTTCCGGCAACTCGTCCAGCGACTTCAGTGGAACGCCCAGCTCAACGCACAGGCGTGCGGTGCGCTCTGACGTCGGAACGCCTTGAACTCTGAGGCCAGCGGATACTTTTTCCGCGAGAAGCCTGACGAATTCCTCGGCCGTGGAACCCGTACCAATGCCGAGACGCATTCCGTCTTCGACATAGGACAACGCCGCTTCTGCGGCCTTGATCTTCATTTGGCGGGCATCCATTCGGCTGCAAACTCCGGTGTGCTAACTCGATAAGCGCGTCGATCCGGCTTTCGGACCCCATGCTGGCGTGCTGTTTACACGGGTCGAATAGCAAACGGAAGCCCTTTCGAATAGCGACAAGCAACCGTCCAAAGGTTTCGTTGCAAAAGCCCGCGCCTTTGCTTAGCCTTGGCGGACATAGTCAGTTCATCATGAGGCATTCCTTGACATCTCCCCTCGTCATATTCGATCTCGACGGCACACTGGTCGACACCGCCCCCGATCTCATCGACAGTCTGAATTACGCCATCGCCGCAGCCGGTCTTGCACCGACGACCTATGCAGACCTCAAGCATCTTGTCGGCCATGGCGCGCGCGTCATGATCAAGCGAGCTTTCGCCTTGCGCAACAAGGAGCTTTCCGACGCCGATCTGGAGCCGCTCTACGAGCGCTTTCTCGCCCATTACCTCGAACAGATGCCTGGGCAGAGTGTGCCCTACCCCGGCATCGTATCGGCGCTCGACAGATTGACAGCAGCCGGTTTCACACTGGCTGTCTGCACCAATAAAACGACGGTTCTTGCAATTCCACTGCTGAAGAAACTCGGCCTCAGCCACCATTTTGCGGCGGTTACCTGTGGCGATACGTTCGAGTGGCGCAAGCCCGATGCCCGCCACATCACCGGCACAATCGAAAAGGCAGGCGGCGACATCGCCAAGAGCGTGATGGTCGGCGATAGCCTGAACGACATCGCCTCCGCCAAGAACGCCAACATTCCATCCGTTGGCGTCACGTTCGGCTATACGGATGTGCCCATGGCTGAGCTTGGACCTGATGTGGTGATCGACAGCTATGACGAGCTGAATGCCGCGCTGATCGAGCGGTTGATAGCGAAGGGCGTGGCGGCGGGTTGACAGAGCGCAACCTCTATTTCGTCATCCTAGGGCTTGTCCCTAGGATCTAACGAACCCCAACATTCAACGTGGTTAGATCCTAGGGACAAGCCCTAGGATGACGTTGAGTAAAACGCGAAATCCACAAACAAAAAAGCCGCCCCGAAAGGCGGCTTTTTCAATGGATGCTACGGGCAGATTAACGCGAGTAGAATTCGACCACGAGGTGTGGTTCCATGACGACGGCGTATGGCACGTCAGCAAGAGCAGGAACGCGAACGAATGTCGCGACCATCTTGTTGTGGTCAACTTCGACGTAGTCAGGAACGTCACGCTCTGCGAGAGCAACGGCTTCGAGAACGGTTACGAGCTGCTTGGACTTCTGACGAACCTCAACAACATCGCCTGGCTTGCAACGGTAAGAACCGATGTTGACGCGAACGCCGTTAACCGTGACGTGGCCATGGTTGACGAACTGGCGAGCAGCGAAAACGGTCGGAACGAACTTTGCGCGGTATACGATCGCGTCCAGACGGGACTCGAGCAGACCGATCAGGTTCTCGGATGTGTCACCCTTGCGACGGTTTGCTTCGTCGTAGGTTGCGCGGAACTGCTTTTCACGGACTTCACCGTAGTAGCCCTTGAGCTTCTGCTTGGCGCGCAGCTGCGTGCCGAAGTCGCTCATCTTGCCCTTGCGGCGCTGACCGTGCTGGCCTGGGCCGTATTCGCGACGGTTTACTGGGGACTTAGGACGACCCCAGATATTTTCGCCCATGCGGCGGTCAATTTTATACTTAGACGATTCGCGCTTGCTCATCGTATTTCCTTTCAGAACGTTACACCGGTTTGTTGCCAAGCCGGATCAAGGAAACACGCCCTCCTCTGAGATCCCGTTTTAGGACCTCTGACAGGTTTCTCACATTTGCGTACGGAGAAGCCACGGGACATGTCGGTGATGTCGATTGCCGAACGTCGTTCAAGAACCACAGGACAACCAACTAAATACACCGAGCATTGCTGCCCGGTGTTTAGCGGCTTCTAGACACATCTCACAAATTTGTCAAACACGCCTATCTCATTTTTTATTGCTATCACCCTTGAAATGCAGTTGCGCCACATTATTTCCCGTCCGTGATCAGAACTCGGGCCCCTCTGGCGTATTACCGGACAATACGCGATGTCGAGTTTTTAAAGGTTGGGGCCACGTTTATTTCTGTCATACGTTCCCCATCCGTAAAGCCAACCTCGTCCGGCTAAAGGTTGACTCATGGAATTCCTCTTCTCGGATTTTCTCGGCACGCCCACATGGATGTGGGCCGTCTTCATTTCCCTCGTGTTGGGTCTTCTGGCCCTCGACTTGGGTGTTCTGCATAAGAACTCCAAGGAAATCGGCATTCGCGAAAGCATGCTGATGTCCACATTCTATATCGGTATCGGCTTGGCCTTCGGTGGCTGGATCTGGTACCAGTCCGGTCAGCAATCGGCGATGGAATACGTCACCGGCTTCGTGGTCGAAAAAAGTCTGGCGATGGACAATATCTTCATCATCGCCATGATCTTCTCCTACTTCGCCATTCCCCGCCAGTATCAGCACCGCGTGCTGCTCTGGGGTATTCTGGGTGTGATCGTTCTGCGCGGCATCATGATTGCAGCAGGTGCGGCGATCGTCGAAAACTTCCATTGGGTCCTTTATATTTTTGCAGCGTTTCTGGTCTTTACCGGCCTCAAAATGCTGTTTTCCTCGGACCATGATGAAAACGACATCGGCAACAACAAGATATTGAAGTTCCTGCGTCGTCATCTGCCAGTGACGAATGCCCTGCACGGCGAAAAATTCATCGTGAAGGAAGTCGATGAAAAGACCGGCAAGCTGAAGACCTTCGTCACGCCGCTCTTCCTTGCGCTGATCATGGTGGAAATTGCCGACCTTATCTTCGCGGTCGATTCGATTCCGGCGATCTTCGCGATCACCACGGACCCGTTCATCGTCTACACGTCGAACATCTTCGCGATCCTTGGCCTACGTGCGCTCTACTTCGCGCTGGCTGCGCTGATCCACCGCTTTGCGTATCTGAAATATGCGCTGGCTGCGGTTCTGGTTTTCGTCGGCTCGAAAATCTTTCTGGCGGATATGCTGGGCATCGCGAAAATACCGCCTGCCGTATCGCTGGGTGTGACCGTCGCAATTCTTGTGACAGGTGTTGTCGGCTCTCTGCTGGCGACGCGCAAGGAAACGAAGGCCGTCGAGTAATACAAAGCCTCTGGACGTTGACGGGCGCGGCAAAAGCCGCGCCCGTTCTGTGTTAGCTTGTCTTGAAGACGCGTGTCGTCAGAACCTGAGTGTTCCCGGTCTGTTGGTTGCTGTTCTGATCATAGCCTGGCGGAACCGCAACAGTATAATCATCGGAACCAAAAAACGGATTATCGAAATAGAAGCTGGCCGAACCACCACTGAACGAATAAACGACGGTGCCTTCGTCGCCTGTCGCGACACCGTTGGATTCCGCTGTAAAAGAAGCAGTTGCTCCTGCCTTGATCGTCTGTGGCGGGTTGGATGCCCAAACTCCGTGATTGAGAGTTGAAGAAGACAACGACCAATCGGAGTCGGTGGCGTTCGTTATCGTCCAAATCGTGCTACGAGCAGCAGACATAGCTCATTCTCCTCAAATGGTTTCCACTGTTGAACAGCAAGAACGTCTCTCTTGCCGCCTACAGTTGTTCCACTCCGAGTGAGTTGAGTCAATTTAAGGTAGTGAAATAATTTAATGCAATCAAAAATAGCATTAAATTTTTGTTCGCTCGTTGTCATCTGTTGTCCGCCTCCGGTGCAGCACCTGATAACAAAGACTATTCAGCCGCCAGCTTAACAACATCATCAGCCGCATCTGCATCGCCGGGTGCGGTTTTGGCGTCGAGATCAGGAAACGCTACGATGCGCTTGCCGGAGAAATCGGCGTGGACGACGACGAGTTCTTTTTCCTCGAAATAGCCAAGCAGCATGCGAGCGCGGCGTGCGGAATGCGTGCCATAGGCGCGGGCGATACGCGCATCGGACGGGCAAGGCTCTTGCGCTAGTGCAGCCTTGACCAGAAGCAGGAAAACACCCTGCAGATCGTCGGAGACGTTCTTTGAAAGCTCCAGCGCCTTCTGCCAGTCCTCGCTCGCCGCCATTTCCACATCAACGCCCGAACGTGTAATCGCCACCTGACGGCGGAATTCAGAAAGCGCCATCGGCGTACCGGGAATGCGGCGCATGCGGGCGCGCACCAGAAACTCCTGATAGAGAACAGCATCGGTGCGATAGGCCGATTGGGGATCGTCCATGATTTCTGAAAGTACGGCCGAAATCTTCTCGGTCCGCTCTTCCGGTGACATATCCGGCTGGCTGCTGCGCTGCGGCTGTTGTTGCGGCTCCGGCCCACCGATGGCCGGCGTGGAGCGCGAAAGCTCCGCCAGAATATCCGTCGTCGGGCGCGGTGCAGGCGGCGTGCGGCGCACGGGGCCGCGCGTAAATTCTTCCGGGTCGGGCGTGAAAATCAGGTCTTCCACGTCCTGCGGCGAATCGGGCAGCGGCATCAGCTTTGGCGAAGACGAACGCGCCGATGTTTCCACTGCACCAATGATGATGGGCAGCGGACGACGCGACAGCGCCGGTCCGAGTGCCACGAAGTTGCCGCGCTGAAGATCGCGGAACATCTCGGCCTGACGGCGGTCCATGCCGAGCAGGTCAGCGGCGCGCGCCATATCGATGTCGAGGAAGGTGCGGCCCATCAGAAAGTTGGAGGCTTCGGCGGCGACGTTCTTGGCAAGCTTTGCCAGACGCTGCGTGGCGATAACGCCTGCCAGACCGCGCTTTCGGCCACGGCACATGAGGTTGGTCATGGCACCCAGCGACATCTTGCGCGCGTCTTCCGTCACCTCGCCTGCCACTGATGGAGCAAACATCTGCGCTTCGTCCACGACGACGAGAACCGGATACCAGAACTCTCTGTCAGCATCGAACAGGCCGTTGAGGAAAGCGGCGGCGGCGCGCATCTGCTGCTCTACATCCAACCCCTCAAGCGTCAGAACGCAGGAAACGCGGTGCTGGCGAATACGGTTGGCGATGCCCGCGAGTTCACCTTCCGTGCGCTCGCCATCCACCACGACATGCCCAAACTTATCGGCCAGCGTAACGAAATCGCCTTCGGGGTCGATGATGACCTGCTGCACCCATGGGGCGGATTGTTCCAGCAAGCGACGCAGCAGATGTGATTTACCAGAACCGGAATTGCCCTGAACCAGCAGACGCGTGGCAAGCAATTCCTCTATATCGAGCTTGGCCGCCTGCCCGCCCGATAGAGTTCCCATGTCGATACCGACCTGCAATGTCAAAGCTTCCCTGCACTGTGAATGGATATGGCCGATTCTCCGAGAAGACGGCGAACACGTCCTTTAGCAAAATTTTCGGTCATTTCCCTGCCTGATAAAGACAATGCACAGGGAATTGAACATTACGAACGCGCGGACCGCAAACCTGCAAAAGAAATACGCCTGCCAAAAACGTTGAGCGCCAGACCTGCAACGACAAGGCTGCTGCCAATGACTTCAAACAGCGTTATTTCCTCATTGAAAGCGAAGTACGCACCCACAAACCCGACGATCGGCACCAGCAACGAAAAGGGTGCGACCGTTCCCGCCGGATAGCGGGATAGCAAATAGCTCCAGATACTGGCGCCAATGATGGTTGCGCCATAAGCCATGTAGATTACCACCATAGCTGTCATCGGCGACGCAAGAGCAAGCCCGTCTGCGATGGCTTGAGGGCCTTCGAGCACCAACGACAGGATGATAAGCGGCAGCACCGGCACAAGGCTGGTCCAGGCGATGAAGGACACGGCATTGACGCGGCCTGCCTTGCGATTGACGATATTGCCGATAGCCCAGCTGAATGCTGCGCCCACGCTCATCAGAAGCGGCACCATGGCGGTAATGTTCAGGCGCTCAAGACCAATGACGGCCAAGCCGCCGAAGGCAACTGCGGCACCTGCAATATGCGATTTCAGCGGGATTTCACCCAGCAGCGTTACCGCCAATGCCATGGTGAAAAACGCTTGCGATTGCATGACCAGCGACGCCAACCCGGCGGGCAGCCCCCACTTGATGGCAGTATACAAAAGCCCGAACTGCACGCAGCCCATGACCATGCCGTAGACGACCATATGTTTCCACGGGACCTTGGGACGCGGCAGGAAGAAGATCAGTGGAACAGCGGCAAACAAGTACCGCAATGCCGTCAGGAACAACGGCGGCATATCCATGACGCCCACCTTGATCACGACGAAGTTGAAGCCCCACAAAAACACGGTGATGAGGGCGAGAAAGATATGCGGCACTGCCATTTTGTTTTTATCCAATCGGGTGCCGCATGAGATTGCGGCGTTTTTATCCGGCGGCGCGCTTCCAACCCATGGTCAGCAGGCCAGCCCCGATCAACAGGCTGCCGCCCGTACGGTTGACTATGCGCTGGACTTTTGGCTTGCGAATGGAATTGCGGGCCGCACTTGCCAGCAACCCATAAAGAGCCGCGTTGCAGGTGGCAAGTACAAGGAACGTCACTTCGAAGATCATCACCTGCGGCCAGAATGGCAGCGATGGCGTCAAAAACTGCGGCAGAAACGCCACGAAGAAGATGATGCTCTTCGGGTTCAAAGCCGTAACGATATAGGTGTGAAGAAAGATTTTAAGCGGACGTTCCTTGGCCGTAGCATTTTCTGGAGCTCCCTCGCCGCCCGCCGGCGCACGCCACAGCTTGATACCGAGATAAATCAGATAGGCGGCACCAACCCATTTGAGCACGGTGAACAGAGCGGCCGATGTTGCCAGCAGCGCGCCCAGCCCTAGCATGGACGCCGTCATCGCGGTAAAATCGCCCAACGCCACCCCGGCAACCGTCGCCGAACTCGCCTTGCGGCCATGGCCAAGCGCATAGGAGATGACCAGAAGGATCGTCGGCCCGGGAATGGCGAGCATAACGGCGGAAGCGGCCACGAAGGCCAGCCAGTTTTCAATCGGCATGATGATATCCCCTTGTGATGATAATGCGGAGCAAGCCACCAAGTCGAAAGCATGTCAATCGAAGCGGTCACCCTTAGGCCGTCACTGCCCGGTGGGCGGATGGAGAACCACCGCCATCAGAACCTCGTCGTAATAGCTTTGCCCGATTTTCAACGCCCGCCGTTCAAATCCATACTGCTCAAACCCTATCTTGATATACAGTTTGTGGGCGGCAATATTCGATGCTCCGACGATGATGGTCACCTCTTCAACGAGCGGCTTGGGATAGTCCAATGCGTGTTTGATAAGGGCTGCCCCGATGCCCGAGCCACGCGTCTCGGGTCGCACATACATGCCCCAAATCGCGCCTTTATGTCTGGTCTTCGGGGCCGTCGAGATGCGAAGGCCAACAGCACCCACCAAAGCATTCGTATCGGTGCGGCGAGCGCCAAAAACGTTGCCCTGCTCGAGGCGTTGAGCGAAATCATCGACCGACAACACGGCCTCATCCTCAAACGAGGCTCCGAAGGCTTCCGGATGAGCAGCCAAGCCTTCCAGGCGAAGGTCGCGATAATCCTTAGCGTCTGAGGCCGACAATTTGTGTATGGAAATCCGCATGGGTCATCTCAAAACTTCGGCTTCATCACTTGAAAGCCTCCCCGGCAGAATGACTGCCGAGGAGGCGATCCCCTCAAAAGCGTGGGACCCAGGGGGGTATCAACGGCTTTTCAGACCGATATTTGCTGACAGGAAGGCCGATGTCACGCAACATATGATCCGACAGGTGCGAGACATGCAGCCGTGTTTGCCGATGTTTCCAGGCAACGACCAGCATGGCCTTGAATGTTGTCCAGACACCGAAATGCCGGAACAGATCATCGACTGCTTTCGAAACATCATTTACACGCAAAGATTGTTCATTAGACATAGGAAATCCGTCCTGGCGCGATCAAGCGACCAGGTCCTTTCGTGATGGAAAAGACGCGCAAAAGCGACGGACGCGCAGATATGCGACGACAGAGGCGATTTGCGACGAGTTTAGTGTGTGAAATGCCTATAGGCAGAGAAAGGCCGGATTAGCGGACCTTTATCGGTAGGATGGTACAATAATTCCGGTAAGGACCGGCACCATCTTACGTGCTGCGCCAGAAAGGCGTGTATGCATAAATATAGTCATTAAACGCCTCCTGATGTTTGAGTTGCGAGCCCGAGTTTTGTGCCACAGCTTTTTTCGCAAGACAAGAGGTTCAATCTCGAATTGCAACCGATATTCAAGAATGATGTAAAAATGCAACATTCACCGTGTTGGCGCGACGATTTTCAAGCCGAAGCCTTGCATCAGGCGTCGCGTGTTGAAATCCGGCTGGCCGGATGTGAAAATTGCCACGTCAAAACCTTCCGGATGCTCTGCACCCTCTACCAGCTCAACCTTTCGCCGCGCCTGCCGAGCAATCGCTTCTGCGGGGTCCAGCCAATCCACCGGCCATGGCGCAAGGCGGCGGAAGACATTGGCCATGAAGGGATAATGCGTACAGGCCAGCACGACGATATCCGTGCGCCGACCCGCCTCCTCGATAAAGCAGGGCGAAATTTCCGCCAGAACGGCATCATCGGAAACTGGCTCGCCTCTGATCCACGCTTCCGCCATGCGCGCAAGGTTCTCAGACCCCACAAGGCGCACATGGCATTGCGAGGCGAAGGACTGGATGAGATCGCGCGTATAGGCACGCTTGACAGTGCCGGGTGTGGCCAGAACCGAGACGAGACCGGAACGGGTGCGCTCTGCTGCCGGTTTGATGGCTGGAACGGTGCCCACAAACGTCATATTGGGAAACTCTGCCCGGAGCGCGGCACCTGCCAGCGTAAAGGCCGTGTTGCAGGCAACAATGCAGATTTCAGGGTCGTATGTCTCGATCAACTGCTTAAACAGCGCAAGAAGCCGCTCCGTCAGAGCGCTTTCTTCCCATCCGCCATAGGGAAAGCCAGCATCATCGGCGACGTAGATAAAGCTCCGCTCGGGCATCAGCACCCTCGCCTCACGCAGAACGGTCAAACCACCGATGCCGCTATCGAGAAGGAGCACCGGTTTGAGTGTGTCTACGGAATCACGCGTTATCGCCGTCATCTTCCTTCGTGCTCCCCTCGGCATAAGGACCATTGCTGCCACGCGGCGTTTGCCGACCGTATTTGTCGAACGTGCCGAACACGCCGCGCAATACACTGATTTCCTGCGACGTCAGCGCTCGGCGCGACAGAACGGCTCGCAGGTTCTCGATCATGCGCTGCTTCTTGCCTTCTGGGCGGAAGTAACCCCGCGCGTCCAACGCCTCTTCCAACTGGTCGAACAGCCCATAAAGCTGCTCTTTAGTGGCCTGTTGCTGCTCCAGAGGCTCAAACAAGGTTTCGCTCAAATCCTCCATGCTGGACTTCATCCACTCATAGGACATCAGCAGCACGGCTTGCGCAATGTTCAAAGAGGCAAAGGCTGGATTGACCGGAAAGGTCACGATCTCATCGGCCAGCGCGACCTCTTCGTTGGTCAGGCCCCAACGCTCACGACCGAAGAGAATGCCGGTCTTTTCCCCGGACTTGAATTTTGCACGCAGGGTTTCTGCAGCAACCACAGGCGCGCGCACCGGCTTGAAACCGTAACGCTCCCGCGCAGTCGTCGCATAGGTGAATTGCAGATCGGCGGTCGCTTCTTCGATCGTGTCGAAAACCCGCGTGCGATCGATGACATGATCGGCCTTGGATGCCGCAGAGCGTGCCTTCTCGCTTGGCCAGCCATCCCGCGGATTGACCAGCCGCAGCTCGGCCAGACCGAAATTGGCCATGGCACGCGCCACCATGCCGATGTTTTCACCCAGTTGAGGTTCGACCAGAATGATCGCCGGGCCTTCTGCCAAAAGCTGAAGCTCGCTATTCGTGCCTGCCATATTCGCCTTCCGATTTTTAGGCTTCACTGGCATAGATTTCAGGACAAATCAAAGGCACGCGCAGCGGATGACCGCATTATTCGCCCTTGATGATGTTTGCCATTTCCTGAAGCAGCGAATCCCTGCCCTCGTCACCCACACGGTGGATGTCGTTGATGACAGGCTTGCCATCTTCCTCGACGACGTCGAAATTCACCTGATCGACGGTCGCCTTCATTTCGGCCTCATCCATGCAGGCCCAAAGTTTGAACTTCACGGTGACGTCTGTCACGCCGTCTTTAGGCGGTGTAGGTACTATGGTGACGTCCTGCAATGGGCAGCCATCTTGCGAATTGGTGACCACATCATAACCGAACGGATCGCCCTTATCGCTGTTTTCAACGTCGGAGGCCGGCTTCTTCGAAGCTTCACGGTACTGCGTCACGAACTGCTTGCTGAATAACGTGGTCAGCAAATCCTCATCGAAAATGTACTTCCAGTCATCCGCCTCGCCCGACCAGTTCTTGACGGTGATATCCATCACCTTCTTGACCGGTTCTGTCGGGTCTGCCGCAAAGGCGTTGCAGGAAAAAAGAAGAGTAGCGGCGGTGGCGAGCAGAATTTTCCGCATGATGATGTCCCGAAGCAGAGCTGACCGATTGAAGCGATTCGCCAGACTTTAGTTCGCCGTTGGGTTTTGGCAATGCGCTTCCAGTTGTTTTAGAAAGACCAAAAAAGCATGTGCATGGCTTTGCGTTGTGCGCTCACGATGCTATAGCGCCACGGGATATTTTCTGCATATCGCGCCCTCCCGGCGCAATCGTTCTCGAAGGTGAGGAATTCATGACAAAGATCAAGGTAGCCAATCCGGTCGTCGATCTCGACGGCGACGAAATGACCCGTATCATCTGGCAGCTCATCAAGGACAAGCTGATCCTGCCATACCTCGATCTCGATATCGAATATTACGATCTTTCCGTTGAAAACCGCGATGCTACCAACGACCAGGTAACGGTCGATGCGGCTCACGCCATCAAGAAGCATGGCGTCGGCATCAAGTGCGCGACGATCACCCCAGACGAAGATCGCGTCAAGGAATTCAACCTCAAGCAGATGTGGAAGAGCCCGAACGGCACGATCCGCAACATTCTCGGCGGCGTTATTTTCCGCGAACCAATCATCTGCAAGAACGTGCCGCGCCTCGTTCCAGGCTGGACAAAGCCAATCGTTGTCGGTCGTCACGCTTTCGGTGACCAGTACAAGGCAACCGACTTCAAGTTCCCCGGCAAGGGCAAGCTGACCATCAAGTTCGTTGGTGAAGACGGTCAGGTCATCGAAAAGGACGTGTTCGACGCGCCCGGCGCTGGCGTTGCCATGGCCATGTACAACCTGGATGAGTCGATCCGCGAATTCGCCCGCGCATCCATGAACTACGGCCTGATGCGCAAGTGGCCGGTGTACCTGTCCACCAAGAACACGATCCTCAAGGCCTATGACGGTCGCTTCAAGGACATCTTCGAAGAAATCTATCAGGCTGAATTCAAGGCGAAGTTCGACGAAGTCGGCATCACCTATGAGCACCGCCTGATCGACGACATGGTTGCCTCCGCTCTAAAATGGTCTGGTGGTTACGTCTGGGCGTGCAAGAACTACGACGGCGACGTGCAGTCCGATACGGTTGCGCAGGGCTTCGGCTCGCTCGGCCTGATGACATCTGTTCTTCTGTCGCCAGATGGCCGCACAGTTGAAGCCGAAGCTGCGCACGGCACAGTGACGCGTCACTACCGCCAGCACCAGAAGGGGCAGGAAACCTCGACCAACTCCATCGCATCGATCTTCGCCTGGAGCCGTGGCCTTGCCCACCGCGCCAAGCTGGACGACAATGCGGAACTGGCGAAGTTCGCAGCCACGCTTGAAACCGTCTGCGTCGACACGGTCGAAGCCGGTTACATGACCAAGGATCTGGCGCTGCTCATCGGTCCGGACCAGCCTTGGCTTTCCACAACGGCGTTCCTCGACAAGATCGATGAAAACCTGAAGAAGGCAATGGCTGCCTGATTGGCGACTTTTACAACTGACCATGAAAACCCGGCCTTCGTGCCGGGTTTTCTTTTGGCTGGATGGCCTCTGTCTTGATTACGTCGCAGACGCAATGCAATTTCGAAATCAGAAAATAGAGGGAGAGACATCATGAGCGAACTGACATTCTACACCAACCCTATGTCGCGCGGCCGCATCGTTCGCTGGATGTTGGAAGAAGTGGGTGCGACCTACGAAACGCAGTATCTTGGCTACGATGGCGACGGCATGAAATCGGAAGCCTACAAGGCTATCAACCCGATGGGCAAAGTACCGGCCATCAAACACCACGACACCGTGGTGACGGAATGCGCAGCCATCTGCGCCTACCTTGCAGACGCATTCCCGCAGGCCAATCTCGCCCCGCCGATCACGGATCGCGGAACCTATTATCGCTGGTTTTTCTATGCCGCTGGCCCGCTGGAAATGGCTGTTACTACCAAAGCGATGGGTTTTGAGATCGGTCCCGACAAGCAGCGCATGGCGGGCTGTGGCGCGTATGGCGATGTCATGGATACGCTGGAACGCGCACTCAACGCCAACCGCTATGTAGCGGGAGATCAGTTCACGGCGGCTGACGTCTATATCGGCTCACAAATCAGCTTTGGTCTACGTTTCGGCTCAATCGAAAAGCGCCAGCGCTTTGTGGACTATCTCGCCGATGTCCAAGATCGCCCGGCCTATGCGCGAGCAACGCAATTGGATGACGACGCGGTGAAGGCGCAACAGGCCGCTGGATGAATCGGGAAAAGAAGGACGATTGGGGCGAGCTGAACTTCTTTCCGTCGTCACCCCGGACTTGATCCGGGGTCCAGTAGACGCGCGTCTGCGCGGCCAAAAGAGTTCTTTCAGACCAAGGACTTGGTCTGACTGGATTCCGGTTCAAGGCCGGAATGACGGAGGCAGGTGTGATGCTGGCTCACCTCCATCGTCATTGCGGCACTTTGCATGACATGAGGTGCTTCCCCAGCACTCCCGTCAACTCACCCAGCGAGCGTCGCCGCCACAGCTTCAATAGCCGCGTCGGCCTTATCACCGTCAGGGCCACCGGCCTGCGCCATGTCGGGACGTCCACCGCCGCCCTTGCCGCCGAGAGCAGCAGATGCGGTGCGGACGAGATCCACTGCGCTGAAGCGCGCCGTCAGGTCTTCGGTCACGGCTGCAACGGCGCTAGCCTTGCCATCGTCGGACACGGCAATCAGCAGCACGACGCCGGAACCCAGGCTGGTCTTGGCTTCGTCGGCAAGGCTCTTGAGGTCTTTCGCATCGATACCGGACATCGATCTGGCAAGGAACTTGACACCCCCAATGTCTTTCACGTCGCCAGCAGAACCTTCCGCTGAACCGCCACCCATGGCCAGCTTGCGGCGGGCGTCTGCCAGTTCGCGTTCCAGCTTCTTGCGTTCATCCATCAGGCTTTCAACGCGGGTCAGGACCTCGGCGGGCTGAACCTTCAACGACGATGCCAGCGCCTTGACGCGTTCGTCCTGCTCGGCAAGGTAAGCAAATGCGCCCGGACCGGTAACGGCTTCGATACGGCGTACGCCCGCGCTCACGGCGCTATCGCCGAGAACGCGCACGAGACCGATCTGGCCGGTGGCCCCAACATGCGTGCCGCCGCAAAGTTCGACGGAGTAAGGCCGGTTGGCCTTTGCGCCGTGAATGCCTGTGCCCATCGATACAACGCGAACTTCATCGCCATATTTCTCGCCAAACAGCGCCATCGCACCTTCGGCAATGGCGTCATCGACGCTCATCAGCCGGGTGACGACCGGCGAATTCTGAAGAATGATCTCGTTGGCCATGTCCTCGACGATCTTCAATTCCTCCGCCGACATGGGCTTGGGGTGAGACACGTCAAAGCGCAGACGTTCAGGAGCCACCAGCGAGCCCTTCTGGGCAACGTGGGTGCCAAGAACTTCGCGCAGCGCTTCATGCAACAGGTGCGTGGCTGAGTGATTGGCGCGCAAGCGCGAACGTCTGTTGTGATCGACAGTCAGTTGCACTTCGTCGCCGACCTTGATGCCACCCTTCGAAACAGAGCCGATATGCGCAAACAGGCCCTCGCCCTTCTTGTGCGTATCGGTGACCGTAAAGGTACCCTCGTCGGACGATATGATCCCGGTATCGCCCATCTGGCCGCCGGATTCGCCGTAGAACGGTGTCTGGTTGACGACGATCTGGACGGTTTCACCGTCAGCCGCGCTATCGACAGACTTACCGTCCTTGACGATGGCCAGAACCACGCCTTCGGCGGTCTCAGTGTCGTAGCCCAGAAACTCGGTCGCGCCGTGCTTTTCCTTGAGCTCGAACCAGACGGCCTCGGTCGCCTTGTCGCCGGATCCGGTCCAATGCGAACGGGCCTCAGCCTTCTGACGCTCCATCGCGTCATTGAAACCTGAAACATCCACGCCGATTTCGCGGGCGCGTAGCGCGTCCTGCGTCAGATCGAGCGGGAAGCCGTAGGTGTCGTGAAGCTTGAAAGCGGTTTCGCCGTCCAGCATATCGCCCTTATGGAGCGTGGACGTCGCATCCGAAAGCAGGGTCAGGCCACGGGCCAGCGTCTTGCGGAAACGGGTTTCTTCCAGCTTCAGCGTTTCGGAAATCAGCGCTT
The DNA here is from genome assembly GCF_900100825.1 of Agrobacterium sp. DSM 25558. Taxonomy (NCBI): domain Bacteria; kingdom Pseudomonadati; phylum Pseudomonadota; class Alphaproteobacteria; order Hyphomicrobiales; family Rhizobiaceae; genus Agrobacterium; species Agrobacterium sp. DSM 25558. Next base: position 31,282 of record NZ_FMUD01000031.1, on the reverse strand, counting down.
CGGCACGAACCAGTTCAGGATAGGCGCGGCCCATCTGCTGGATGAGTGCTGGCAACAGCTTCCAGATCAACGGTTCGCGCGAACCCAACAATTCAGCATGGCGCATGGCGCGGCGCATGATGCGGCGCAGAACATAGCCGCGGCCTTCGTTCGATGGCAAAACGCCATCAGCGATGAGGAAGGCGGTCGAGCGCAGGTGATCGGCGATGATGCGGTGGCTTGCGCGGTTCTCACCTTCCGCCGGAACGCCAGTGGCCTCGACGGAGGCGGAAATTAGCGCGCGGAAAAGGTCGGTATCGTAGTTGTCATGCTTGCCCTGAAGCAGCGCGGAAATACGCTCCAGTCCCATGCCGGTATCGATGGATGGGCGCGGCAGGTTGATGCGCTCCTCTTTCGAAACCTGCTCATACTGCATGAAGACGAGGTTCCAGATTTCGATGAACCGGTCACCATCTTCATCAGCAGAGCCCGGAGGACCGCCCCAGATATGGTCGCCGTGGTCATAGAAGATTTCAGAACAGGGGCCGCAAGGACCGGTATCGCCCATCGCCCAGAAATTGTCACTTGTCGGAATGCGGATGATGCGATCATCGGAGAATCCGGCAATTTTCTTCCACAGGTTAAAGGCTTCGTCGTCGGTATGATAAACAGTCACCAGCAGACGGTTTTTGTCGATACCGAACTCCTTGGTGATCAGGTTCCAGGCGTGGGTGATCGCCTCTTCCTTGAAGTAGTCACCGAAGGAGAAGTTACCAAGCATTTCGAAGAAGGTGTGGTGACGGGCGGTGTAGCCGACATTGTCGAGGTCGTTATGCTTGCCGCCAGCGCGGACGCATTTCTGCGACGACGCAGCCGTGGAATAAGGACGACTTTCGAGCCCGGTAAAAACGTTCTTAAACTGAACCATGCCAGCATTAGTGAACATCAGCGTCGGGTCGTTGCGTGGCACGAGCGGGCTGGATGGCACGATCTCGTGACCGTTCTTCTTGAAGTAGTCGAGGAAGGTCGACCGGATCTCGTTTACACCGCTCATAAGAAGTCCTTCATTTCCACGCGATCACGCGGCCATAGCATAAAAAACACTGGCTTTTATCGTCCGACACCCTGCCTGTCCAGCCAAAGAGGGCGGGGTTACAACACAAATAAAGGCCGCGCGATACAATCGCACGACCTTTGATCTTCAAACGCTCAAATATTGCCTGACTTTACGCTCGGCAACAACAGATCACGCGTCGGGATCAACACCATCAGCGTCCGCTTCAGGTCCACCATTCTGGAGGAACTTTTCAGCAATCAATCCGGCGTTCTGGCGCAGTGCCAGTTCGATCTCTTCCGCCACGGCCGGGTTTTCCTTGAGGAAGGTTTTTGCGTTTTCACGCCCCTGCCCCAGACGCTGGCTCTTGTAGGAGAACCATGCACCCGCTTTTTCGACCAGACCGGCCTTCACGCCCAGATCCACCAACTCGCCGGTCTTGGAAACGCCTTCGCCATACATGATGTCGAATTCGACCTGCTTGAAGGGAGGTGCCATCTTGTTCTTGACGACCTTGACGCGTGTCTGGTTGCCCACGACTTCTTCACGATCCTTGACGGCACCGATGCGGCGGATGTCGAGACGAACCGACGCATAGAACTTCAGCGCGTTACCACCCGTCGTTACTTCCGGCGAACCGTAGGAGATGCCGATCTTCATACGGATCTGGTTGATGAAGATCACCATGGTCTTCGACTTGGAAATCGATGCCGTCAGCTTGCGCAGCGCCTGGCTCATCAAGCGAGCCTGAAGACCCGGAAGGCTATCGCCCATTTCGCCTTCAATTTCCGCACGTGGCGTCAGGGCCGCAACGGAGTCAATGACGAGAACATCAACGGCACCGGAGCGCACCAGCGTGTCGGTGATTTCAAGCGCCTGCTCACCCGTATCCGGCTGCGAAATCAGCAGATTGTGGAGATCGACGCCGAGCTTGCGGGCATAGACCGGATCGAGCGCGTGCTCGGCATCCACGAAGGCGCAAATACCGCCCTTTTTCTGCGCTTCCGCAATCGTCTGCAAAGCGAGCGTTGTCTTACCGGAGCTTTCAGGTCCATAAATTTCAATGATACGGCCCTTGGGCAGACCGCCAATACCAAGTGCGACATCGAGGCTGAGCGACCCCGTGGAAATGGTCTCGACCTCAACGATACTTTCATTGGAACCGAGCTTCATGATCGATCCCTTGCCGAACGAACGTTCGATCTGGGAAAGCGCCGCTTCCAGTGCCTTGCTTTTATCCACTGCTTTGTCCTCTACAAGACGCAAAGAATTTTGTGCCATCTGGAAACCACCTTTAGGTTATTGAAGCCGCACAGGCAATGAAGCTCTCTATGACCGTTTTGTACTTTATTTGTTCTCATGTCACAAGCCGGTATCATCATATTGAAAACAAATATGGATAAGTCCTTTGTTCTACTTTTGTTTTTCTTTCCAACTCGTGAGAAAAATGGCTGATACGATACCATTTCCAAGTCCCGAAATGTACGAATCGGAACGACTGTCACCGATCCGAAGAGGAAGTCTGCAGTGAAAAAAATACTCGTTCTGGGCGGCGCGCACATTGATCGGCGAGGCATGATCGAAACGGACACCGTGGCCGGTGCCAGCAATCCCGGCGCTTGGATGGAAGAGGCTGGCGGCGGTGGGTTCAATGCGGCACGCAACCTCTCTCGCCTGGGCTTTAAAGTGAGGATCATCGCGCCACGCGGTGGCGATTCCAATGGCGAGACGGTCGCCGCTGCCGCGCGCGAGGCGGGCGTGGAAGATACACCATTCACGTTTCTGGATCGCAGCACACCCAGCTATACGGCGATTCTGGAGCGAGATGGAAATCTCGTTATCGCGATAGCGGATATGGACCTCTACAAGCTGTTCAGCCCGCGCCGCTTGCGGGTGCGCGCAGTCCGCGAAGCCATCATGGCGTGCGACATCATCGTCTGTGACGCAAATCTGCCCGAGGAGACGCTGAGCGCCATCGGCATCGTCGCGCGCATCTGCGAGAAGACATTGGCGGCCATCGCCATTTCCCCGGCCAAAGCCATCCGGCTGAAAGCTGCCCTGCCTGAGATCCACATGCTGTTCATGAACGAGGCGGAAGCCCGTGCATTGACCGGTGCCGAGGTGGAAGATGTGCGTGATTGGCCGGACCATTTGAGAGCGCTCGGACTGCGCGGCGGCGTCATTACCAGCGGTGCGCGGCGCGTTGTTGCGTTTTCCGAACGGGAGACAGCCATTCTGCACCCACCGCTGATCGAAGATGTGCGCGATGTGACGGGCGCGGGTGACGCGATGGCATCAGGCTATCTGGCCGCAATCGCAGACGGTCAATCGGTTTGCGAATCCTTGCGGCGAGGTGCCGCAGTCGCGGCGCTCACCGTGCAATCGCCTTACGCCACATCGCCAGAGCTCACCGCTCAGACCATGGAAACCATGCTGGCCCTTGTGCCAGCAGCTGAAATGTTGTGAAGAGATCGCTTAGATAAACCCGGATAAAACAATGACAAAACCCCAGTCTCCTCTCCTGTCCATCGCTTACTCGCAAGAAGTAGCCGCAGCTAAACAGCGCGGCGCGCCGATCGTCGCACTCGAATCCACCATCATCACGCACGGCATGCCCTATCCTGGGAATATCCAGATGGCGGAATCCGTGGAGCAGATCATCCGTGATCAGGGTGCAGTTCCGGCAACCATCGCCGTCATCCACGGCACGTTGCATATCGGGCTCGAAAAGCATGAACTCGAAGCACTGGCGCAGACGACGGATGCGATGAAGGTCTCGCGTGCCGACATCGCTTTTGCGATCGCCGAGCGTCGTACGGGCGCGACAACCGTTGCCGCCACGATGATCGCCGCAGACCATGCCGGCATCAAGGTTTTCGCAACAGGCGGTATTGGCGGCGTGCACCGCGGCGCAGAGGAAAGCTTTGATATCTCTGCCGATTTGACCGAGCTTGCTAGAACGGGCGTGATCGTTGTCTGCGCGGGTGCAAAAGCCATCCTCGATGTCCCCAAGACCCTTGAGGTTCTGGAGACGCAGGGCGTTCCCGTCGTCACCTTCGGCACGACCGAGTTTCCCGCTTTCTGGTCACGCGCGTCTGGCCTGAAAAGCCCACTTTCGCTCAACAGCCCTGCCGCTATCGCAAACTTCCAGACCACCCGCGAACAGCTGGGCATCGAAGGCGGTATGCTGATTGCGAACCCCGTGCCGGAAGAAGACGAGATTTCCAGTGAAGAGATGGAAATCTACATTCAGCGCGCGCTATCGCATGCGGAAGAAGACGAAATCAGCGGCAAGTCCGTCACACCATATCTGCTGTCCAAAATATTCGAGATTACCGAAGGTCGCAGCCTTGAGACGAATATAGCACTGGTGCGCAACAACGCGCGCCTCGCCGCAGAGATCGCAGTCGCACTCGGCTGAGCCAAAAGCACCGCGCTTTTACCAGCACTGCTGACCCTGGATCATAAACAAAAACCCGGAAGTCTTTCGACTTCCGGGTTTTTTATTAGGTCAACTCAAATCAGTTCTGCGCGACCGGCTTCACCAGCGAGGTGATACGGCGGATGGTTACGCGGCGGTTTTCCTGAGATGGTGCGAGCGTCTGAACTTTCAGGAAGCGCTCACCATAACCCTGCGTCGTCAGGTTTTCCGGAGGAATGCCGTAAACATCAGTCATCACATTGGCGACGGATGCAGCGCGCTCGTCAGAGAGAACAAGGTTGCTCTCGTCGTTGCCCACGGCATCGGTATGACCTTCGATGAGGAAGGTCTCAGCAGGGTTGTTCTTCAGCACCTTGCTGATAGCGTCTGCGACTTTGCGCAGCGATTGTGCCTGACTCATAGGGATTTCGGCACTACCAGTCGCGAAGGTAATGGTGTCGAGGTCGATGCGGCGGACCTTGTCACGAATACGGGCGGAATAACGCACTTCATCCATCGTGTAGACACGCTCTACAGGCTCGACCGGCGGCTGTTCCAGGAAGCGATAATAATCGCGGTCCGGGTCGCTCGACGTGTCGATGATGTAATCCTGAACCGGAATGCGCAGGCGCATCGGCGGCAGGTCTAGACCCGGGTCGCGATAGACATATTCACGATCCGGCTCATCGACGAGTTCCGGCGCGTAGAACAACACATATTCACGACCACGATTATCGATGCGCGAACGCTGGATGACATCGCCATAGCGGTTGCGAACGGTCACGACCTGTGTGCCATCGGGCCGCTCGACAGTTTCGCGGTAACGATCATCCGGCAGACGTTCGTAGTACGGCTTGGCACCATCACGAATGAAGCGGTCATCGTCATTTCCACGCACGACGACACGATCGCCGAACTGGAGGAAGACCCGGTCGCCCATATCGCGGTCCCGTGGGCCGCCGCGCGGCATGTCACGGGGCTGCCATTCACGCACACCATCCGGACGGTCATATTCAGGACGACGGTTGATTCGCTCACCTTGAATGTTGGTGATGGCCTGAATATTGATCTGTGGGGCGGGCTTGTCACCGCGTGCCGCAGACTGCGCCTCTGCATCCGATGTTGGCACCTTGTAATCCCGAACGGCTTCGCGCTCCTGGCGACGCTGATCGCGTGACTGCTGGTTGCCGGACCGTTCTGCTTCCTTGTCGCTGTCAAGGACGGCAGCGCCCTTGTCGACTGGAAGAATGACCGTATCGGCGGATTTGGATGGGTCCTTGGCCACGGCACGGGCCTTGTCCAGCTCCTGCTTTGTGGTTGGAGGCGCTTCCTGCTGAGGTGTTACGACCTGCTGAGGCACGGGTTCGCCTGCTGGTGCCTGGCCGGTGGCTGCACCATTCTCAAGTTTAGGCTCCGTTGGCAACGGCGGCTGCTCGCCGTTCTGGGCGCGTGGTGGGCGCGGCTGTTCGGAAGGCTGCTGGCCCGGCGCAGGATTTGGCTGCTCTTTGGGCTCTGGGGCCTTGCCTGGTGTCGGAGGCTCTGTCGGTACAGGTGCAGTCTTGGCATCCGGCTCTGGCGCTGCGGGCTTCTTGCCCGGGGTTGCCGGCTTTTCAGGCGCAGCTTCGCTAGCGGCCGGTGGTTTTGCCTGAGGCTCGCGCGGACGCTCTCCCTCTGCGGCTGGCTTCTGCTGGCCTTCGGCGGCGGCTGGCTGATCAGGCTTTGGACGACGCGGGCGCTCCTGCTGCTGCTCGGGCTGAGCGGCGTCTGGGGCCGCAGCGTCAGGCTTTGCATCGCGGCGTGGACGCTCAGGCTTCTGCTCGCCCTCTGCCGCTGGCTGCTGGTCGGGCTTGGGCCGGCGTGGACGTTCTTGCTGCTGTTCGGGTGCTGCCTGCGCAGGTGCGGCGTCGGGCTGCGCTTCACGGCGTGGGCGCTGCTGCGGCTCCTTTTGCGGCTCAGCTGCACCTTCAGGCGCGGCTTCACGGCGAGGACGTGGCTGTTCAGGCTCTGCCTTTGGCTCTGGCTGTCTCTTGGGTTCTGGAGCGGCCTCGGGTGCTGCTTCGCGACGTGGACGGGGTGCCTCTTCCTTTGGCTGCTCCGCCTTAGGCTGCTCTGGCTCAGCCTGTTTTTCCTGTTGGCGTTTCTTTGGCAGTTCTTCCGGAGGTGGCTCGGCCTGTGCCAGCAGCATCTCGGTATTGCTGGTATGTGTTACCGCTTGCTGCGTCGTGTATTGAGACGCGCCTGCGCCTGCAACGGACGCTGCAAATGCAGGATCTACTGCAATCGCAAAAGACATCAGGGGGAAAACCACCCCGGTCAGCAGCTTGTTCTTCTTCAGCATTATAGTTCCTCACCTAGTGATCGTCTTTTATCGCTTGTATTGCAGCGTGCGAAACAGTCTGCACATGCAGGCGGTGAACAACGCCTGAACCGCAACGTTGTTCCCATCATGACCAACCCGGTCTGTACCGGAAATGAACAGATCTAGGTCTTTTCGTGGAGCGATTGTGGCGTTTCTCGCAGTGCGAAACGATTAGGGTTGCATTTTAAAGACAAGGATAAGACTATCCGGCAAGCGCAGCCTCCCCCGCTCCCGGTCAAGCGGCCGCGCGAAACATTTACCGCCCAGAAAACATAAACAAGCTGTGCGGAAGACACGCCGAAAGAGAGGATCGAAATGCGTATTTCCACCCGTCTGCTCGCTGCTGCATCGATTGCCGCGATGTCACTTTTCTCCGGTGCCGCATTGGCGCAGGATAAACTGGTCATCGGCACGGAAGGCGCCTACCCACCCTTCAACGTTCTTGAAGCAAACGGCACCCTGACCGGCTTCGACATCGACATTGCCAAGGCACTGTGCGTAGAAATGAAGACAGAGTGCACCTTTGTCACCAACGACTGGGACGGCATCATCCCTGCCCTTCAGTCCAAGAAGTTCGACGCAATCGTCGCCTCCATGTCGATCACGCCGGAGCGCCTCGAGAAGGTCGATTTCTCCAAGAAATACTACAACACACCGCCAGCCATTGCCGTCCCAAAGGACAGCCCAGCCAAAACTGTTGAAGACCTCAAGGGCAAGACAATCGGCGCGCAGGGTTCCACCACCCACGCAAACTATGCCGAAAAGCATCTCGCTGATTCCGAGTTGAAGCTTTACCCGACGGCTGACGAATACAAGCTCGACATCACCAACGGCCGCATCGATGGCGTCATCGACGATATCGTTGTGCTGTCGCAGTGGGTTAAGTCGGACGCCGGTGCTTGCTGCAAAATCCTGACGCCAATGCCGGTTGATGAAGAGATCAACGGTCAGGGCGCAGGCATTGCCGTTCGCAAGGGCGATACCGCTCTTGCCGACAAGTTCACGGCTGCAATCGCTGCAATCCGCGCAAGCGGCGAGTACAAGAAGATCAACGACAAGTACTTCGACTTCGACGTTTACGGCAAGTAAGCGATTGCTTGTTGAAATAATGTGGCGGGAGGCTTGCCCTTCCGCCATTTTTGTTTGAGAACAAGGTCATAAAACAATACGAGACAAGCGGCGAAGACCGCAGGGGAAATTGGCATGAGCGGAGCATTTTCCGCCATAGGTTCGTTCTGGACCTATCTCACTTATCTCTTCGATCCATTCTGCGGACCAGCTGGCATTTTCTCTCTTCTGGGCAACGGAACACTCGTTGCCTGTGGGGATGCAGGCTGGGGTGACGAAATCGCCTTCGGCGTCAAGATCACCATTTCCGTGGCGCTGGCGACCCTGCCGATTGGTCTCACCATCGGCTTCCTTATCGCTCTTGCTGCCCAGTCGGAGGAAAAATCCCTGCGGCTGGCCGCCGGTATCTACACCACTATTTTCCGCGGTCTGCCGGAATTGCTGACGCTGTTCATTGTCTATTACGGCATCCAGATGCTGTTGCAGTCGGTGGGAAGTTATGTGGGCATCACCGGCCCGATTGAGATCAACGCATTTGTGGCCGGCATGATTGCTCTGTCGGTCGTGTTTTCGTCCTATGCCTCGGAAGTCCTGCTTTCGGCGTTTCGCGCCATCCCCAAGGGACAATATGAGGCGGGTGATGCGCTGGGAATTCCGCGCAGCCGAACCATGGTCCTCGTTATTATTCCGCAACTAGTGCGCATCGCCCTGCCCGGTATGACGAACCTTTGGATGATCCTGTTGAAGGATACGTCATACGTCTCCATCATCGGCCTATCGGATATTTTGCGCCAGACCGGCATCGCTGCACGTGTCAGCAAGGAAGCCTTCTTCTTTTATGGCATAGCCTGTCTGCTCTACCTTGTCCTCGCGCTCATCTCATCCTTCGGTCTTGGTTTTATCGATCGCTGGTCGCGCCGTTCGGAGGCGAAGCGATGAGCCACGCCGAGCAATTGATTCCGCCCCGCCCTGCTCCGCCACCGCTGACGAAACCCCTGTCGGTCTCAAAGATCGCGGGTTACACCGTCACAGGCCTATGGCTGCTGCTGGGCCTGGGCCTCGTATATTCCATGATCGTCGGCTGGGATCTGGACAAATTCACACGCTACGGACCGCGTTATATCGATGGCCTGATCACCACGATGACGCTGGTCGGAACGTCCATCATTCTCGGCGCTGTTTTGTCGCTGCCACTCGCCTTTGCCCGCATGTCACCAAACCGGATTATCGGTACGCTGGCCTATGCCTATGTCTATCTGTTTCGAAGCACGCCTTTGCTGGCACAGTTGTTCCTCATTTATTATGGCCTCGGTAGCTTCCGGCCAGAACTGCAAGAGGTCGGATTGTGGTGGTTCTTCCGGGAAGCCTGGTATTGTGGGCTTCTTTCGTTGACACTCAACACCGCAGCCTATCAGGCTGAAATTCTGCGCGGCGCAATTCAGAGTGTTCCGAAGGGTCAGCATGAAGGCGCGGCCTCGCTTGGTATTTCCAAGGCCGTCACATTCTGGAAAGTCGTTCTACCGCAAGCCATGATCGTGGCGCTACGCCCCTATGGTAACGAGATCATTCTGATGATCAAGGGATCGGCCGTCGTGTCCATCGTCACGGTTTTCGACCTGATGGGCCAGACCCGCTACGCTTTCTCCCGCACCTTCGACTATCAGTCCTATCTGTGGGCCGCGATTTTCTATCTCTCCATCGTGGAGATACTGCGTCACGTCTGGGCAGCGATTGAAGCGCGGTTGACCCGCCACCTCAGGCGATAACAGCCTTTGGCAGCACTCCTCTAACAGGAATGCTAACATACTGAAGTTATGACATATTTTTGACAGTTCGCCAAATTGTTAAGTTTCGGTTAACCATGTCATGTTCCCATGGTCTCGGGTAGTTTTGTGATGCCCGCGACCACAACAAGGGAGCAGCCAGCATGAACCAGGACATGGAAATGATGCTCAAGGGCTATGGCATGACCACGGCCGAAATCTTGTACCGCATGCCGGATCATCCCGTCGTTCTGCAAACCTACCTATGGCAGAACTACGATCTGGCACCGGATTTCCCTGAAATGCGCGGCTTCCTCAAATTCTGGCAGGAAAAGCTGGACGGCCCGCTGCACTCCGTTCGCTATGTCCACCGCAAGCTGATTTCAGCGCAGGAATGGCGTTCGCTCAAGGGTGAGTTCATTCTGCACTGACAAAACAAGGATTGCACGTCACGGCGTTGCGGCTTAAGCAGGCTTCGAATTTTCATGAAAGCCCGGATGCCAGCTATGACGAACCAGAAGATCGATGAAGAAGCCCTAGCAGAAGCCTATAACCGCGCCTTGGCGCTGGAAAAGGCAGGCGACATCGACGCTGCCGTGAAGGCCTATGAAGAGGTTTTAGCGATCGACCCGGAAGATCATGGCGGCGCCGCCGTACGCATTGCTTCCATGGGACGTGGCGATACACCATCCAAGGCACCGGACGCCTATGTCGAAACCCTGTTCGACCAGCAAGCCGAAGCGTTTGAAGATATCCTGGTCGAGCAACTGGGTTATGCGGTGCCGATGATCGTTCGGCAGCGCCTGCAAGCGCTGGAACTCGGCCCCTTCAAACGCGTGCTCGATCTCGGCTGCGGCACTGGCTTGACGGGTGAAGCTTTGCGCGACATGGCGGACGATATCACCGGCATCGACATTTCCGAAAACATGGTCGAGATCGCTCATGAAAAGGAGCTTTACAAAACGCTCTACGTCGCGGAAGTCGAAGACTTTCTCGAAGACAATGACGACGAGCCCTTCAACCTGATTACAGCGACCGATGTGCTGCCCTATCTCGGCGCGTTGGAGCCGATCTTCTTCGGCGCTGCGGAAAACATGGTCGCCGGCGGTCTGTTCATTTTCTCGTCGGAAACTTTACCGCAGGACGTCCTGGCGGACCGCCCCTACATGGTCGGCCCACATCAGCGCTTCGCCCACTCGGAAACCTATGTGCGCGAACGTCTCGCCGCGACGGGTTTCGAGATCATTGAAGTCACAGATATCAACGTGCGCATGCAGGACGGACATCCGACGCCGGGCCATCTGGTGATTGCGAAGTTCAAGGGATGAAAAAGACGCCGTCATGCCGGGGCCTGCCTCGGCATGACGGTGGTTAAGAGTGCGCCCGACTTGAAGAGGCGCAAACGCCCTTACGAATCGTCGCCGGACTTCGCGTTGTCCAGTTGCATGTAATCGAGCGGCAGTTCCGTCGTGTATTTGATCTGCTCCATGGCGAAGACAGAGGATACGTCTCGAATTTCGATCTTGGCGATCATGCGCTTGTAGAAGGCATCGTAGGCGGCAATATCCGGTACGACGACGCGCAGAAGATAATCCACATCACCGCTCATGCGGTAGAACTCGACCACCTCCGGAAACTCGGAAACGACCTCGGAAAAGCGCTTCAACCACTCGATGGAGTGCGACGCGGTGCGGATGGACACGAACACCGTGACCTTGGTGTTGACTTTGCCTGGGTCGAGAAGCGCGACACGGCGACGGATGACACCGTCTTCTTCCATTTTCTGGATACGGCGCCAGCACGGGGTCGTGGACAAGCCAACCTTCTTGGCAAGGTCCGCGACGGCCAAAGTGGAATCTTCTTGCAGAATGCGCAGTATTTTACGGTCGAGACGGTCCAATCTTCTCTCCTCCGGAATTATTTTCCTTTGTTTACACGAAATAAAAGAGAAAAAAAGAAATTTGTTTCAGGATGTGAGTCTTTCCACATCTTGACGCAGCACGGGCAGCAGATTTTCCTCGAACCACGGGTTTTTCTTCAGCCACGCACTGTTGCGCCAGCTAGGGTGCGGCAAAGGCAGGATAGAAATGCCATGATTGGTGTAGCGGTAGCTGCGCCAGTTCTGCACCGTCTCGGTCATCGTTTTCATGCGTCGTACACCCAGATGCCAGCTCTGCGCATACTGACCGATCGCCAAAACCAGCTCGATCTGCGGCATGACCTGCATAACGCTCTCGCGCCAACGCGGCGCGCATTCCGCGCGTGGAGGCAAGTCGCTGCCCTTGGCATCATATCCCGGGAAACAGAAGCCCATCGGCATGATGGCAAACTTGTCGGCATCATAAAACGTCTCGCGGTCTAGGTTAAGCCAGTCGCGCAAACGGTTGCCCGATGCATCGTTGAAGGGCAAGCCACTCTCATGAACCCGCAGCCCTGGTGCCTGTCCCGCGATCAGGATTCTCGCCGTACCGGAAATAACAGCAACCGGACGCGGCTCATGCGGCAGGCGATCCACCTCACCCTTGCGCGGCGCATCACGACAGATGCGACATCGAGCAATGTCCCGCCGCAGAGTTTCGATCTCCTGTAGGCCCGCTTTTAGCAACATCGCGAAACCCTACCAGCCGAGAACATGGCGGACCAGACTGATAACGCCCGCAAGCGGTACATCCATGTCTGCCGCCTTGTGCTCGCGCCGCCAGTCTCTCGGGTTTTCAAACGTGCCTGCCCATATCCCTGCGCGTCTGGCTTGAGCCAACGCCTGCTCACCGGAAAACAGGAAATATTCGGTCGTCACGGCAAAACCACCTGCGACCATTTCGCCGGCGATGTCTTTGTCGCCGATGGAACAGCGCACCAGCAGGCGCTTATAACGGTCGCGGTCTTTGCCGGAACATTCGACTGCGCCGGTTTGAAGCAGCATCTTCAGATACTCTTTGGCTTGCGCACCGCATGGCCACTCTGCCCCATTGCTCATGCAGTTCTGGCTCATCTCCGGCGCATCGATACCGATAAGGCGAAGCCGTTTGCCATCATAGGCAAGGGTATCGCCATCCACCGCGCTGAAGCGACCTGTAAATCGCTCTTGATTTATCCCGTCGAGCTTTGCGGCAATCAGCGTACCCATCACCAGAATGAGAGCGGCGATGAGGCCATCTTTCAGAAAATGGAAGGGCTTACGTGAGCTCTTTCTCATGTACAAATAAACCCTTTTCAGAAATGGCAAACAAATCCTTTAGCGGCAGCATCTTCTTAAGAATTTGCCATTAGGCTGCAAGTCTTTAGATCACCAGCGTTGTGTCAATGAGTAAAAGCGCTAGCACCACTGCCGACAAGAACATCGTTGACCGGTCACGGACGCGACGCAATAAGGCTGTCTTCGACACGGTCAAATTGACCCGTGAGCGTTTGCAATACGGCCCTGTCGGCACGAATGTCTTCGAACGCGACATGCTGCAAATGCACATTGCGGAGACATTGCAGAGCGCAACGATCATGCCTCTGTTTATCGTTCTGGCAACGGGCGTTGGCATCTATATCAGCCGCGACCCGCAAATCCTCGGCTGGTCTGTGCTGGCTTTGACGGCACATGCCTTGGCCCTGATTTTTGCGCGCAAGGCATCACGTCATGAGATAACGGCTTCCAACATCTCGACATGGCACAATATATTTCTCGCTACCCAGATCGTCATCGGCCTCGTCTGGGTCTTGTTTGCCCTTCAGAAAATAGAGCCGGGCGACGCATCGCTCATTACATTCTACAAGGGCGCGACTCTGCTGATTGCGTTGTCGATTACGGCAACATCGAATTTCCTGCTGCGGCGCGCGACGTTGATGACGTTCCTGCCCGTGCTGGTCGCGCTGAGCGTAACTGCCGTCCTGTCGCGAAGTCCGATGGAGATCGGTCTTGCGCTGATGTTTTCCATGGCAATGCTGTTCTGCCACCATATCACGAAGCGGCTTTATCTCTCCAGCATCAAGCTTCTGTCCTTCCAGTCGGAAAAAGACGACCTGATTGCCGAGCTTGAAGTGGCAAAATCCATGTCGGATGAGGCCCGGCGGCGCGCCGAGGAAGCCAACATGGCGAAATCCCGTTTTCTGGCGTCCATGTCCCATGAATTGCGCACACCGCTGAACGCGATCCTCGGCTTTTCGGAGGTCATGGCATCGGAGGTTCTGGGGCCACTCAACAATCCTCTTTATAAAGAGTATTCGGGCGATATTCACAGGTCCGGTCAGCATCTGCTCGACCTGATCAACGAAATCCTCGATCTTTCCCGCATCGAGGCCGGTCGTTATGACCTGCACGAGGAAGCAGTGGCGCTGCTGGAAATCGCCGATGATTGTGTGGGCATGATCCAGCTTCGCGCGCGTGGCAAGAACATCCGCATCTCGCAGCAATTCGAAACCACCCTGCCCCACGTCTGGGCGGATGAAAAAGCGATCCGTCAGGTCATTCTAAATCTTCTGTCGAACGCCGTGAAATTCACCCCCCAAGGCGGGGAAATCTTCATTAAGGCGGGCTGGACGGCAGGTGGTGGTCAATATGTGTCGATCAAGGATAACGGCCCCGGTATCCCCGAAGAGGAAATCCCGGTTGTTCTGTCAGCCTTCGGCCAGGGATCGATTGCCATCAAGAGTGCCGAACAGGGCACGGGCCTTGGGCTTCCCATCGTGCAAGCCATTCTCGCCAAGCACGATGGTCAGTTCGTGCTGAAATCCAGACTGCGGGAAGGTACGGAAGTCATCGCCATTCTGCCAGCAAAACGCGTGCTGCAAAGCATTCCCGCCGTAGAAGACGTGCAGGTGGTCCAGCCGCGCAAGCGATCTTTCGCTTAAATCATCACGAATGAGAAAAACAGCGTGCTGATCAGCGAGTAAAGCACGAAACCACCATTCGCGAGCAGAAGGCAGAAAACGGCAAAGGAGCCGAGATCCTTGGCGTTACGTGCAGCCGAGGAAAACTCAGGTGAGACGCGATCGACGATTTCCTCGATGGCCGTATTCAGAGATTCCACGGAAAACAGCAAAAGCATCAGCACTGCGAATATCAGATAATGCGTCACAGGTGCGCCGATCACGCCCAGCAGCACCAGCCCAGCACCAAATGCCAGTACCTCATGGCGGAAGGCTGCCTCTTTCCACAGACGCGAAAGTCCTTGCGCCGAATAACGCGCTGCGGCGAAGAGATGCCGAAACCCGGTCTCCTTGTGGAAAACGGGCTCAGGCGAAGGCGTGGTGTGCGGGTTATCCATGGTGATCTCAGTGGTCTTTGCGGGTATCGACACCCGCTGCTGCAAAGGTCGCCATACCGGAATGGCAGGCAGCTGCGGACTTAACGATACCGGCTGCAAGTGCCGCACCAGTTCCCTCACCCAGCCGCATACCGAGTGCCAGAAGCGGCGTCTTGCCAAGCTTCTCAACCGCGGCCAGATGTCCCGGTTCGCCGGATACGTGTCCGATGAGGCAATGGTCGAGCGCAGCAGGATTGGCAGCCTTCAAAAGCGCAGCAGCAGCCGTTGCCACGTAGCCGTCGATCAACACTGGAATTTTCTCAATGCGCGCGGCAAGAATGGCACCCGCCATGGCCGCGATTTCGCGACCACCGAGACGGCGCATGATTTCCAGCGGATCGGACAGATGGTCCTTGTGGAACGCCACGGCAGCCTTCACGGCAGCAATCTTGCGGGCCATGACATCCCCTTCAGAACCCGTGCCGGGCCCCGTCCACTCTTCCGCCGTGCCGCCATACAGTGCCAGGTTGATTGCCGCGGCAATCGTGGTGTTGCCGATACCCATTTCACCGATGCAGAGAAGATCGGTGCCACCGGCAATCGCTTCCATGCCAAATGCCATGGTGGCGGCGCAATCGCGCTCTGACAGCGCCGGCTCCGTGGTGATGTCGCCGGTGGGGTAGTCCAGCGCCAGATCGAAAATCTTCAGGCCCAGATCATGCGTGACGCAAATCTGGTTGATGGCGGCACCACCAGCAGCGAAGGTTTCCACCATCTGCTGAGTGACTGACGAGGGATAAGGCGTAACGCCATGGCGTGTGACGCCGTGGTTCCCCGCAAAAATCGCCACCAAAGGACGATTGACCGCAGGTGCGCGACCAGACCATGCCGCAAGCCACATGGCGATCTCTTCCAGACGACCCAGCGAACCGGCGGGCTTGGTCAATTGCGCGTTACGCTCTTTGGCAGCAACAAGCGCAAAGGTATCCGGGCCTGGAAGGTCACGCAACAGCGTGCGAAAATCATCAAAAGGCAATCCGCTCATGCTCATGATATCGGTCTTTCTCATCACGCCGGACGCTTGTGTTTTCCGGCAAATCGGTCTTTGTTGCGCTTCTCATAATAGGGGATGCGCAGAGGAACAACCTCAAATGCAATAAGCGCCTTCTCAACTAAAGGAGAGACGATTGCGGGTTGGGGATTTTATGACGGATATGATGCGCTCGCTGAGCTTTCTCAGCCGCATCCCCGTAAACGACATCTTCTTCGAAGACGACCAGCGCCCCTTGGGCCAGATGGTGCGCGCCTTTCCCGTCGCAGGCCTGCTGATCGCTCTTCCCTCGGCATGTCTCGCAGCCCTGTTTGCCAACATGCATGCAGACCCGCTGATGTCGGCTGCTATCGTGCTGGGCGTTGCGACCCTGATAACCGGCGCGCTGCATGAAGACGGCCTCGCCGACACGGCAGACGGCTTTGGTGGGGGAAGAACCAAGGAACATGCGCTCGATATCATGAAGGACAGCCGCATCGGCACCTATGGTGCCATTGCGCTCGTCTTGTCTTTCCTCATCAGGGCAACAGCCATTGCCGTCCTGTTTCGTGAGATATCGCCATCCGGCATAGCCACTGCCCTGATTGCCACGGCGTGTTTTAGCCGCGGGCTGATGGTCTGGCACTGGCAGGCGCTGCCACCGGCAAGAGAAGGCGGCATAGCGGCCTCTGCGGGACAGCCGGGTGAACGCGAACGCAAGGGCGCATTGACATACGGCTTAACCATCGCAGTTTTTCTCAGCCTGCCGTTCTTTTCACCATATCTCCTCGTGGTGGTGACCGCAGCGGCATTCGCAGCGACCTATCTGTTCAACCGCCTCTGCTCCCGCAAGATTGATGGACACACCGGCGACACCATCGGCGCGACCCAGCAGATCACAGAGATCGTGATGCTGGTAGGACTTGCTCTCATTGCGTGAAATGTCGATATAAAGTCATGGAAACACCCTGTATCGACGTGTGCTCGCTCGACCCTCAAAACGACCTGTGTATCGGCTGCTATCGGACCATAGACGAGATCATGGCATGGTCACGCTATACGGATGCGGAGCGTCACAAAATCATGGGCGAACTTGCGAGCCGGTCGGACCGGCAGCATTTGGGAACCCCTCAGGAGACGGCGAACGCATGAACCGACTGATTTTCGTTTTTCTCGTGCTGGGCATTGGCCTTGTGCTGCTGATCATCAATAACGACAGCGGCCAGACATTCGGCATCAGCAACGAGCAATTCGGACGAATGGTTTATCTCGTACCGATCGCAGCACTTTTATCGGTCGGCATATTGGCCGGAAATCGGGGTGGCCTGGGAACGGCTTTGCGCCAACTCGCCATCTGGCTCGTCATCATTCTCAGCCTCGTCGCCATCTATCTTTATCGTTATGATTTCCAGCGCGTTGGTGAAAGGGTTTTGGCGGGATTGATCCCCGGGCGCGCCGTCGTCGTGACGACCCGCAGCGGCGAACAGGAAGTCATTCTCAACAAATCCATAAGCGGCCATTTCGAGACAAATGCGCAGGTCAATGGCGGTACCGTGCACATGCTGGTCGATACCGGCGCAAGCTCGGTCGTGTTGGCAAGAGCGGATGCCGAAGCCGTCGGCGTCAACGTGGACAATCTGTCCTATACGGTCACGGTTATGACCGCCAATGGCCGCACGTCGGCTGCACCTGTCCGTCTGTCAGAGATTGCCATCGGCCCGATCGTTCGGCGCAATGTGCAGGCACTGGTCGCGCAGGATGGTCAACTGGACCAGAGCCTGCTGGGCATGACGTTCCTCTCCACCCTCGGCTCGCTCCAAATGCAGACCGATGAGCTGAGACTACGCGACCAATAAAACCCCGATCAGATTTCGCTGAACTGTTTGGCGCGCGGACCCGAGAGAATGACTTCCCAGGCGGCCTTGTTGCTAAAATTCTGACGCGCCAGGAAGGTGTAGCCGGTGCGATCCCACGATTTGATCGAACTGGTCATATTGTCGAGAATGTAATCGCCATCTGAAAGCCGCACCATCAAGACCGCATGGTTGTTGCCGCCACGATCGAGCACGACGGACATGGCCATTTTGCTGGCGGGGAAACCTGCATCCAGCAACGCCTTGGTCTTGGCCATGGCGTAGTCTTCGCAGTCACCGCGCCCATCCTTTGGCAGGGTCCAGTAATTGCTGCGCCCATAGACGACGCTGTCTTCCGCTGGACGGATTGCAGCGTTGACCTGACGATTGACCTTGGTCACGAGAGCAAGCGCATCGCTGTCGCTTATCTTAACACCGGCTTTGGCGCTGCATAACCAGCCGTAGCGTTGACAGGCGGAGGAAAAGCCTTCTGGTGCCGCGATGGAGCGGGTCGCCTGAAGCTGCCCTGCGGAAACATTAGAGCAAAGCGTTGCCGCGCCCAGAAGAGCGAAAGCTAAAACAGAAATCTTCATGATAATGCCAGTTCCTTCAAGGTAGCCTGGTGATCCAAGGGTACGGCTCTCTGTCGGCCGCCCGATTCACGCAATAACAAGTAGGCATTCACACTGAAGGTGACCCGACGTCACGCCGTACTCTAACTAAAAGCACCTTAAAAACACGCCTAAGCTCACCTCTTTGCATGATTAGCCTAAAATATCAAAAAAAAATTAACGTACCCCGTTGTGGTGCGTGCCAAATCGGGAAAAATCCGGAACGCAATAAACATTCCAAACCAAATTACGGAGCTCAAGCCAAACTACAAAACGATCTAAAATTAGAAAAAAATCCTCACACAGAGGTAATACTTTTGATAAATACCGCCGTAAACCTAGCTCATTATAGCTAAAGTCAAGGTATTAGTACGAAATAATCACAGTATATCATCAGGTTGTGGATAATATTTCCTTAATATAGCCTCCAGAATGCGGTCATACACTGCCAATCAATGGAGGAATCCCATGAGCAGTAAGATAACAACTGTGTTCTCGTGTATTGCAATCTTGCTGTCCAGCACCACACTGGTAACGGCACAAACGCGTCCACAAAGATGCGACCGGGTTAGGCCCGGAACTCTGGAAGCAGCCCTTTGCAGGCCAACGGCAACCATCCCCACAATCGCTGACAATCAGGGCGACAACGACAGAAACAACGGAAGCCCTGTAAGCGGTAATCCTGGTGGCGGCAGCAACCCTGGAGGTGGCGGTAACCCTGGAGGTGGCGGTAACCCTGGAGGTGGTGGTAACCACGGCGGTGGCGGCAACCACGGCGGTGGCGGCAACCACGGAGGTGGCGGTAACCACGGCGGTGGTGGCAATCACGGCGGTGGTGGCAACCACGGCGGTGGCGGCAATCACGGTGGTGGTGGTAATCACGGCGGCGGCGGTAATCACGGTGGTGGCGGAGACCACGGCGGCTGGGGCGGCGGGGGTAATGGCAACGGCGGTGGAAATGGCAATGGTGGAAGCCACGGCGGTCACGGCGGTGGCAACGGTAACGGCGGTGGTAACGGCAATGGTGGAAACCATGGCGGCGGTCATAATGGTGGCGGCCAAGGCGGCTGGGGTGGCGGTGGCCATGATGGCGGCAATGGTAACGGCAGCGGAAATGGCAACGGCGGTGGCAATGGTAATGGCGGAAGCCATAGCGGCGGCGGCCAAGGTGGCGGTGGTCATGATGGCGGCAGCGGTAATGGTAATGGTAACGGTGGAGGCAACGGCAATGGCAATAGCGGAAGCCATGGCGGTGGCGAACATGGCGGCAACCAAGGCCAAGGCCATGACAATGGAAACGGCAATGGTAGCGGCAACGGCAACGGTGGTGGCAATGGGAATGGGAATGGTGGCGACCACGCCGGCTGGGGCGGTGGCGGCCATGGCAACGGCGGTGGTCATGGTGGCCACGGCGACGTCAATCCAGCCTGAATGCCTCAAAAACGAAAACTGGCAGCTTATGCTGCCAGTTTTCCAAAAGATCAAAAAGACTGGATGATTTGACTATCCGGATTTGGGCCGCCTTGAGCGGCCCATTTTATTGAAACTCGAATATCTGGCGGAACACGCCCGGAGCGATCAGTGACAATGGGTTGATTGCCAGACGCGGCGCATCGGTCTGGCCCGTAAGCTTGAACGTTATGCCCAGCAAGCCGCGATCGCGGCCATTACCAAGGAAGATGCCGATAAACGGCAGCTCACCGAAAAGGCGGTTCAAACCATAGGCCGGCATGAACGTCCCCGTCATGTCCATATTGCCGTTCTGGTCCTTTACAATACCCTGGAATGTTGCACCGATCTGCTCGCCTCTGATGACACCGTTTTCCAACGCCAACGTGCCGTTGACATAGACCACGCGCGCAAAACCACGCTGGAACTTTTCAGAGCTGACATCGATATTTCTGCGGACGGCAGTATTGAGGCTTCGTCCGTCCTGCCCCGTCGGTGTGGCAACGATATCCTGAAGCTTGGCTTCATTGAGTACGGCGAAATTGCGCAAATCGAGAGAACCGCTCCAATCGTTGCCATTGGCAGTCGTCAGCGCCAAATTCATCAGGCCGCCACGAACGCGCGAGTACAGATTGGTAAAGCGGGCGAATGAGCCTGCGTCGCTGCTGGTGAGATTGATGGTACCGCCATCGCCGCGATTGATGGTTTGCGCCACCAGAGCCTGTCCCCGACTGGTGACGGCTTTCAGATCGATCGTGCGCAGCTTGCCATCGCGAAGATTGATGTCCGCATTGACGTTGCTCATCACCTCGTCGTTGAAGCCGTAAATTTTGTCGAGCTGCGTCTTGATGGAGAACGAGCCAAAATCGCTGCTGCCGGATGGTGATGGTGACGACGCTCCTCCGTTCTTCGCCGAAGAACTGCGCAGCCTTGCAATAAGTGGCCTCAAGTCGGCGGACTTGCCGCTTGCCGTGACCGAATAGTTCTTTCGCGATGACGAGATGGCGACGGCAAAATCATCCTGCGGTGATAGCTGGAAGCGCGTGAAATTTGCCGATGTCAGGCCAGACTTATCGAACGCCAGATCACCGGCTGCACCAAAACCATCACCTTTCAGGGAGAAGTTGCTGACCGTAGTGCGTCCATCCACTGTCTCCATCACGAAAGAGGCGTTGGCAGGAATGCCCGCGCCCTTGGTCCAACCAATACCTGGTAACACTATGGACGCATCGGATAAATCCAGCTTGACGGTCTGACGGCGCATATCGCTGCTGTTGATTTCGAGCAGGGTCGTGCCACCCAAAAGCTTGGTCAACTCAGGGGCCAGCTTTGCGATCTGGCCGGGCTCCAGCGTTGCCTTGAGCGCTAGCTGCCGGGCTACCGTGCTGGCCTTACGGGTCGGCTGCACAAGGTCGAGGTCCATTGTAACACCGTCGACACGCGCCTTGCCTTTCAGGCGAAGCGCATCGTTATCGATGGAAAGCGGGCCGTTGATCGATGTGATCTCACGACCGGCAAAGGGGCGCGTCAAGGAGACATCAGCGAGGTCCAGCCGCGCCGTCCAGACCGGTGGCGGTGGCTGCTGGCTGGCGAGCAGGCCGATTGTCAGTTTGGTATTTGCTTTGACCTGCCCGGTGAAATCGCCCGGTTTGAATTCCGTATCTTTCAGCGCGTTGATGGGCTGGAACGTCGCCAATTCCGCCACCGCATCCGCTGCCCCTGCAACGTTGAGATCGAGATTCGCCACCAACGGCTTTTGGTAGACCGACTTGATCGAGAATTTGCTGTTATCCAATGCAAGTGTGCGGCCCGATGGGAAGAACGACGTCGCCTTGACGATATTGACGTCAATTTTTTCACCGACCAGCTCAAAATGCGCGGAAGCATCCCGCAGCGGCGGTATGTCGCCAGCGACGTTCAGGCGCGTATTGTCCACATCGAACTTGATCTGCAATTCGCCAGCGGAAAGCTCGAGCGGGCAGCCGGGACCGCACATCCGTCCCTGTGGAATGAAAACAGCAATGGAGCCGTTTCTGACCGTGCCGCCGAACAGATTGGCGACGACCCAGGGACGTGCCTTGCGCGCCATCCAGAACGGCCACAATTGCTTGACCGCCGCAGCTTCCATCTTGGCGATCTGCCCGCCGAAACTGATTTCCGGAGAGCCCTGCCCGAAGAAATGCACCTTGAGTGAACCGGCCATGTCGCCGAGGTCACTTTTCACATAGAGTCCGGGAACATCGAGCTGGTGTGTGGTCTTGTCGAACGATCCGTCAGCTTGGAGATTGAAGGTGACCGGCGGCTCCCCCCCTCCTTCGGCGACTGCCGTTGCCTGCTCCATGCGAATACCGAGATCGAAGCCGGCTGCGTTATCTTTGATCTGTCCGCGAAGGGGCAAGATGGTTTGCCCCAGCGTCAGCCGGGAATTGTCGATGGCAATAACGCTGTTATCGAAGTCGTACCGCGCATTGATCTGCCCGTTGGAAACGGGTTGCGCATCGCCACCGATATAGAGTTTGCCATCGCCGATGCCGAGCGACACCGAAAGCGCAGGCTTTGCGTCGCCCCCCCCCCTGCTCCCGATGATGTTGATGCCGGCTTTGACGTTGAGGCCCTGATGCATGAGGCCTTCAGGATCGTGCTGTTCTACAAGTGGTCCGATATCGAACCCATCGAGCCTTCCATTGAAACGATCGATACTGCCATCGGCACCCTCCGCGGCAAGCGAAAGGGTCGCCACCTCTCCGTTGAAGGCGACATTGCCATCCAGCGTGTAGCCGCCTGCGTCATCCGGCACCAGAGAAAGCTCACGAAGCGAAATCGTCCGCAACCGGCCATCTTCTCTTGGCGGCAGACGAATGGCGATATCGGACAGATCGATTTCCTGCGTTCCGCTGCGTACGAACGCCTGGGCAAAGCCGTCCAACTGCGTAAAGGCAACATTCAAATATGCGGGAATGTCATCGACGCGGACTTTTGCCAGATTAAACCCCTGCCCCTTAGGCAGAAGCGCCGTATCCAGCTCCATACCGCTGGCTTCCAGGCTTCGAACCGAGACGCGGCCCGTTAACAGTGCCAGCGGGTCGAGCGCCATACCGATGGCGCGAGCGCGGCTGAGATGCTGGCCGGTATCCTGCTCGATGATGTCGACATTCTGAGCCACCAGTGCCAACTGAAAACCGGACGCAAACCGCACGGAGGTCGAACCGATCCGGGCCTCGTAGCGCGGACCAAGTGCTTTTTCGAGCGCCTGTCTGGCCTGGCCGGAAAGCGCACCGTCGATGGAGCCCGTCTCGATGGAAAGAATGATGCCGCCGATGGAAATAAAGGCCAGAACCACCAAGGCCACGAACACTTTCAAAAGCGAACGCATCATGGAACGGGGCCGCGGGCAATGTACGATGATGGGGTCTTCCGCCTGGGCAGAGGGCATCGCATGCAGCGGCGTAATATCGCGCTTGCTGAAGCTTACCTTTTCGCCACGAATTTCCGCCATCCGCCTGTGCTTCCTCCCGGAATTGCCACGGCCCTGAAAACCACCATCAGTGCCTATTCGGAGTGACGGTCTCAACCAATCACACCGTCTGACTCGCCACAAGACTGGACGAAGCTCTTATTCGGTATATATCGAATACTGGCCCATTTACTCAACAATTCGGCGAAAGAAAGGTCACCCCATGACAGATTTGAATGTTGGCGATAAGGCTCCGGATTTCACCCTGCCCCGAAACGGCGACGGCGATGTCACCCTGTCGGGCCTGAATGGCAAGGCCGTGGTCCTTTACTTCTACCCGAAGGACGACACATCCGGCTGCACTGCGCAAGCCATTGATTTCAGCGCGATGGGCGCGGAGTTCGAGGCAGCCAATGCCGTGGTGATTGGCATCTCGCCCGATTCGGTCAAAAGCCATGACAAGTTCGCCGCCAAACACGCTCTCACCGTCATGCTGGCATCAGACGAGGAACGGCAGGTTCTGGAGGCCTACGGCGTCTGGAAAGAAAAAAGCATGTATGGTAAAAAATACATGGGCGTAGAGCGCACGACCTATCTCGTTTCACCGGATGGCAAAATTGCGCAAATCTGGAACAAGGTTAAAGTTCCCGGCCACGCACAGCTCGTTCTCGACGCGATCAAAGCTCTCTAAGACGCATCCAGTCCGACAAAGTCAAAACTTCGTTAACCTTAACAAATTACTATCCAGCCGAACGAGATGTCGGCTGGAGGATGGATTTTGACGGAAGCGGGTAAAAGCCTGGCATTTGGCAAAAAACGCCAGCAGCACGTCCTGATTCTGGCGAGTGGCGAAAAGGTTCGCCACATCACAATTCGCCCATGGCTTGCGGTGACTGCCTTCTGCATGGCCGGATTGCTCAGCGTCGGCTATATCGGCTCCACGGCCTACCTTATTCTTCGCGACGATCTGGTTGGCGCGACCATTGCCCGCCAGTCTCGTATTCAACGCGAATATGAAGACCGCATCGCCGCCCTTCGCGCGCAGGTGGACCGCGTTACCTCCAAGCAACTGCTGGATCAGCAGGCGGTGGAGCGCAAGGTCGAGAAGCTGCTGGCGCAACAAAAAGACCTCACCTCCCGTCATGGCCGCATGAGCGACCTTCTGGAACGCGCCGAAAAATCAGGCGTGTCGGGCACGGTCGAAGAGCCCCGCCCGGTCAACGCATATTCACCGGACAAAAGAGCCAGCCTCTCTGGCGCATCGAAAGCAATCGACAGCGTCCTGGCATCGCCCTCCACTGGACTTAAAGGTAGCATCGGCTACACCTCCAAGAGCGAAAAACTGTCGGAGCGCAGCCTGTCGAGGATGGTGGCCTCCCTCAGCAAAGTCGAAAACGAGCAGTTGATCCGAATCGCTTCGCTCACATCAGGCGCTGAAACAAAAGCCGACGCTATGGCCGACATCATCCGCAGGACCGGCATCAAGATTGACGACTCAGCCTCCCAAAACGTTGGGGGCCCTTTCGTGGAACCGATGAAGGCGAGCGCTGCGACCTTCGAAGAGCAGCTCAGCAACCTCGACACGGCACTTAGCCGGCTTGAAACCGTGCGCGGAGCCGCTGTTTCGCTTCCATTTGGCAATCCTGCCCCCGGTAGCGACGTGTCCAGCCGATTCGGAAACCGCATCGACCCGTTCCTCGGTCGTCTTGCGTTGCATGCCGGCATAGATTTCGTCGCCCAAACCGGCGCAGAGGTGCACACCACAGGCGCTGGAACCGTGACCAACGCTGGTTTTTCAGGCGGTTACGGCAACATGGTCGAGGTCGATCATGGCAAAGGCATCACCACCCGTTACGGTCATCTGTCGCAAATTCTCGTCAAGGAAGGCGACAAGGTCGCGCTGGGTGAGGTCATCGGCAAGGCTGGCAGCACAGGCCGCTCAACCGGTCCACACGTGCACTATGAAGTGCGCTTGAACGACAACCCGGTCGACCCGACTCGTTTTCTTGTTGCCGGAACCGAGCTGAAAACCTATCTTCAATAGAACAGCCGGTGTGACGCCAACGTGGCTATTATGACCAATACAATTGCCAGCCTCACCATTATCAGTGCGGCAACCTGTATTATTTTGGGATAAATCCCTGTTTCCTTGACTTTCTGGCTAATTCGGCCTATTTCGCCGCTACAGTCTGCGGCGTCGCCGTTATGACAGCTAAGTGTTCTTTTCGAACCAACACGGAAACAGTTTTTCCTTTGACAACATTCTCTGATCTTGGCCTGAGCCAAAAAGTTCTTTCTGCTATCGAAAGTGCCGGCTACACGACACCGACACCTATTCAAGAAGGTGCGATTCCGCCAGCGCTGGAACGACGCGATATCTGCGGCATCGCGCAGACGGGTACCGGCAAAACGGCATCCTTCGTGCTGCCGATGCTGACTCTTCTCGAAAAAGGCCGTGCGCGCGCAAGAATGCCGCGAACCCTTATTCTCGAGCCAACGCGCGAACTCGCAGCACAGGTTGCCGAGAATTTCGAGAAATACGGCAAGAACCACAAGCTCAACGTTGCGCTTCTCATCGGTGGCGTGTCCTTCGATGAACAGGACCGCAAGCTGGAGCGCGGCGCAGATGTTTTGATCTGCACCCCCGGCCGCCTGCTGGACCATTGCGAACGCGGCAAGCTTTTGATGACCGGCGTCGAAATCCTCGTGATCGACGAAGCCGACCGCATGCTCGACATGGGTTTCATCCCCGATATCGAACGCATCGCGAAGATGATTCCCTTCACCCGTCAGACGCTGTTCTTCTCGGCCACCATGCCGACCGAAATTCAGAAGCTGGCCGATCGCTTCCTGCAGAACCCGGTTCGCATCGAAGTCGCTAAGCCATCGTCCACGGCCAAGACCGTCACGCAGCGTATCGTCGCTACGCATGACAAGGATTATGAGAAGCGCGCCATTCTTCGCGATCTCATCAATGCACAGACCGACCTCAAAAATGCGATCATCTTCTGCAATCGAAAGAAGGATGTCGCTGACCTGTTCCGCTCGCTTGAGCGTCATGGTTTCTCGGTTGGCGCTCTGCACGGTGACATGGACCAGAACTCGCGCACAAAGATGCTGGCGGGTTTCAAGGATAACCAGATTACCTTGCTCGTCGCGTCCGACGTTGCTGCGCGCGGTCTCGACATTCCCGATGTCAGCCACGTCTTCAACTTCGACGTTCCGATCCATGCGGAGGACTATGTTCACCGTATCGGTCGTACAGGTCGTGCGGGTCGTTCCGGCGCTGCGTTCACGCTCGTCAACCGCCGCGACACGAAGTATCTCGACGCCATCGAAAAGCTGATCAACGAAAAGATCGAATGGTTGAGCGGTGATCTGACTGCACTACCAGCGCCGATGGAAAGCTTTGCCAGCGAGCGTCCACGCCGTGGCAAGGAAAAAGAGCAACGCGGTCGCGGTCGTGACAGAAACCGTCGCGATGCTGCTCCGCAGGTAGATGTTCAGGCCGCAGCTCCGCAGCCTGTCATCGAAGAAAAAATCATTCAGCCAGCCGCCATTGTAGAAATCGCGGCCAATGGAGGCGACAAGTTGAAGGCAGAACGCAAGCAAGAAAGAGCACCTCGCAATTTCGAGCGGAACCACAACGCGACACCGCCTGCGAACGACGATAATCGTCGCCGCCACTACCGCGACTATGATGATGGTCCGACGCCAGTTGGTTTCGGTGATGACATTCCCGCGTTCATGTTGATCGTGGCAAGCGCTAAAGCCTGACGATGAAGCCTGGTATTGATACTCCAGGCGTAGGCTCCGGCCTTGTCATCGAGCGCGATGGCAAGGTGCTACTCTACAAGCGGGTCAAGCCGCCGGAAGCAGGACATTGGAGCATCGTCGGCGGCAAGGTGGACCATATGGAACCCGCCGCTGCCGCTGCCAAACGTGAGGCCGAGGAAGAAACCGGTCTTACCATCGGCGACGTCCGTTTTCTTTGCATTAGCGAACAGATCATCCCCGCGGATGGGCAGCACTGGTTGTCGCTCATTTACGTGGCTGATGATATCAAAGGCGAACCAAGCCTGACCGAACCCGACAAATTGTCGGATATGGGCTGGTTCGACCTCGAAGCTCCTCCTCATCCCCTATCGCTTTTTGCCCAAGATGCTTTTCGGCACTTGCGCCAACATCGCTCGTGACGGCCTATATCGCTGAAAATACGCGAAAAATTATCGTGATGCGCGTTTTCAAGGCCATTTCCTCTTTTGCAAACCGTCTGGTGTCGATACACATCGCAGCATAGGAAGAGGAAACCCGCCGCACGATGCATTTATTTCGCCTGCTCACCATTGCCGCCAGCCTGGCCTTAGCCGGCACCGCAAGTGCTGCGACAATCGGCGTTGTCGCGCCGCAAAGCGGTGCCTATGAGATGCTGGGCTCTCAGGTTCGCCAGGGCGTCAAGATTGCAGCGGCGAAAGCGGGCCTCGACGTGATGGAAATTCACGAGAGCTGTGAAGAAGGAAGCGGCGGGGCGATTGCCGATGGGCTGATTGCGGCCAAGGTCAGCATCGTGGTCGGCTTTCTGTGCACTGAAACACTGAGCGACGCGCTACCGACACTGAAAGACGCGGCTATTCCGACGATAACGCTTTCGAGCCGTGCCTCAGGCCTCATGGAGGATGCTCTGAAACGCGGCTGGCCGCTTTTCCGGCTTGCACCATCCGATACGGGCGAGTCGGATGCAGCGATTGAGACAATGCTGAGAGATTGGAAGGGCCATTCCTTCGGCCTCATCGATGACGGCACGATCTACAGCCGCGAACTGGTGGATCGCATTCGCGCCAAGTTGGAAGAATCCGGCCTCAAGCCAACATTTACAGACACGTTGCGCCCGTCGCAGGAGCAACAGGTTGCGCTGGTGAGGCGATTGAGCCGCACCGGCGTCACCCACGTCTTCATTGGTGCGGAACGCAATGATGTCGCCATCATCGCCCGGGATGCGGCGGCCGAAAAAACGCCTCTGACCATTTTGTCGGGTGACACGATGAGAGCGGCCAACACGCCCGTTGCCTTGCAGCCAGGCGTACTCGCCATTACCACCCCTGATTATGCCACCCTTCCTTCTGCAGCAGATGCGGTCAAAGACCTGCGCGCTGCCAAGATCGAGCCGGAAGGCTATGCCCTGCCCGCCTATGCCGTAACGCAGATTGCGGCGAAGCTTGTCGAACTGAGCCAATCAGAGGGCAAGCCAGCGCCAGCCGTACTGGTTGGCACCGCATTCGAAACCGCCATCGGCCAGATTACTTTTAACGACAGGCACGAGCTTCAAACCAATCCCTATCGCCTACAGCAGTGGAATGGTACCACCTTCGTTCCTGTGGACCGTGCCGAACGCTAGGACCAATAGAAGGCTCGGCGATTGTTGATCCTGCGCGTCGGTGATAAAGGCGTGCAAAACCTTTGTTCTAGGAGCTTTTGCAGATGTCTCTTCCCGTGCGGATCGCCCCATCCATACTCGCCGCCAATTTTGCAAAACTCGGACAGGAAGTGGCCGATGTCACGGCCGCCGGTGCCGACTGGATCCACCTCGATGTCATGGACGGCCATTTTGTCCCGAACATCTCCTTCGGACCTGATGTCATCAAGGCGCTTCGCCCCCACAGCCAGGCTTTCTTCGACTGCCACCTGATGATCGCACCTGCCGATCCCTATCTCGAAGCCTTTGCCAAGGCTGGATGCGACGGCATCACGGTTCACGCCGAAGCGGGACCGCACCTGCATCGCTCGCTACAAACCATCCGCTCGTTGGGCAAGAAGGTCGGCGTCACGCTGAATCCGGCCACACCGCTTTCGGTATTGGAAAACGTGCTCGATGATGTCGATCTCATCCTCATCATGAGCGTCAACCCCGGCTTCGGTGGCCAGAAATTCATCCCTGCTATGCTCGACAAAATCCGCGCCGCAAAGTCCCTGATCGGTGACAGGCCGATAGAACTCGAAGTCGATGGCGGCATTACCATAGCGACAGCGGGAAGCGCGATTGCTGCCGGTGCCAACGTGCTGGTCGCAGGCTCTGCGATCTTCAAGGGGGACGGTGTCGAAGACTATCGCACGATGGTCAGCGCCGTTCGCGCCGCCGCAGAACAGGGCCGTGCCTAAAGCACGTCATCAAGTGGCGGCTCCTGCCCTCCGCCACTTTCTACCTCGGCCTTCGAATGCGTTGAGATTGCCGGAACACTTTGCTAAAGGGGCAGAAATATTCCTTCCTAGAGAAAGTCATTGCCATGATCCCTCGTTATTCCAGACCGGAAATGGTCGCAATCTGGTCGCCGGAAACCAAGTTCCGCATCTGGTTCGAAATTGAGGCGCATGCCTGCGACGCGCTGGCACAGATCGGCGTTATTCCCAAGGAAGCCGCCAAGACCATCTGGGAAAAGGGGGGTGCTGCCCAGTTTGACGTCGCCCGCATCGATGAGATCGAAGCCGTCACCAAGCATGACGTCATCGCCTTCCTCACCCATCTGGCGGAATTCGTCGGCCCGGATAGCCGCTTCATTCACCAAGGCATGACATCGTCTGACGTTCTTGACACGACGCTCAACATCCAGCTCGTGCGTGCCGCCGATCTCCTGATCGCCGATATGGACCGTGTTCTCGCGGCCCTCAAGACACGAGCCTTCGAGCACAAGGACACTGTCCGCATCGGCCGCAGCCACGGCATCCATGCCGAGCCGACGACGATGGGCCTGACCTTTGCTCGCTTCTATGCCGAAATGGACCGCAACCGCGCGCGTCTCGTCAATGCCCGCGCCGAAATCGCGACCGGTGCCATTTCCGGTGCTGTCGGCACCTTCGCCAATATCGATCCATCTGTCGAAGAACACGTCTGCAAGGCGCTCGGCCTGTCGCCGGAGCCTGTGTCTACACAGGTCATCCCGCGTGACCGCCACGCCATGTTCTTCGCCACGCTTGGCGTTATCGCGTCTTCTATCGAAAACGTCGCCATCGAAATCCGCCACATGCAGCGCACCGAAGTTCTGGAAGCCGAAGAGTTCTTTTCTCCCGGCCAGAAGGGTTCCTCGGCCATGCCGCACAAGCGCAACCCCGTGCTGACCGAAAACCTAACCGGCCTTGCGCGTCTGGTGCGCATGTCGGTCGTTCCGGCCATGGAAAACGTTGCCCTCTGGCACGAGCGCGATATCAGCCATTCCTCTGTCGAGCGCGCCATCGGCCCTGACACAACGATCACGCTCGATTTTGCGCTGAACCGTCTGGCCGGCGTTGTCGAGAAGCTGGTGATCTATCCAGACAACATGCTCAAGAACATGAACAAGTTCCGCGGCCTCGTCCACTCGCAGCGCGTTCTGCTGGCGCTGACCCAAGCTGGTGTCTCGCGTGAGGATTCCTACCGTCTCGTCCAGCGCAACGCCATGCGTGTGTGGGAGGAAGGCAAGGACTTCCTTGAGGAGCTTCTGGCCGATGAAGAAGTCCGCGCTGCTCTGCCTGAAGAAAAAATCCGCGAGAAGTTCGATCTAGGCTATCACACCAAGCATGTGGACACGATTTTCACCCGCGTTTTCGGCAACGCCTGAGGTCAGGAGGGGCGAGACCCTTTCCTACATTCCGTCATCCCGCACCTGATGCGGGATCCAGTCAGCCCAAGTCCTTGGGCTGAAAGAACTTTACACGCCGCGCAGACGCGCGGTAGCTGGACCCCGCATCAAGCAACCGTTGACGATCAAGTAAAAGCAGGGTCTGTTTTTGCGATTGCGTTGAGGATGGTTATGAGCTTTCGGATTGTTGCGACGATGGCGATCTTAAAGGTTTTTCCGTTGCTGCGCAGGCGCTGGTAGAAAGTGCCGAGAATGGGATCCTTGATCTTGATTGCGCTCAGCGCGGCCATGTAGGCAATGTCGCGCAGATGCTTGCGTCCTCCAGAGCATTTGCCTCTGCGGTTCGAACTGCCGGATTGGCGCGCATGGGGAGCAACGCCCAGAAGGGCTGCAATGG
>NZ_FMUD01000055.1:0-20210 GCF_900100825.1 Agrobacterium sp. DSM 25558 | reverse complement strand
TCCCCATGCGCGCCAATCCGGCAGTTCGAACCGCAGAGGCAAATGCTCTGGAGGACGCAAGCATCTGCGCGACATTGCCTACATGGCCGCGCTGAGCGCAATCAAGATCAAGGATCCCATTCTCGGCACTTTCTACCAGCGCCTGCGCAGCAACGGAAAAACCTTTAAGATCGCCATCGTCGCAACAATCCGAAAGCTCATAACCATCCTCAACGCAATCGCAAAAACAGACCCTGCTTTTACTTGATCGTCCACGGTTGCTTGATGCGGGATCCAGTCAGCCCAAGTCCTTGGGCTGAAAGAACTTTTTACGCCGCGCAGACGCGCGTCTGCTGGACCCCGCATCAAGTGCGGGGTGACGGTGGTGAATGTGGTGCTACCTGCCCAAGAAACCCCTAAAACCGCCCGCCCTTTTCCGAAATCACCTTCGTCAAACTGCCATCCGCTGGAAACAGCGGAATGAGGCAGGCTTGCAGGGCGTGGTAGATGTCGCCCTTGCCGGGGAAGATGGTGTTGGCGGGTACCAGATTTTCCGTCAGTTCCTCGTGCCAGCCGCCGTGTTTGTGGTCGAGGAAGCTGTTGGCGATGGTGCTCCAGATGCGGCGATAGCTGTCTTCGTAGAACTCATCGGCGGGCAGGTGCTCGTTGAGGAAGTGCGCCGCACCGGCGGCCTCGCACATCGGCCACCAGAGCTTTTCCGTTTTGGCGGGTATGTTGTCCCAATCCAGCGTGTAGAAGAAGCCGCCTTTTTCGCGGTCCCAGCCCAGCGACATGGATTGCACGAACAGCGATTTGGCCGCTGTCGGCATCCACTCATGCTTGCGCTCGCCCAGCACCCAGAGCTGAAGAATAAGGCGCGCCCATTCCAACCAATGCCCGGGGGTGGAGCCGGAAGGACGGAACATCTCGTTGCCGCGATAATCCTTGTCCAGCACCCAGTTTTCATCGAAATGCTCAGGTACGCGGAAATCCAGCGCACCGGCGGCACGACGGATGACGAGATCGGCAATGCGCTCGGCCTTGGTCAGGTAGCTCTTGTCGCCGGTCGCTTCGAAGGCCGCCATCAGCGCCTCCGTCAGGTGCATGTTGGAGTTCTGGCCGCGGTAATTCTCGATGGGAGACCAGTCGCGGTAGAATTCCTCGTTGATGGCCCCGTGCTTTTCTTCCCAGAACCGGGTGTCCAGAACGTCAGTAATGTCGGCCAGCATTTTATCGGCCAGCGGGTGACCAACGGTTTTTGCCGATGAGGCGGCCAGCAGCACGAAAGCATGGCCGTAACCCTGCTTGCTGGCATCGACCGGGCCGTTCTCATCCACCTGCCAGAAATACCCGCCGTGCTCGGCGTCGCGGTGCTTGTTCCACAGATAGGTCATGCCATGGTCGATGATATCGCCACAGCCGGGGCGGCCCAGCAGATGGCCAATGGAGAAGCAATGCACCATGCGCGCAGAGGCGTGGATGCCCCGCACCGGGTTTTCCGGCTGAAGCGGAGCACCCTCACGATCCAGATCGAAAAAACCGCCCTTGGGATTGATGGCGCGGTACTGGAAGAAGTCGAACAAACCCTCCGCCTGCTTTGCCAGCCATTGCCGGTGCCAGGGCAGGGTGCTCCAGTTCGCCTTCGCGTGTTCCGTTTCGGTCATGTTTTCTCCTCGTTCATGTCTTTAGCGGCAGGCGTTACAACGGTGCCTGAAAGTCAGTGCCTCCACCCCTCATTCCTGTGCTTGTCACAGGAATCCAGCCAGCCCAAGTCTTTGGGCTGAAAGAACCTCTTCGCCGCACAGACGCGCGGCGGCTGGATTCCTGTCACAAGGACAGGAATGAGGGAGGCAGTAGAAGTCACTCTTGAGACCGTTGTATCGTACACTCAGATATTCTCTATATCTTTGGGACGTAACAGTGTCATCCATAACGGAAATTTCGTACCCTTGAGTTAGAACGCAAAACCAAAGCTGGAAATGAGCGATATATTGACATAAAGATATCTTTATGTGACTGACGAACTGCAAATCAGCGAGTGAATGAGGAGTATACCGATGTTGGACGATCTGTTTGGCCCTGTAGGGGGCAACAAGCGTGACGGCGCGGAAATCCTGAAAGCGATCCGACAGGCCGCTCAGGAACGCATCCTCATTCTCGATGGCGCCATGGGAACGCAAATCCAGGGGCTGGGCTTCGATGAAGACCATTTCCGGGGTGATCGCTTCATCGGCTGCGCCTGTCATCAGCAGGGCAACAACGACCTTCTCATTCTCTCCCAGCCGGATGCGATCGAAGAGATCCATTATCGCTATGCCATGGCGGGTGCGGATATTCTCGAAACCAACACGTTTTCCTCCACCCGCATTGCGCAGGCGGATTACGAGATGGAAAATGCCGTCTATGATCTCAACCGCGAAGGTGCCTTCATCGTGCGCCGTGCCGCCCAGCGTGCGGAGCGGGAAGACGGTCGTCGCCGTTTCGTGGCCGGTGCCATCGGCCCCACCAACCGCACGGCCTCCATTTCGCCAGACGTGAACAACCCCGGCTACCGCGCCGTCAGCTTCGATGACCTGCGTGTGGCCTATGGTGAGCAGATCGATGGCTTGATCGATGGTGGTGCGGATCTCATTCTGATTGAGACCATTTTCGATACGCTGAACGCCAAGGCCGCGATCTTTGCCTGCGAAGAACGCTTCGCCGCCAAGGGCATTCACCTGCCCGTGATGATCTCGGGCACGATCACAGACCTTTCCGGCCGCACGCTGTCGGGCCAGACGCCGTCTGCCTTCTGGAACTCCGTGCGCCACGCCAACCCCTTTACCGTCGGCCTCAACTGCGCGCTGGGTGCCAGCGCCATGCGCCCGCATTTGCAGGAACTGTCTGAGGTTGCAGATACCTTCATCTGCGCCTATCCGAATGCGGGCCTGCCGAACGAATTCGGCCAGTATGATGAAACGCCCGAGATGATGGCCGCGCAAGTCGCAGAATTTGCCCGCGAAGGCCTCGTCAACGTGGTCGGCGGCTGCTGCGGCTCGACGCCAGAGCACATCCGCGCCATTGCCGATGCCGTTGCCGGTCACGCGCCGCGCAAGGTGGCCGAACACCGCTCCTTCATGTCTCTGTCGGGTCTCGAGCCTTTCGTGCTGACCAAGGACATTCCCTTCGTCAATGTCGGCGAGCGCACCAATGTCACCGGTTCGGCCAAATTCCGCAAGCTCATCACCGCTGGCGATTATACCGCCGCTCTCGCTGTCGCCCGCGACCAGGTGGAAAACGGCGCGCAGATCATCGACATCAACATGGATGAAGGCCTGATCGACAGCCAGAAGGCCATGGTCGAATTCCTCAACCTCATTGCTGCCGAGCCGGATATTGCCCGTGTGCCTGTCATGATCGACAGCTCCAAGTGGGAGATCATCGAGGCTGGCCTGAAATGTGTTCAGGGCAAATCCATCGTCAACTCCATCTCGCTGAAGGAAGGCGAAGAGAAGTTTCTGGAGCAGGCGCGTTTGGTGCGCCATTACGGTGCCGCCGTCGTCGTCATGGCGTTCGATGAGGTGGGCCAAGCCGATACCTATGAGCGCAAGGTGGAAATCTGCACCCGCGCCTACAAGATTTTGACCGAAAAGGCAGGCATTTTCCCAGAAGACATCATCTTCGACCCCAACGTCTTTGCCGTCGCAACGGGTATCGAAGAACACAACAATTACGGCGTCGATTTCATCAATGCCACGCGCACCATCCGCGAAACCATGCCGCTGGTGCATATTTCCGGCGGCGTTTCCAACCTGTCCTTCTCCTTCCGCGGCAATGAGCCGGTTCGCGAAGCCATGCACGCGGTGTTCCTGTATCACGCCATTCAGGTCGGCATGGATATGGGCATCGTCAATGCCGGTCAGCTGGCCGTCTATGAAAGCATTGATCCGGAACTGCGCGAAGCCTGCGAAGACGTGGTGCTGAACCGTCGTGCCGATGGCACCGAGCGACTGCTGGAAATTGCCGAGCGTTTCCGTGGTGGTCCGGGCCGTGAAGCACGAGTGCAGGATCTGGCCTGGCGCGAATGGCCGGTTGAAAAGAGGCTGTCGCATGCGCTGGTCAACGGCCTTACCGATTATATCGAGGCCGATACGGAAGAGGCGCGCCAACAGGCGGCCCGTCCGCTGCATGTCATCGAAGGACCGCTGATGGCGGGCATGAATGTGGTGGGCGATCTGTTCGGTTCGGGCAAGATGTTCCTACCGCAGGTCGTCAAATCCGCCCGCGTCATGAAACAGGCCGTGGCCGTTCTTCTGCCCTACATGGAAGAGGAAAAGCGCCTGAATGGCGGCGATCAGCGTAAGGCCGCGGGCAAGGTTCTGATGGCGACCGTGAAGGGTGATGTGCACGATATCGGCAAAAACATCGTCGGCGTCGTTCTCGCCTGCAACAATTACGAGATCATCGACCTTGGCGTCATGGTGCCTGCCACCAAGATTCTGGAAACGGCCATTGCCGAAGAGGTCGATGTCATCGGCCTGTCCGGCCTCATCACGCCGTCGCTGGATGAGATGGTGCACGTCGCCGCCGAGATGGAGCGTCAGGGCTTCAACATTCCGCTGCTCATCGGCGGTGCCACGACCAGCCGCGTCCACACGGCGGTCAAAATCCATCCGCGCTATGAGAAGGGGCAGGCGATCTACGTCACCGATGCCTCGCGCGCTGTGGGTGTCGTGTCTGCGCTGCTGTCCGAGGATCAGAAGCCTGCCTATATCGATGGTATCAGGGCGGAATATGCCAAGGTGTCGGAAGCGCATGCCCGCAACGAACGCGAAAAGCTGCGCCTGCCTTTGGCTCGTGCGCGCGCCAACGCCCACAAGGTGGATTGGACGGCCTATCAGCCGGTCAAGCCGCAATTCCTCGGCACCAAGACCTTCGAGACCTATGATCTGGAAGAGCTTGCCAAATACATCGACTGGACGCCCTTCTTCCAGACATGGGAAATGAAGGGCCGTTACCCCGCGATTCTCGAAGACGAGAAGCAGGGCGAGGCGGCGCGTCAGCTCTTCGCCGATGCGCAGGCGATGTTGAAGAAGATCATTGACGAACAATGGTTCCGCCCGCGCGCCGTGATCGGCTTCTGGCCCGCCAATGCGGTGGGCGATGATATCCGTCTGTTTACGGATGAGACGCGCGCCAAGGAACTGGCTACCTTCTTCACGCTTCGCCAGCAACTATCCAAGCGCGATGGCCGCCCCAATGTGGCGCTGTCGGATTTCGTCATGCCGCAGGACACTGATGTTACCGATTATGTCGGTGGATTCGTGGTGACAGCGGGCATCGAGGAAGTGGCGATTGCCGAGCGCTTCGAGCGGGCCAATGACGATTACTCCTCCATCCTCGTCAAGGCCCTGGCCGACCGTTTCGCCGAAGCCTTTGCCGAGCGCATGCATGAGCGTGTGCGCAAGGAATATTGGGGTTACGCCGCGAATGAAAGCTTCGGCCCCGACGATCTGATCGGTGAGGCCTATGCCGGCATACGCCCAGCCCCCGGCTATCCGGCCCAGCCTGATCACACCGAAAAGGAAACCCTGTTCCGCCTGCTGGATGCAACGGAAGAAACGGGCGTGGTGCTGACCGAAAGCTACGCCATGTGGCCCGGCTCCTCCGTCTCCGGCCTCTATATCGGCCACCCCGAAAGCTACTATTTCGGCGTCGCCAAGGTGGAGCGGGACCAGGTCGAGGACTATGCTCAGCGTAAGGGTATGCCTGTTAAGGAGATCGAGCGCTGGCTGGGGCCGGTGCTGAACTACGTACCTGTCGAGGCTGAAAAAGAGGTCGAGACCGCCGCCTGACAATCCGATTCATGTGGTTGCCGGGTTGATTCTGAAGTTGGGTCTTACTCATTGATTTGAAAACAAAAAAGCGCGGATCATTCCGCGCTTTTTGTCGTTCTGGCTGCTGCTCGTCCCTTCTATATTTCGACCGGAAGACAGAATTGTCGACAAAGCTTTTACGTAATATTAGATTGTATGAATGTATCTATGGGTTGCTAAATCGATCATCGGCCCTCATCTGGAGGTTAACGTGCAGCAGCTTTCTTCTCTCGTGATGGTCCTCGTCACCCTCATGATTTTGAGCGCCGGTTTCGTAACTGGAGCAGCAAGCGACGGCAATTGGGGCGAGGGTGTCGGCGCGCTCTTCATCGGCCCCATCGTCTTCTTTTTCATCGCCCACACGATTCTTTATCTGGGCGCGCGCCTCGTTCGCGGCAAAGACGGCGTCGCATCCTATACCGCCAGCAAGATCAATCGGATTGCTGCGCTGATGACGATTTTGGCGGCTATCGCTGCGGCTTGAGTGGGGATTTCGGTCACGTCAGCGGGTGGGGCACACCCCCCTCTGTCCTGCCGGACATCTCCCCCTCAAGGGGGGAGATCAGCTAGAGGCGAGCACCTCGCTCTATCTCAGCCCTAGATCGGGGAACAGCCTTCGCAACGTTCAAGATGGCCAAAAGCTAACCACGAGTCGATCTCCCCACCTGAGGGGGAGATGCCCGGCAGGGCAGAGGGGGGTAAGCCAAACCCACCAACGCCCACTCATACCTACTCAAACCGATCAATAATACTAATCCCGCTATCCCTGAACGTGTCCATCGCGGGCAAAGTAATCACCGCATCCGACAACGAAATATGCCGCCCGATCAGCTTTTCCGGCGAAAGCTTGCCGGAGTTGATCATCGCCAGCATATCGTCATAGCGCCAGGCCTGCATGCCGTGGCTGCCATAAATTTCCAGCTCATGCGCAATCACCCGCGCCATCGGTATCTGCGGCATGGAATGATCCGCCAGCATCAGTCCCACCTGCACATGGCGGCCGCGACGGCGCAGGTTGGTGATGGAGTTGCAGCAGGTTTGCGGATGGCCCAGCGCGTCCACGGAGACATGCGCGCCGCCGCCGGTGATCTCGCGCACGGCTTCGCTTACGTCAGAAACCTCGCGGCTGTTGATGGTGGCGATCGCGCCCAGCTCTTTCGCCAGCGCCAGCTTGTCCTCGGCAATGTCGATGGCGACGACCTGTGCGCCGAGCCCGGCACCGATCATGATGGCGGAGAGGCCAACGCCGCCGCAGCCATGCACAGCCAGCCATTCGCCGCCCTTCAGCCGTCCCTGATCGACCACGGCACGGAACGAGGTAGCGAAGCGGCAGCCGAGGCTGGCGGCGGTATCGAAGCCCATCTCATCGGGCATATGCACGAGGTTCTGGTCGGCATAATCGATGGCGACATATTCGGCGTAGGAGCCCCAGTGGGTAAAGCCTGGCTGGAACTGCGTTTCGCAAACCTGCTGGTTGCCGGAGCGGCATTCCTGGCAATGACCGCAGCCAGACACGAACGGCACGGTAACGCGGTCACCGACCTTGAAGCGCATGACGTTTTTGCCGACAGCAGAAATCACGCCCGCAAATTCATGGCCCGGCACATGCGGCAGGCGGATGTCGCTGTCATGGCCCATCCAGCCGTGCCAGTCGCTGCGGCACAGACCTGTCGCCTTGACCGAGATCACCACGCCACCTGGCGTTGGTTCCGGGTCCGGCAGGTTGGCGATGATGGGCGTTTCACCGAAGCGTTCGTAGAATAATGCGCGCATGCGTTTTCTCCTGAGATGGCCTTGTCTAGCCCGATCTCCCAGTCGGAAACAGTGCGTCAGTCTGCTACAATCATCAAATGTTCTGATGCAAATTTCGGCGTGATGGGTTCGCCGATATCTGGTGGTGGTATCTCCCGATACCGTCGTCACTAAAGAGTCGGATCTCTTTTTGGAGAGGAGGTTCTGTCCTTGGCGCGTTGAAAGGCAATGGGTGTGGTTACCCCCCTCTGTCCTGCCGGACATCTCCCCCTCAAGGGGGGAGATCGGCTGGGCGCGCGCTCCCTGCCTCTACCGCGACGTTAGAGATAATCGAGCGATCACCACGAGTCGATCTCCCCACCTGAGGGGGAGATGTCCGGCAGGACAGAGGGGGGTAAGCCACACCCACTGCCCCACAATTATCGGCGAAGCCTTGAGAGCTGTCAGTCTGCCACAATCATCAAATCGTCCGATGCAAATTTCAGCGTAATCCGCTCACCAATCGCGGGTGGTGTCTTGCCGGGATCATTGAACATATCGAAGGAGAGCGTCGCACCGCCCACATCCATGCGCGTGCGAATGACCGAGCCGAGGAAGTGGCTGGAGGTTACGATGCCTGATATGGCGACGTCACCGACATTGGCTTCACCCAGAGAACCGGCCTCGGGCCGCAACGCCACGGTGACCTTCTCGCCATTGCCTTTGCCCAGCGGCTTTTTCAGCGAAACCTGCTGATCGCCCATTTGTATCGTGCTGGTGCTCGCATCAACAACGGTAGCATCGATCAGGTTCAACGTACCCACGAACGATGCCACGAACCGGGTCGTTGGCTTGTTGTAAATATCGAAGGGTGTTCCGATCTGGTCGGCGCGTCCGGCATTCATCACCACGATGCGGTCGGAGATGGTGAGGGCTTCTTCCTGATCATGGGTCACGAAAATGGTGGTGATGCCGAGCTTGCGTTGAATGCTGCGGATTTCCTCACGTAGCGACACGCGGATCTTGGCATCGAGCGCCGAAAGCGGCTCGTCCAGCAGCAGCACCTGCGGCTTGGGGGCCAGCGCACGTGCCAGTGCCACGCGCTGCTGCTGCCCGCCGGACATCTGGTAGGGGTAACGG
The DNA here is from genome assembly GCF_900100825.1 of Agrobacterium sp. DSM 25558. Classification (NCBI taxonomy): domain Bacteria; kingdom Pseudomonadati; phylum Pseudomonadota; class Alphaproteobacteria; order Hyphomicrobiales; family Rhizobiaceae; genus Agrobacterium; species Agrobacterium sp. DSM 25558. The sequence goes on along the minus strand of NZ_FMUD01000055.1, from coordinate 11,505 downwards.
TCGGCCAGATGATCCAGATGGATCAGCGCCAGCATTTCTTTCACCCGCGCATCGATTTCCGCCTTGGGCTTGCCTGCGATCTTGAGGCCGAAGGCGACGTTTTCGTAGACGTTCATGTTGGGAAACAGCGCATAGGCCTGAAACACCATGCCGATATTGCGCTGGTTGGGTTTCAGCGTCGTCTGGTCCTTACCGTTGATGACGATTGAGCCTTCGCTGGGCGTTTCGAAACCGGCGATCATGCGCAAGATGGTGGTCTTGCCGCAGCCGGATGGTCCGAGGAAGGAAACGAATTCTCCCTGTTCGATCGCCATGTTGAAATCATGGACGACCTGAACTTGGCCAAAGGATTTTCTGATGTTGTGCAGTGTCAAAAAGCTCATAAAATAAGTCCTCAGGCCTTGGGAGGCGCGCCTTTTTGATAGCGCGAGACGAGTTGAATAAGGCCTAGGCAGCCCCAGGTGATGCCGAAGGAAATGACGGCAAGGGCAGCAGGCTCATAGGCGCGGTTGGCACCCAGCAATTGCATGTAAGGACCAAAGGCCGGGCGGTTCAAAAGCGCTGCCATGGTGAATTCACCGATGACGATTGCAAAGGTTAGGAACGCACCCGATAGCACCGCAACCAGCACATTCGGCAAAATGATGCGGGCGAGAATGGTTGTCCATCCCGCGCCCAGGCTTTGCGCGGCTTCGGTAAGCGTGGTGATGTCGATGGTGCGAAGCCCGGTATCGACGGCGCGGTACATATAGGGCAGCGCGAGCGTCGTGTAACCGAACACCAGAAGCAGGTTGGTGCCCGATGTCGTCCCCGTTAACGGCAGCCAGCTGGAGGTGTTGTAGAGCCTGATATAACCGAACACGATGACGATGGCCGGAATGACCAGCGGCAGAAGCGTGATGAATTCGATGACGGGACGAAGCGCTGGCAGTTTCAGTCGCACCCAATAGGCTGTGGGAACAACCAGCAGTATGCCGAAAATGATGGTACATAGCGCCATCATGATTGAGAAGGTGAACGTCTCCTGAAAGCGCGGATCGCTCAGCACCTTGCCATAGGCGTCGAACGAATATTCGCCGCGGCGCATTTTCAAGGAAAAATTCGTCATGCCGATCAAGGGCAGAGCGAAGTAGAGCATGCCGAACAGCAGCGCACCCCAGGCGAATAGACGCTTCATTTCAGCCACCTTTCGCTGCGCGTGCGCATCCAGATATAGAGCGTGTTGGCAATACAGGTGACAAGGATCATGCCGAAGGCCAGCGCATAACCGAGATTGGGATTGCCCAGCACATCACCGCGGATTTGCGCAAACAGCAGGATCGGGACGATGTTGAGCGAGGAGCCGGTGAGCGCAATCGCCGTGGCAACTGCGCCGAATGCATTGGCAAACAGCAGCGAGAATGTGCCGAGGATCGATGGCAGCAGAATGGGGAAGGCCACCATGCGCCAATATTGAAAGCCGCTCGCGCCTAAAATTTCTGCCGCCTCGCGCCATTCGCGCTTCAGACCATCAAGTGCAGGCGTAATGATGAGGATCATCAGCGGTATCTGGAAAAACAGATAGGTGACCGTCAGGCCCCAGAAAGACAGAATGTTGAAGCCCAACAGGCGCAGATCAAGGCCCAGCTGCGTTTTCAAAAACACGGTGACGAGGCCGACCGGCCCAAGTGTGGCGATGAAGGCGAAGGCCAGCGGAACGCCTGCAAATTGCGATGCGACGCCGGAAAAGGTCAAAAGCGGCGAGCGAATTCTCTGCGGCAGGCCGCCGAGAACAACGGCAGTTGCGACGCCAAACCCGATCAGACAGCCGAGAAAAGCGGAGGCGACGCTGATCTTGATGGAAATCCAGTAGGCTGACAGAATGGAAGCGGTGAAAAGGCCCGCAATGTTTTCTAAAGTAAAGCTGCCATCGGGCGTCTGAAAAGCGCCAAGGACGATTTTCATCGTCGGCATGATCAAAAAAAGTACTATAAAAATGGCAAATGGCAGAACGCCCAGCCACTCCAGCTTCAGGCGAGGCCTGACTGCTGGTCGCGATGGCGCGCCATTGATGTTTGATGACATATGATGTTCCCAAACGCCGCGATCATCGCGGTCTTCTATCTTATAAAACCAGCCGCCCCGGCCTTTGACTACACCGGGGCGGCTGTTTCGTTCGTTACTTCACGTTCGCGCCGACAACCTTGTCCCAACCGCCGGTGACGGCAGCCTTGTTGGCATCCAAGTCTTCGAGTGTCGGGAAGATTGCCTTTTCATAGGCTGCTGCTGGTGGCAGGGCATCCAGCAGATCCTTTGGAATCTTGTTTGCTTTGGCCAAAGCATTGAAGCGGATTGGGTGGCAGAAGCCCTTCAACCAGCCCAGCTGTCCTTCGTCGGAATAAAGGTGTTCCATCCACAGCTTCGCAGCATTTGGATGCGGTGCGTAGGCGGAAATGCCCTGCACATAGACACCGGCCAACGCGCCCTTTGTCGGCACGACGACTTCTGTTGGCGGGTTGCCATTCAAAGTCTTCGCCCAAGACAAGGCATTGTAGTCCCAGGTCACGACGATCGGCGTCGCACCCTGTGCTACGGTACCAGCCTTGCCGATGACAGGCAGGAAGTTTCCAGCCTTGTTCAGCTCGCCGAAATATTTCAGTCCAGCTTCACCGGCTTCCTTGCCGTCCTTGGCGCCGGTGGAAAGACCGGCTGCGAGCACGCTGAGAATTGCCTGGCTGGAAGCGCGCGGGTCACCTGCAAGTGCCACCTGACCAGAATATTCCGGCTTGAGCAGATCGGCATATTCCTTCGGCGAATTAGATACCAGATCCTTGTTCACCAGAATGGACATGACACCGTAATAGTCGCCGTACCAGTGGCCGTCGGCATCCTTCACATTGTCAGGAATTTCGTCCCATGTGGAAACCTTGTAAGGCTGGAGAAGACCTTCCTTCTTGGCCTGTGGGCCGAATGCCAGGCCAACGTCGATCACGTCAGGCGCCTGTGGGCCCTTGTTGTCCTTGTTGGCCTTGATGGCCTCGACTTCGTCGGCAGAACCGGCGTCCGGGTTCAGCTCGTTGACCTGAATTTCAGGATATTTTGCCTTGAAGGAGGCGATGACGTCGCCGTAACCGCACCAGTCGTGGGGCAGGGCGATGGTCGTCAGTGCGCCTTCCTTCTTGGCGGCTGCGATGAGTTCTGCGCTTGGGGCTGCAGCGGCGATCGCAGTGGATGCGATGACCATGGCAGTGGTGAGCGATAGCAGTCGGCGGCTGTGCGAGATCACGTTTAGTCTCCTCTTGTGTCTCATGCGTCTGACGACGCTGTACGTGGGTTGCATGAACGTTATGTGACGGTTTTTTCAGGCGAAACTCGCCCTCATCATAGCCTCTGCCGTTTTCTTGCCATCATTACGCCCGTTCGTCGCCATGATATTTGAGAAACGACATAAAAAATTCGTGTTGCGCCATTTGTTCGTTGGCGGACGCTTTCTTCAGTTCTCCTCTTTTCCCGGCTTTCGAAAAAGGCGGGTCTGCTCGAACAGGCCTTCCAGCGAATTCATCCGCTGACGGGTTTCGTCCCAGCCATTGCTCTGCACCGCCTCGATCAGCGCTTCCACCACGAACAGCGTCACCACCGAGCTGTCCCATGCGGATGGCGCTTCGATGCGCACGCGAAACGTATGTTCGGCAAAGCGCGAAACCGGCGATGTCCATTGATCGGTGAACAGTAGAATACGGACATTGTTGTCGTGCGCTACCTGCGCCAGCGTCACCATGTCCTGTTCGTATCGGCGGATATCGAAGATCACCAGAACGTCGCCCGCATTCATGTTCAGCATATATTGCGGCCATGAACTGGAATTGGATGACATCAGCGCCGTCTTGGGGCGGATGACCTGCATATGCGTGAAGAAATATTCGGCAATCGCCCCGGTAATGCGCCCGCCGACGAAGTAGATGCTGCGTTTTCTATCCGCCAGAAGGGTGGCAGCATTGTCGAAGGATGCCGTATCGAGATCGCTCAGCGTATCGCGCAGGTTTCCCGTTATGGCATCGGCAAAGCGGTTGAGAATGTGCAGGCCCGGCGCGTTGCTGGCCCAACGGTCATGCTTGGCGATGGGGTTGGAAATCGTCGCTTCCAGCTCCTGATGCAGCCGCCCCTGAAACTCGGCATACCCTTTGAAACCCAGCTTCTGCACCATGCGCGCCACCGTCGGCGTAGAGACGCCGGCATTTTCGGCAACGATGGTAATGCTTCCCAGCCCCGAGACGGGGTAGTTGCCGAGAAGACTTTCCGCAAGGCGCTTTTCGGCACGCGTCAGGGTCTCGTAATGAGCCTGGATAACGTCCGAAACGGTCGCGGCCGAACTGTGCAAATTTTTCCCCTAGCCGAGCTTTTCGCCGGTCTGTTAGCGCTGATTAAGATACGGCGGGGAAAAGGAGTCAATCAAAAAAATGAAGAGAAAATTTCAAAAACCATTTGACACTTTGGCATGTGTGAAGAATTCTTTTCTAACTGTCGGGGGACAGTGATGTTGACAGCGGGGTACACCATGATGGTGCAAGCACAGTTTTTCACAAGCGACGAGGCTGAGCCCGTTGTCGTGGAAAACCCGCTCGGCAAGGGCAGGGTGCTGCTCGTCTGCGAACACGCCTCTCACACGCTCCCCGCTCGCTTCGGCACCCTTGGCCTCAGCGAAGATGTGCGCACAAGCCATATTGCCTGGGACCCCGGTGCTCTCGCCGTCACCCGTTTCCTGTCGGCAAGCCTCGACGCCACCGTCATCTACCAGAACTATTCCCGGCTGATCTATGACTGCAACCGCCCGCCGGAATCGCCTTCCGCCATGCCTGTTGCCAGCGAAATCTACGACATTCCCGGCAATGCGGATTTGAGTGAAGCAGAGCGTTTTGCCCGCACGGCAGCGCTCTACATCCCGTTTCAGACCCGCGTCAGCGAACTTGTTGCTGCACGCGACAACATCGTGCTGGTGACGATGCACAGTTTTACGCCTGTCTATCACGGCAAGCGCCGCGACGTGGAAATCGGCCTGCTGCACGATAGGGATGCGCGGCTGGTGGATGCCATGCTGGGTCACACCGAGGGCTCGGCTTTCAAGGTCGAGCGCAACGAACCCTACGGCCCGGAAGATGGCGTAACGCACACGCTGCGTCTCCACGCGCTTCCGAACGGTCTGTTGAACGTCATGATCGAGGTCAGAAACGACCTGATCCAGAACGAGGAGGGGCAGCGGGCTGCTGCCGATTTTCTGAGTGGTCTTTTGACAAAGGCAATCGCCGCTCACAGCCCCTGAATTCGCTTTGGCGGGAATTGCCCCGCCGAGCAAGAATGCCGTTGCATATCCAAAGAAGGCCAGACAGGTCCGGGGTGCAACGTGGGAACAGCAGATGTGCATGGCGTCATGGGTTTTCCGTCGCGCCGAGACTGGGGCAAAATCGGCCATTCTGGCTGACAGCCTGTTTTTCTTGATCAGGAGAGAACGGCATGGACAATTCATCATCAGGGGTCAGCTATAAGAAGGCTGACGCATCTTACTTTGAAAAAAGAGGGCTCTCGCGTTACGCGGGCGTCTGGTCGCTCTGGGCGCTGGGCGTCGGCGCGGTTATTTCGGGGCATTTTTCCGGTTGGAATTTCGGCTTTGCCACCGGCGGCTGGGGCGGTATGCTGGTTGCGGGCATGATCATCGCCGTCATGTATCTGGGGCTGACATTCTCCATCGCGGAAATGAGCCCGGCTTTGCCGCATACGGGCGCGGCCTATTCTTTCGCGCGCACGGCCATGGGCCCGTGGGGCGGCTTTATCACCGGGCTTTGCGAGAACGTCGAATACGTCCTCACACCCGCCGTCATCGTCACCTTCATCACGGCCTATGTGAACTCCATTTTGGGGTTAGACCCGGTCTATTCACCGCTCCTCTGGGTGCTGTTCTACGTCATCTTTCTGGCGCTCAACGTCTTCGGACTTGAACTGTCCTTCAAGGTAACGCTGGTCATCACACTGATTTCGCTTGCTGTTCTCGTCTTCTTCTGGGTCAGTGCCATTCCCAATATGGACTTCTCCCGCTGGGCTCTGAACATCGGCGTCGGCCCGGATGGCGCGGCGGTGGAACTGCCTGAAGGCAACGGCTCGTTCTTCCCCTTCGGTTTCTCCGGCGTTCTCGCCACGCTGCCCTTTGCCGTCTGGCTGTTCCTCGCCATCGAACAATTGCCGCTGGCCGCCGAAGAATCGGTTGATCCGAAGCGCGATATGCCCAAGGGCATCATTCTCGGCATCATCACGCTGATGATTTCCGCCTTCATGATCGTGCTGCTCAACCCCTCGCTACCAGGCATCGGTGCCTTCCATCTCGGTTCTTCGCTAGAGCCGCTGCTGGATGGTTTCAAGGCTGTCTATGGTGATGGCGGCGTGGTTCTCCTCGGCTTCGTGGCTCTCACGGGCCTCATCGCCAGCTTCCACACCATCCTCTATGCGCAAGGCCGCCAGATCTATTCGCTCTCGCGTGCGGGCTATTTCCCGACGGCACTGTCGGTCACGCACCCCAAGTTCAAGACACCGCATGTGGCGATGTTGACGGGTGCCATCGTCGGCCTCGCCGTCATGATGACCATCTGGTTTGCACTGGGTGCCACGGAAGGCGGCAGCATCATCGGCAGCGTGCTGCTCAACATGGCCGTGTTCGGGGCTATGTTCTCCTATATTATGCAGGCGATCTCCTTCATCATGCTGCGCCGTAACCTGCCGGATATCGAACGGCCCTTCCGTTCGCCGCTCGGCATTCCCGGCGCTGTGCTGACCATCATCATTGCCGTCATAACCTTGCTCTATCAGGTGCAGGACCCGAACTTCACCAAGGGCGTAATCTGGGTGGCGCTGTGGTTTGCCGTTGCCATCGCCTATTTCGCGCTGGTCGGCCGTCATCGCCTCATCCTGTCGCCGGAGGAGGAATTTGCGCTGGAGCACAAGCAGGCCGCACTCAATGCGGCGGCTTCGAAGGCTTGAACCAACTCCAAAGGGCGACCGGCAACGGTCGCCCCATTGAATCAAAAGGAAACATCATGACGACCTACACATTCGACGCGCTTAAAAAGGATGTCGCTGAAGGGCGCATAGACACGGTTCTGGCATGCCTCGTGGATATGCAGGGTCGTCTGATGGGCAAACGCTTCCAGGCGGAATTTTTCGTCGAAAGCGCCTATGAAGAAACCCATAGCTGCAATTACCTGCTGGCCACCGATATGGAGATGGAAACCGTTCCCGGTTACAAATCCACCAGTTGGGAAAAAGGTTACGGCGATTATACGCTGAAGCCCGACCTCTCCACGCTGCACCGCGTTCCGTGGCTAGAGGGAACGGCTCTCGTGTTGTGCGATGCCTATGACCACCACACCCACGCCGAAGTCGCCCACTCGCCGCGCGCGCTTTTGAAGAAGCAGGTCGCGCGCCTGGAAGCCATGGGCCTCAAGGCCTTCATGGCCAGCGAGCTGGAATTCTTCCTGTTCGATCAGAGTTTTGAAACTGCCCGCGCCAGTGGCTACCGCGATCTCAATCTGGTCAGCCCCTATAATGAGGACTACCACATCTTCCAGACCACCAAGGAAGAAGAGGTGATGCGCGCCATCAGAAACAATCTGCAAGCCGCTGGCATTCCTATCGAAAATACCAAGGGCGAGGCCTCTGCAGGCCAGGTGGAACTCAACGTTCGCTATGCCGATGCGCTCACCATGGCCGACCGTCACGCCATCATCAAAAACGCCTGCAAGGAAATCGCCTGGTCCAAGGGCAAGGCCGTCACCTTCCTCGCCAAATGGAATTACGATGCCGCAGGCAGCTCCTCGCACATCCACCAGTCGCTGTGGAGCCTGGATGGCAAGACGCCCATGTTCCTCGACAAACAAGGCGAACACGGCATGTCCGACATGATGCGCCATTACGTGGCGGGGCTTCTGGCGCACGCCAGCGAAGTCACCTATTTCCTGGCGCCTTACATCAACTCCTACAAGCGCTTCATGGCTGGGACCTTCGCGCCCACCAAGGCCATCTGGAGCACGGATAACCGCACGGCAGGTTACCGCCTCTGTGGTGCCGATACCAAGGGCATCCGCATCGAATGCCGCGTCGGCGGGTCGGATATCAATCCGCATCTTGCCATGGCGGCCTTGCTTGCGGCAGGCATTGACGGCATTGAAAATAAGCTGGAACTTGAGCCGCAGTTTAAAGGCGACGCCTATGGCGGCAAGGACATTCGCGAAGTCCCCAAAACGCTTCGCGATGCGACCGACCACCTCAATGGTTCGAAAATGCTTCGCGGCGCTTTCGGTGATGATGTAATCGATCACTATGTTCGCGCCGCAAAGTGGGAGCAGGAAGAATACGACCGCCGCGTGACCGACTGGGAAGTCGCGCGCGGTTTTGAGAGAGCATAAACAACATCGGACCGAAAAGTGTGAAGCGGTTTTCGGATCATCCGATGTGAAGCAAATAAAATCATAGGAAAACCATCATGGTCATGATCCAGAATATCTCGCCGATCGACGGTTCGGTTTTTGCCGAGCGCGATGCGATGTCGCTGGATGCGGCGCGGACCGCCGTATTGAAAGTGCGCGCTGCGCAAAAATCCTGGGCGCGTCGCCCGTTGGAAGATCGCGTTCAACTGGTGCTGAAAGGTGTGGCCCGGCTGAACGAAATGGTGGGTGAAGTCGTGCCGGAACTGGCCCACATGATGGGCCGCCCGGTTCGCTATGGCGGTGAGTTCAAGGGTTTTAACGAGCGCTCCAACTATGTCGCAGCGATTGCAGCCGACGCATTGGCGCCGCTTGTCATCGAGGAAAGCGGCGATTTCGAACGCCGCATCGAGCGCGAAGCGCACGGCGTCGTCTTCGTCATCGCGCCGTGGAATTACCCTTACATGACGGCCATCAACACGATTGCGCCTGCCTTGATGGCGGGCAACACGGTCGTCATCAAACATGCAGCACAGACGTTGCTGGTGGGTGAGCGCATGGTGCGGGCCTTCGTGGAAGCAGGCGTGCCTGAGGATGTCTTCATCAACCTCTTCCTCGACCATCAGACCACATCGGCGCTGATTTCCGAAAGCCTGTTCAACTTCGTCAACTTCACCGGCTCTGTCGAAGGCGGTCGCGCCATCGAGCGCGCTGCCGCGGGGACCTTCACCGGCCTTGGTCTGGAACTCGGCGGCAAGGACCCCGGCTATGTCATGGAAGATGCCGATCTGGATGCGGCGGTCGATACGCTGATGGACGGTGCGACCTTCAATTCCGGTCAATGCTGCTGCGGCATCGAGCGCGTCTATGTCAACGAAGCGCTGTTCGATGCCTTCGTTGAAAAATCCGTCGCCTGGGTGTCGAACTACAAGCTCGGCAACCCGCTGGAGCAGGAGACTTCGCTGGGCCCGATGGCCAACAAACGTTTCGCCAAAGTCGTGCGCCAGCAGGTGGCCGATGCGGTTTCCAAGGGTGCGAAGGCTTTGGTCGATCCCAAGCTGTTTGCCGCCGATGATGGCGAAAGCGCCTATGTCGCGCCGCAAATCCTCGTTGATGTCGATCATTCCATGGAATTCATGACCGAGGAAACCTTCGGCCCCGCCGTCGGCATCATGAAGGTGAAGAACGACGATGAAGCGCTGCGCCTGATGAATGACAGCAAATACGGCCTGACCGCATCGCTGTGGACGCAGGATGCTGAGCGGGCAGGGCGCATCGGTCGCGAGATCGAAACCGGTACCGTCTTCATGAACCGCGCCGATTACCTCGATCCGGCTCTCTGCTGGACCGGCGTCAAGGATACCGGTCGCGGCGGCTCATTGTCGGTCATCGGCTTCCAAAACCTGACCCGTCCAAAATCCTACCATCTGAAGAAAGTCACGAAATGAACATCGTCGCAAACTGGAGCTACCCGACCCCGATCAAGATGGGACGCGGCCGCATCAAGGAATTGGCGGACGCCTGCAAGACGCTCGGCATAAGGAAGCCGCTGCTCGTCACCGACAGAGGCCTCGCCAGCATGGCGATCACGGCCCACGCGCTGGATATTCTGGAAGAGGCAGGCCTAGGCCGCGCCATCTTTTCCGAGGTGGACCCGAACCCCAACGAGATCAATCTCGAAGCAGGCGTGAAAGCCTTTAGGGATGGCGGCCATGATGGCGTCGTCGCCTTCGGCGGTGGCTCCGGTCTCGATCTCGGCAAGGCTGTCGCCTTCATGGCAGGCCAGACCCGCCCCGTTTGGGATTTCGAGGATATCGACGACTGGTGGACCCGCGCGAACAGCGAAGGCATCGCCCCCATCGTCGCCGTGCCGACGACGGCAGGCACGGGTTCTGAGGTGGGTCGCGCCAGCGTCATCACCAACTCGCAGACCCATGTGAAGAAGATCATCTTCCACCCGAAGTTTCTGCCCGGCGTGGTCATCTGCGATCCGGAACTGACGGTCGGCATGCCCAAGGCCATCACCGTCGGCACCGGCATGGACGCCTTTGCCCATTGCTTGGAAGCCTATTCGTCGCCCTTCTATCACCCCATGAGTGCCGGTATCGCGCTTGAGGGCCTGCGTCTCGTCAAGGAATATCTGCCGCGCGCCTACAAAGACGGCACGGACATCGAAGCCCGCTCCAACATGATGGCCGCCGCCGCCATGGGCGCGGTCGCCTTCCAGAAGGGGCTGGGCGCCATCCATTCCCTGTCGCACCCCATCGGCGCGGTTTACAACACCCACCACGGCATGACCAACGCCGTCGTCATGCCCGCCGTCCTGCGCTTCAACCGTCCTGTTATAGAAGACAAGATCGCCCGCGCGGCCGCCTATCTTGGCATCGAAGGCGGCTTCGATGGCTTCTATGATTATGTGCTGGAGCTTCGTAAGGAGCTTGGCGTGCCTGACAGCCTTACGGCCATGGGTATCAAGCCCGACCGGGTGGATGAGCTTGTGGCAGAGGCGATCAAGGACCCGAGTTGTGGGGGTAACCCGGTGGAGATGACGGCGGAGAATACGAAGGCGTTGTTTCTGGAGTGCTTTTGATATTGGCTAATGATGGCGGGTGGGGCTCACCCCCCTCTGTCCTACCGGACATCTCCCCCTCAAGGGGGGAGATCGGATGGCCGAGCCACCTCACTTCAATCTCCACGTCGAAGATGTGCGAGAGGTCGCCACGAGTCGATCTCCCCACCTGAGGGGGAGATGCCCGGCAGGGCAGAGCGACTGTCTTGGCAGTCAAGCGTTTTGCCATGGTTTATTTTCCCGGATGATGGCGTTGAGGATGGTGAGAAGCTTGCGCATGGTGGCGACAATGGCGACGATCTTGGGCTTGCCGGATGCCACGAGGCGATCGCGGAAGGCTTTGAGGAACGGATTGTGACGGGACGCAACCAGTGCCGCCATGAACAGGACAGCCCGCACCTTCGAGCGCCCGCCACCGATAAAGCTCTTGCCTTTCCACTTGCCCGATTGCCGCGTCCATGGTGCCAGTCCCGCAAGCGATGCGATCTGGCG
>NZ_FMUD01000052.1:0-28921 GCF_900100825.1 Agrobacterium sp. DSM 25558 | reverse complement strand
GCCCTTCTGGGCGTTGCTCCCCATGCGCGCCAATCCGGCAGTTCGAACCGCAGAGGCAAATGCTCTGGAGGACGCAAGCATCTGCGCGACATTGCCTACATGGCCGCGCTGAGCGCAATCAAGATCAAGGATCCCATTCTCGGCACTTTCTACCAGCGCCTGCGCAGCAACGGAAAAACCTTTAAGATCGCCATCGTCGCAACAATCCGAAAGCTCATAACCATCCTCAACGCAATCGCAAAAACAGACCCTGCTTTTACTTGATCGTCAACGGTTGCTTGATGCGGGGTCTAGCGAGCTGACGTCTGTCAGCTCAAAAGAGTTTTTTGCGCCGCGGACGCGACGCTGCTGGATGCCGGGTCAAGCCCGGCATGACGGAGGAAGAGTGGGAGTTAAGCCCGCAGCACCACGTTGTCAGGGTCGAACGGGCTCTCGCCGACGACTTCGGCATCATAGAGATCACCGAGAATCTTGATCTTGAGCTTCGTCCCGATGGCCGAATGATCTGGCGATAGCATGGCAAGTGCCAGCGACTTGCCAATACGCCAGCCGAAGCCACCGGATGTGGCGCGGCCGACGACTTCACCTGTGGCATCGTAGATCGCTTCCGAGCCGCGCGTATCGACCGTGGTATTTCCTGTCACCACGAGTGTCGAGAAAATCCACTTCAGGCCCTGTTCCTTGCCGGCCACCACGGCATCACGACCGATGAAATGTTTTTCCGGCTTGATGAAGCGGTCGAGGCCTGATGTGTAGGCGTTGTATTCGACGGAGAGTTCGCGACCCATGTTGCGGTAGGATTTTTCCAGCGACATCGAGACCATCGCACGAATGCCGAAAGGCTTGATGCCGAATTCGGCACCGGCTTCCATCAGGCGGTCGAAGATATAGGTCTGCATTTCGATGGGGTGATGCAGTTCCCAGCCGAGCTCACCAACGAAGTTGACGCGCAGCGCATGTGCCGTCGCCACGCCAACCGAGATTTCCTTGGCGGTCAGCCACGGGAAATCCTTGTTGTCGAGGCTGGTGCGGGTTAGCTTTTTCAACACCTCACGTGACTTGGGGCCGGCCAGCGCCAGTACGCCGTATTTCTGGGTAATGGGCTGCAGCACGACGGAGCCATCCGTGGGCGCAAGGCGTCTCAACACATCATGGTCATGGGTTTCCAGACCGCCAGCGGAGACGAGGTAGAAACGGCCCGGTGCCCATTCATAGACCGTGAATTCCGCCTTCACGCCACCATCCTTCGTCAGAAGGTGTGTAAGCGCAATGCGACCGCGCTTCTTTGGAATGGCATTGGCGAGGATCGAATCGAGCCAAGCGCGTGCACCGGGACCGGACACTTCCATCTTTGCAAAGGCCGACATATCCAGAACGCCGACATTTTCGTGGACGTGTTTAACCTCGTTGCCGACATGCTCGAAATAGTTGGAGCGGCGGAACGACCATTTCTCAACAATGCGGCCATCCTCGAGTGCTGGCGCATGGTTGTGGTTGGTGATGACGTCAGCCCCGACACCGAGCTCTTCCGGCTTAAGTTCGTAACCATCCGGAACGAACCAGTTTGCGCGCTCCCAGCCGTAGACCGAGCCGAAGACGCCGCCGAGCTTCTTCAGGCGGTCATAAATTGGTGTCGTCTTGAGGGGGCGGGCGGCGGAGCGTTCTTCATCCGGATAGTGCATGGTGAAGACGTTGGCATAAGCTTCCTCGTTCTTGGCGATGAGGTAGCCTTCGGTCGCGTAGGGTCCGAAGCGGCGCGGATCGACGCCCATCAGGTCTAGCGTCGGTTCGCCATCGACAATCCATTCGGCAAGCTGCCAGCCAGCGCCGCCAGCGGCGGTGATGCCGAAAGAGTGGCCTTCATTCAGCCAGAAATTCTTGAGGCCGGGGGCAGGGCCGATAATCGGGTTACCGTCGGGTGTATAGGCAATGGCACCGTTATAAACTTTCTTGATGCCGACTTCGCCAAAGGCAGGAACGCGGGCAATGGCCGCTTCGATATGCGGCATGAGACGGTCGAGCTCTTCCTGGAACAGCTCGTATTCGCTCTGGTCCGAGGGGCCATCGACATAACAGACGGGTGCGCCGACTTCGTAGGGACCAAGAATGAGGCCGCCTGCTTCTTCGCGCATATACCAGGCGCTGTCGGATTCGCGCAGTACGCCCATTTCCGGCAGGCCCTGTTTGCGACGTTCCAGAATGGCCGGGTGCGGTTCGGTGACGATATATTGGTGCTCGACCGGAATGACGGGAATGTTGATGCCGACCATTTCACCAGTCTTGCGGGCGAAGTTGCCGGTACAGGAAATGACGTGCTCGGCAATGATCTCGCCTTTGTCCGTCGTCACCTTCCAGTGACCATCCTCAAGCTGCTCCAGCGCGGTGACTGACGTGTTGCGATAGATGGTAGCCCCACGGTCGCGCGCGCCCTTGGCAAGCGCCTGTGTGAGGTCCGCTGGCTGAATGTAACCATCATCCGGGTGCTGGATCGCGCCGAGCAGGCCATCGGTTTCGCACAGCGGCCAGACCTCCTTGACCTCTTCCGGCGTCAAAAGCTTGTAGTTGACGCCGATGGTTTCGGCGATGCCGGCATAATACATATATTCGTCCCAGCGATCTTTAGTGCGGGCGAGACGAATGTTGGAGACCTTGGAGAAGCCGACATTCATGCCGGTTTCTTCCTGAAGCTCCTCGTAGAACTTCACCGAATATTTGTGAATCTGGCCGACGGAATAGCTCATGTTGAACAGCGGCAGCAGACCTGCGGCGTGCCAGGTGGAGCCGGAGGTCAACTCCTTGCGCTCGATCAGAACAGCATCGCTCCAGCCCTTCCTGGCCAGATGATAGAGCGTCGAAACACCGACGACGCCGCCACCGATCACCACCGCCCGCGCATGTGTCTTCATGATGCAAGTTCCCCTTGAGGCATTTTGCCCGCTTTATGCGGGCTTTATCGAACCAATTTGGGCCAGACTATGCAATGTCGCACCGTTGCTTAAACGCCTGATTACGACATGCAAAAGGCTCGCCGCGACGGGGAGCCTTTTGACGTTTTTCAATTGCGGGACGGTGCTAACTCCGCTTGCCGCCAGCGGACTTCGCAGCTGGCTTGTCTTGGCTTTGTCCGTCCGTTTCCGCGGCTTCATCCGCCGATGGTTCTCTTGCCGTCGAAGCTGCTTTCGACACGATCGCCTTCTCACCTTCCTCCGACATGATTGCGGACAAAAGCTTTGGGTCGGCCTGACCATCCACATGGATGTTGACGTTGCGCTGCGGCGTGGCGATTTCGATGCCTTCTTCACGGAACCTTGTGAGAATGGCCATGCGCAAACTGTTTTTGACCGTGAGGCCGTGCGATAAATCGGCCAGATGAAAACGCAGCTCGAAATCCAGCGAGAAATCACCAAACCGCAGGAATTCCACATGCGGCTCGGGGTTGCGCAGAACCGGCGTCTGCTTTTTCACCAGTTCCAGCAGAATATCCATTACGCGCTGCGGATCCGTCTCATAAGAGACGGAGACAGGAATTTCTGCCCGCTGGATGCGGTTTCTGTGGGTCCAGTTGCCGACGGAGGAATTGATGAATTCGGAGTTGGGGACAATGATCGATTGGCCGCGGAAGGTTTCGATCTCGGTCGCGCGCACGGACAGCCGCTTGACGGTGCCTTCGACAGTACCCGTCACCACCCAGTCGCCCACCTTGAAGGGGCGTTCGACCAGAAGAATGAGGCCGGAGACGAAGTTCGATACGATGTTCTGCAAGCCGAAACCGATACCGACAGACAAGGCGGAAGCAACGAGCGCGAGGCTTGAAAGATCAAGTCCGGCGGATGAAATGCCGAAGATCGCCGCAACGACGACGCCGAGATAACCGATGCCGGTACCAACCGAGTTGCGCACACCGGCATCCACCTGGCCGCGCGCCATGACGTTTCTGTCCAGCCATTTCTGGAACCAGCGTGTAATGGCATAGCCGACGACGAAGACGAGAATACCGGTGATGATGCTGATGAGCGATATGGATGTCTTGCCGATCGAGAAGCCGGTCAGCAGGCGATAAGCCCAGCTTTCGATGTCACCAGGCTGGAAGCCCCAGGAAAACAGAACGAGCGGCACGCCGAAAGCCAGTGCTGCGCAATAAATGCCAAGCCCTGCAGCCAGACCGGCCTGATCGAGCGGCACGGGGCCAAGCCCGAAACGTCTGCCGAGGTAGCGGCCCACGAGCGTCTCTGCAAACACACCCTGTTTGGAAATGGCGCGGCCAGAGAGAATGCCGATATACATGGTCGCTATGACAGTGCCGGTCGAGACGATCTGGGTGGCGAGAAACCGAGCCAGACCGACATAACCGGTAAGGCAGGCGCCAATCAGCAACAGGCCACCGAAACGCAGCAGCGCAGAAAGCCAGCGCGGCATGCGTTGATCACGCCCATCCCCGTCAATATCCGTGCTGGCCAGCGGCTTTACGAATGACAGGGCAAACAGGATGATGCCGATGATGATGGATGCGACGAAGCTTTTTGCGACAGTCAGGATCAGCGGTGAGTTCAGAGTTTCACTGATGGTGCTGAACAGGTAGTCGAGACCGTTGACAAGCGACATGACGAGCATGGCCGACGAGATGATGTGCGCACCACGCGTGGAAACGTTGAGCAGGCGCCATTCCGGCTGTGTCGGCGAAAAGATCGCATATGTCAGTCGCGACACAAAATAAACGAAGGCGACGATGTATATCGCGACGAAAAAGATCGGAGCGATGTCCGGTCGCAAAACACCGAAATTATCGAGAAGAAACGCCGACGCCGACATGAACAGAAAGACGGACATGGACTGGACCAGTGTAGACCAGAACGCCACCGACAAACGCCGCAAATAGGACGGCTCACCTGAAAAGGCGCGCCGCTCCATCCTGTGTCCCAACAGTCTGTAACCGCCGACCATGAACAGCAGTGCAGCCATGATGGAAAGCGTAACGGCACCGAACATCGACACGCGTTTGTAATTCCAGACGAATATCGCCCAACCGGTCATGGAACTGCTGAGCGAGGCAATCTCGCCGCCGAATTCCTTGCCTGCCTCTGCCAGAACCGGCAGTGAGATTTCCGTGCGCTTGAACAGCGTGGCGGCGAACAGCTGGCGGCGAAGGTTGGTGATGGTGTTGGAGAGGCGGGCGGCGTTGGCAGACACGTTCTCCGCATCACCTAGCACGGCGTTTATCTGGGACTTTTCCGCATTCAGTTTCGTGCGCTCGTCGGTAACGACGCTGGCTTCCGGTGGCTGACCCTCCTTGGGCGGCTCCCCTAGCGAGGTGATGCGGGTGCTGATTTCGTCAAGTCTCGTGCGAAGGTGAGCAACGGTTGCGGCGGCGTTGCCCGCGAGATCGTCTGCCTTGCCTTTCAGATCGACAAGTTTGGTATCATCATTGTCCTTGTTGTCGATCTGTTGGGTGATATCGGCCAAGCTTGCCTTATCTTTTACAAGCCGGGCTTCTGCTCTCTGCGCAACGGACAGGGCGGCATCTTCGCTGATCTGGTCTGGCATCTGCGCCAGAGCCATCTGTGCCGGAGCTATCCAAAGGGCCACAAAAGCAAACAGGATCGGCAAGAGCCGGTACTGTCGTATTGATGATGTCATCGTGAATGCCCTTCTGATCTTTCCGAATCGCTGCGCGACGTTAGCTCGCCAATAAAAGGTTTCAAGGTGGTCAGCGCACGACACCACCTTGAAGAAAACATTAGAATCGCCAAATATGATTTTGTAGCAACCTAGGAGGAAGTCATGGAATCTGCAGGTATTGGCTGGATCGCCGCAATCATCATTGGTGGCATAGCCGGTTGGCTCGCCGAACAGTTCATGAAGAGCAATATGGGTGTTTTCATGAACATCATTCTGGGAATCGTGGGTGCGATCGTCGCGAACGCGATTCTGGCGGTATTCGGCGTGGTCCTCACGGGCTGGATCGGATATCTTATCGCAGGCTTCATCGGCGCATGCATACTGATTGCCGTCGCAAGGGCTTTCAGGCGTTGATAGGGTAAAAAATGATCCGGTCGTAAAAAGCCGGGGCTTCAAGGCTTTTCCAGCGTGGCTGTCATTTTTCCGACGTAAAAATCGAAGAAATTTCATTTCCACGCTGGACAATCAGAATGTTCCTCTTTATACGCCCAATCACACCGCCAGACGGCGGACGGCGGGTGATTAGCTCAGTTGGTAGAGCAGCTGACTCTTAATCAGCGGGTCGTAGGTTCGAGCCCTACATCACCCACCATTCTTTTTCATAATCAGTATGTTGTGACGCTTTGATCAGATAATGATCAAAGCGTATGACTGTTTTGATTACGCTAGAACTCTGACGACTTCTCCCTTAAAGCTAGACGAGCGTTTGTCGAAACACATGATGTGTGCGCGGTCGCTTGAGCAGACCTGCTATCTAATAAGATCGCCGAGACCCCGAGATCGATCTGTTTACCCGTGGGTAAAACTAAAAGTTGACACATGCGATAGTGACCTCTATTAAGGGTTTATCGATCTTTTGCTTGCTGAACTTTGGTTACCGCGCGATTGGCACCGCGCCAGAACGAACTTTCATTTCAAAACTATCGCTATCATCGTCGTGGAGCTTATTGCGTCGCGATCCCACACTTATGCTTTGAAAGGGTTCATTATGACCACAGGCACAGTAAAATGGTTTAATTCCACTAAGGGCTTCGGCTTCATTCAGCCTGACAACGGCGGCGAAGATGCATTCGTGCACATTTCTGCCGTCGAGCGCGCTGGAATGCGCGAAATCGTAGAAGGTCAGAAGATCGGCTACGACCTCGAGCGCGACAACAAGTCCGGCAAGATGTCGGCCTGCAACCTTCAGGCTGCCTAATTTGAACGGCTTCTACTTTGACCA
The DNA here is from genome assembly GCF_900100825.1 of Agrobacterium sp. DSM 25558. Taxonomy (NCBI): domain Bacteria; kingdom Pseudomonadati; phylum Pseudomonadota; class Alphaproteobacteria; order Hyphomicrobiales; family Rhizobiaceae; genus Agrobacterium; species Agrobacterium sp. DSM 25558. The sequence goes on along the minus strand of NZ_FMUD01000052.1, from coordinate 22,023 downwards.
CGGATGTACTGGCATTGTTGGAAGCTAGTTTTTGAAAAGGCCGGACATTTGTCCGGCCTTTTTCATTTTAAGCATATCGAAGTCGCTTTCGGCCATTTTTGCTCCCACTTGATCGCGTGCCGCAATGCGGTTGAGGGCCGAGCGTTATTCCGCATGCGCGAGAATGGCGAAAAAGGACCGGGAGCTGATCGCTTCGAGCAAGCCGACCGTGAAAACGCGTGAGAGAGCCTGATCATGACCAAGGACCACAGCTTCAATCATTCCACTTGGTCGCCCGAGGAGCTCCGTGGAGCCTTGGCAGCGGCAGGGGTGGCGCTTTGGTCCTGGCAGGTTGACACCGACGAACTCTTGATGGACGGCCATGGCTACGAGCTCTGGCACGTCAGCAAGGCCGAACCGCTTACCTTCGAGCGCCTGTCGGAGAAAATTCACCCCGCTGACCGGGATCGGGTGAGGGAGGCTTTCACTGCGACGAGAGCCGTTGTCGGTCCCTATGAAATCGACTTCCGTATTCTGGTTGGCGCGGATGTTCGCTGGATATCGGCACGGGGACAGGGAAATGATGCGGGGATCAAAAATCGTAAAATGTCGGGCATCTTTCTGGATGTGACTTTAAGGAAAAATGCAGAGGAAAGCCACGAGCTCTTGGCCGGTGAGATGAGCCACCGCGTCAAGAACCTTTTGGCGATCGCCTCGGGCTTGACCAAGATAACCTCACGTTCATCAAGCTCTCTAGAAGAGATGACCGAGCAGCTGACCAGTCGACTGGCGGCGCTTGGACGTGCGCATGATCTCGTCAGGCCTCTGCCGCATGGAAACGGCGATGCGGCGCTTCTTGGAGACATCTTCACCGTGCTCCTGGCTCCCTATGACGATGGTGGAGCATTCGCGGGACGGATCAGGGTTGCCGTACCGCGGCTTGGAGTTGGAGAAAATGCGGCCACAGGTCTGGCACTGGTCATCCACGAGTTGGCGACGAACGCGATGAAATACGGATCTTTGTCAGTACCGGAAGGCGTGTTGGACGTTTCAGGTGCTATCACCGGAGATATTATCGAAATTCGGTGGACAGAGCGTGGAGGTCCAGAGGTTGAAAAACCCACCGGTGCAGGCGGATATGGGAGCAAGCTGCTCCACAGAACACTGGCAGGCAATCTGGGCGGAACTCTTGAACACGACTGGTCCAAGGAAGGTCTCTTGGTCACCTTGCGTATCAGCGGCGCTCGTTTGTCGTCGTAGGCTCGCTGGTCGTCAGAGATTTGAAGCGTTTGACGATATGGTCAAGATCATAGGGCTTCGTGAGGAATTCGGCAGAAGGCGGTAGATCTATGTCATCCGATCTGACCCGGCCTGAAGCAACGATGATCCCTGCATCTGGAAAACGAGTTGCCACTTCGTGAGCGAGATCGACACCAGAGTTCGTGCCGGGCATTTGAATGTCGGTAAACAGAAAATGGATCGCCTGTTCTTCGATGATATCGAGCGCTTCATCGGCCGTTCCGGCTTCAATAACTGTGAAACCTGCATCCTCCAATGCGTCTATGACTGTCATTCGGATTAGGGCCTCGTCGTCCACCACAAGCACTTTGCGCATCACACTCTCCCGGAATTCATGATCAACACCTGAAAGTATCAAACGTTCCGCGCGAAAACATCTTACCTCGCTGAGAGGCTTGGTTTTGCAGTTAGACTGCTTGCTGTGGCGTGATTTGGATGCCTGTGGAACAAATGACGTCGCGCCATGTTGTGTGTACGCAAGACGTCAGTTCATGAACGAAAACGTCACCTCCCAAAATTTAGGAATTTCATGACCGATTATATCGCCGATGAGCCGATCGTGTCCGAAATCTCAACGCTGCGCCTCGCGCTGCCTGAGTGGATTGTTCACACTGTCGAACTTGTGGAATTGTCTGAAAATGCAGAGCGTGCCGCCAAGTTGGTCAACCCAGAAACGTCGACGACGTCTCGCAAGCTCATTGTCGAAATCGCTGAGTGGCAGCAGAAACTTGTCGATTGGCAAAAGCTTCAGATCAGTCCCCGGCTAAAGGCGGAACTCCGCATCCTGAAAGCAACGCTTGACGCTTCGATGGATGAGGCAAACGCAGCGGCCGGAAAGCTCGGCCTGTTCAATTGAGCGATTTGCTCATTTCACAGCGTTGGCCCCGTGATATCAAGGCAGGGCAAATCCGAGAGCGCAGATCTCTTTATTAGAAACACCCGTTGCGGGAAAAAGGAAAACACCGTTAAAAGCTCAAGGGTGGCTTTTTTCGCATGGAGTTCTGAATGCCTGCTGGTTCTAATCGGCCGTCCTATTTGCCAGATACAGGCGAGACGGCCGATCTCATCCGTCGATTCGATTGGTCTGCGACTACGCTGGGACCAATCGAGCATTGGAGTTCCACGGTCAGGACGACAGTGGCGACGATGCTGCGGTCCCCAGTTGCGATAGCCACACTGTGGGGCAAAGACGGTGTGATGATCTATAACGACGCCTATAGGGTGGTTGCGGGCAAACGACATCCGGCATTGTTGGGAGCTAAGCTCCGTGAAGGTTGGCCAGAGGCGTTCGAATTCAACGACAACGTGATGAATATGGCCATGGCCGGTAGAACGCTGTCCTATAAAGATCAGGAATTCACGCTTTTCCGAAATGGCTTGCCAGAAGACATGTGGCTGGACCTCGACTATTCGCCCGTGGTTGACGACGAAGGCGTGACGGTTGGCGTATTTGCCATTGTTAGAGATACATCCGAGCGCGTGAAGGCCGCGAAGCAACTTCAGGAACTAAACGAAGACCTCGAGCGTCAAGTCCTTGAGCGGGTTATCGAGCAAGGGACGAGCTGGAACATCAACCCCGACATGCTTGCTGTCGTCAGCATGGACGGCCGTTTCCTGGCCACCAATCCTGCCTGGGGCAAGACGCTTGGATACAGTGCGCACGAAATGCGCGGCTTTCTCTATACCGACCTGTTGCATCCTGACGACATTGCAGATGCCAAGGCGGCTCTCGACACGCTTGTTGGCGGCGAGGCGGTGGTCGAGGTCGAAAACCGTTACCGGACGAAAGATGGCGTACATCGTTGGTTTTCGTGGGTTTGTGTCCCTGATAACGGCAAGATCTACTGCATCATTCGTGACGTCACCGATGAGAAAACGGCGCTTGCCGAGCGCGATCAACTGTGGCGGCTTTCGCAGGATATGTTGGCCCGCGCTGATTACGGTGGAGAAATGTCGGCCGCCAACCCTGCCTGGACCGCCGTTCTGGGCTGGACTGAACACGAGCTTCTGACCAATCCCTATGCCGACATCATTCATCCAGACGATGTGCCGCACACAACGGCCGCACTCTCGAAAATGTCAGTAACGGGTCAGCCGACGAGGTTCGAGAACCGGATATTGACCAAAAACGGGGTCTGGACACCCATCGACTGGACCGTGTCACCTGAAGCAGACAACGTAAACTTCATTGCTGTCGGTCGAGATCTCTCCGAATACAAGGCTCGCGAAGCAGAGCTTGCCGATGCACAGGAGCAGTTGCGACAGGCACAGAAGATCGAGGCAATCGGTCAGCTCACCGGTGGACTGGCGCATGATTTCAACAACATATTGGCGGGTATCAGCGGAAGTCTGGAGATGATGTCGACGCGTCTGTCTCAGGGACGCATAGGCGAGCTGGATCGATACCTCGTTGGAGCAAGCGGTGCCACCAAGCGCGCCGCTGCGCTGACACAGAGACTTCTCGCATTCTCGCGCCGTCAGACGCTTGATCCCAAACCCACCAATCTGAACAGCCTCGTCCATGGCATGCTTGAACTTGTCCATCGCAGTATCGGGCCGAGCATCGAAGTCGAGACCGACGCTGCGGATGGGCTTTGGACAACCTTCGTTGATGCCGGGCAGCTTGAAAATGCCTTGCTCAACCTGTGCATCAATGCCCGCGATGCCATGCCGGAAGGCGGCAAGATCACCATCGAGACCGAGAACTTGTGGCTAGACGAACGCCTGGCGAAAGAGCGGGGTCTCAAGGCCGGCCCATATGTTTCGCTATGCGTAAGGGACACTGGCACGGGTATGTCTCACGAGGTCATGTCTCGAGCATTCGACCCGTTCTACACGACGAAGCCCATAGGGCAGGGAACGGGGCTTGGACTGTCTATGGTGCATGGCTTTGCCGGGCAATCCAATGGTGCAGTCCATATAGAATCCGAGATCGGCAGGGGAACCACGATCGCTATCTATCTGCCGCGCCATGGAACTGATCTTCCTGTCGAGGACAGCCACGGCAATCCGCAGTCGCTATCACCTCAATCGAGCGGACGCGAAACAATCCTGGTCGTTGATGACGAACCACTGGTGCGGATGATCGCGGCTGAACAGCTTCAAGAGCTTGGTTATACGGTTCTGGAAGCTGACGATGGTCGATCCGCGTTGGAAATTCTCAACTCAGACCATCAGATCGATCTGCTCGTGACCGACGTCGGCTTGCCCAACGGGATCAATGGCCGTCAACTGGCTGAAGCCGCCCGCGTCTCACGGCCAGAGTTGGCGGTGCTTTTTATTACCGGTTATGCCGAGAGCGCCGTTCTCAATCACGGTGATCTCCATCATGGCATGCACGTTCTGACGAAACCCTTCCAGATGGATGTCTTCGCTGAGAAGATAAAGCATCTGTCGGTACTCGCTCATAAAGGTTGGCCTGACAATTTATCTTTGCCGTGACCGGCGTCGCCAAAACGGGACTGTTTACGCAAATCAGATTTCGTGTTGGAAGGAATGCCACATTTGCATCTTTACACAGTTCGTAGGACATCGAGATTGCCTCTTGGAACCTGGAATCGATAATGACTGAATTCTGGCTGGCTCTGGCGGTCTTTGCGTGCCTCTTGGCAGCCTCGTTTGGTGCCATGGCGATTTCTCCGCGCCTGTCTGCCCATCACAAGGATGATGAAACCAACGCGGTGATCCGTCTGGTCGCCAATATCTTCGTCGTCATGACGTCGCTGGTCTTCGGCCTGATGATCAACTCGTCGAAGAATACGTTCGAGACGGTGAACGCAACCTCTCATTCATACGCCACAAATCTGATCTTGCTCGATCACTCGCTCAGGAGCTATGGCATTGGTGCGAGAGAGGCCCGGCAGTCGCTGACGGATTATATCGAGCAGGCAATAGAACATCCGACACGGGCCGACGATAGCTTGAAAGGTGTCTCGGACCCAGCAGGAGCCGCTTTGGATCGCCTCTCCGATGTCCTCATGACCATTCAACCGGTAGAGCAGTATCATCAGGACCTGGCATCAGACATCCGGCGGCAGTTTCAGCGTATCATCGAACAACGCTGGACGATCATCGAGCAATCCGAGGGTGTCATCCCAATGCCGCTGGTTGGTATATTGGTGGCGTGGTTGGTTCTCATCTTCGGAAGCTTTGGTTACCGGGCGCCCAGAAACGCCATCGTGGTCACAACTTTTGTAATCGCCGCAGGGCTGCTTGCATCCGCCTTTTATCTCGTACTGGACATGGACATTCCGTTTCGAGGATTTATTCAGGTTTCCGACGAGCCGCTGAGGCGGGCCCTGGCCGAGGTGCGATCATGACGATGGCGAACATCTCGAAGACTGGTTGATGTCAGCGCGTGTCAACCTCATCGTCTACGGGTATACACTCATCGAATGATTCCTGATTCCGATCGTTAGCCGCATGGAAACGTCCCTCTATCTGCCCGTAAAAGCATTTCTGGAGACCGCAGGATATTCGGTTAAAGGGGAGGTCAGCGGATGCGACCTTGTTGGCATCAACGGTGATGAACCGCCAGTCGTCGTGATTTGTGAGCTGAAAATGACCTTCAATCTGGAGGTCATTCTTCAGGCTGTCGACAGGTCTGCAATAGCGGACGAGGTGTGGATCGCTGCGAAAATATCTGCCAAGGGCAGGGGACGGGAAGCGGACAAACGCTATCGAGATTTATGCCGTCGGCTTGGCATAGGCATGCTCGGCATATCCGACCGCGGTGACGTCAGCGTCATCGTCGCCTCGATATCACCCATGCCGCGCACCAACCCGAAGCGACGCTCAAGACTTGTGCGCGAACACCAGAAAAGACGCGGTGATCCCGCCCTCGGTGGCAGTACCCGCAAGCCCGTGATGACGGCCTATCGTCAGCAAGCGTTGGGCTGCGCAGCAGTTCTGGTCGCGGGACCGTTACGTGTCCGTGATGTGAGAGCGTCTGTTCCTGAAGCCGGAAAGATACTGTTGTCGAATGTCTATGGCTGGTTCGAGCGGTTGGAAAAAGGCGTCTATGGCTTGACGGATGCCGGTCGAGATGCACTCATCCGGTGGCCTCAGACGGAAATTTTATGACGCGGTACGATGCGAACCGCCGCACACCGTAATATCTCCTTATATGGACGTTTTTCGTCGCGTCCCCAAAGTCGTCTCATTCTACGCCATAACTAGGCGGATGAGAGCTGTCACCAATATATTGATTCTGGTCGCAGGTGTTGCGGGCAGTGGTCTTGTCGCTGCTTTTACCGTGACCATCATGGCGGAAGCCGGGCCGTTGCGCTCCTGCCTGGAAGAAAGTTGCGGTTATGCCGCGCTGTTCATGGCCTTTCCGCTGGCATGGTTTATCCTGTTTTCGCTCTTCGTTATGGCAATGCTGATCTGGCGGCGAAAACCGCCTCGGGACTGCTGGAAGTAGTGTAAAATGAAATGCTTTCCCGGTCAGGTTTTGAAGTTCGACCAGATTCGTGATAGGAATGGGGTTTTCCACTGTTTCACCGCGTCGGCTGAACTTGACACTACCATTCATATAGCCGACCTTGCATCCCGCTGGGGGATTCGATTCAACGCTTGCCGTTTCACGACGGTTTGCTTTTCGAGTGTGTGAAGTACGCTTGTCCTGACCTTAACTCAGGAGCATGCGATAGAATGGAGTGCTTAATGCGCGCTTTGATCAATTCTCCGTCGCTTTCGGTCGACACCATGGATTATCAGGTCGAATGCCAATTTGCTTTGGAGCCATCGATCAACGGTCTTCTTGAAAAGGCTGAAGGTGCTGGATGGGACCGCCAACATGCCGTACTGGCAATTGTTGCGCTGGTCAGCGGCCAAGTGTCGGAAGCGACCTTTACCGATGATCGTTTGCTGTCTTAACGGCGAAGGCGGTCACTCTTTTCGGCTAAGTGTCGATACGAGCTCTACGCCGACAAAACGCCGTCCTTAAATTGGTTTCAATAGATATTTTATGCTGAAAACACAAAACCCGCCGATCACTCGGCGGGTTTGTTTTTGCGGTACAGCGATTGATCCGATGACGGATCACGCGGCCTGTTTTGGCAGGCTGTTCATATCGATAACGAAGCGGTAGCGCACGTCGCTCTTGATCATGCGCTCATAGGCTTCGTTGATCTGATCGATATTGATCATCTCGATATCGGCGGTAATCCCCTTTTCGGCACAGAAATCCAGCATCTCCTGAGTTTCAGCAATGCCACCGATCATGGAGCCGGCAAAGGTCTTGCGGCCTGGAATGAGGCTGAAGGCGTGAACGGAGAGCGGCTTTTCAGGCGCGCCGACCTGTACAAGTGCACCATCGCGCTTCAGAAGTGCGAGATAGGCGTCGATATCGTGGTCTGCGGCAACCGCATCGATGATGAGGTCGAGGCTGGCAGCGCCCTTCTTCATCTGTTCCGGGTCCTTGGAAACGATGACTTCATGCGCGCCAAGTCTCTTCGCGTCATCTGCCTTACCGGGAGATGTCGTGATCATGACCACCGTGGCACCCATGGCGCTGGCGATCTTGACAGCCATATGGCCAAGGCCGCCGAGGCCCACGACGCCGACACGTGTGCCAGGACCGGCATTCCAGTGGCGCAGTGGCGAATAGGTGGTGATACCGGCGCAGAGCAGTGGTGCTGCCGCTGCGGCATCAAGACCTTCGGGGATGTTCAGCACATAGCGGTCGTCTACGACCACATGCGATGAATAACCGCCAAGCGTATGGGCGTCGCCGCCCATGGCCTTGTCCGGCGAATTGTAGGTGCCGGTCATGCCGTTTTCGCAATATTGCTCAAGGCCTTCGGCACAGCTTGCGCAATCGCGGCAGCTATCCACGATGCAGCCCACACCGACGCGGTCGCCGGTCTTGAACTTCGTAACGTCGGAGCCGATACGGCCCACACGACCAACAATCTCGTGACCCGGTACGCATGGGTAAAGCGAACCGGCCCATTCGCCGCGGGCTGTGTGAATATCCGAGTGGCAGACGCCACAGAATTCGATTTCGATTTCCACATCGCGCGGGCCTGGATCACGCCGCTTGATAGAGGCGAGTTTCAACGGCGAGGAACCATCATCGCAGGCATAGGCTGAAGTTGTGAACATGTGATGTCACCATCTTTCTGGTTTTAGGATTTCGAGTAAACCAAGGGATATGCATCCGGTTTAAGGCGTCTGGGAAACGCCTGTCGATGCAGAAGGTTGCCGGAGGCTCTAGCCCTTGGCCACTTCATTTTCCGTCGCGCCGAATACCTCTTCGAAGGCCTCGCGCAACAGAACATCGACATCTTCGATCATAACCGGCAATCCGAGATCCACAAGAGTTGTTACGCCATATTGTGTGATGCCGCAGGGAACGATCCCGGTGAAATGCGTTAGATCCGGATCGACATTGATCGACAGGCCGTGAAAGCTCACCCATTTGCGAAGACGAATGCCGAGGGCCGCGATCTTGTCCTCGCTGACGGTGCCGTCAGGCAGCAGCGGTCTCTCCGGTCGCCGCACCCAGACGCCGACGCGATCTTCCCGCCGCTCGCCACGCACATTCATTTTGTCGAGCGTGCTGATGATGACATTCTCGAGTGAAGCTACATAGGCTCTCACATCCTGGCTGCGTCGTTTGAGATCGAGCATGACGTAGACAACACGCTGGCCAGGACCATGATACGTATATTCGCCGCCACGACCCGTGGAGAAGACGGGGAAACGGTCGGGCTCGATCAGGTCGGCAACGTCCGCACTCGTGCCAGCGGTGTAAAGGGGAGGGTGCTCCAGAAGCCAGACGAGCTCATTTGCCTCACCGGCAGAAATCGCCGCGACTTCGCGCTCCATCTCGGCCACCGCTTGCTCATAGGGCACGAGTTCGTCCGAGATTCGCCAGCGCACGGGAGGAGAGCCGGGACGAGCAAGCATTTTTGTCTGGAGATCGGTGCGTGTGAGCATGAGTTTAGTCCTTTCCACAGCCTTCTCGCAGAATGATTTCTGAGCCGCAAGCCCGGCATTTGCGGGCTTCTTGCATATAGGAACGATGTGTCTGATTTTTAATTTCAAAAATCTGTCATGACGCTCTTGTGCACCCAAAGTGCTTTTGGTACATGCACCTTCGTCGGCGCAAGTCGGCTCTACCACGATGCGGTCGTGGCGGAATTGGTAGACGCGCAGCGTTGAGGTCGCTGTGGGGCAACCCGTGGAAGTTCGAGTCTTCTCGACCGCACCAAAGAAACCCGCTTCGGCGGGTTTTTTCTTTTTTACCAGTATATTCGGTGCTTTTGTTAAAGTGAAAACGCAAGCGTTTTGCGCTGACCGAGATCGATCAGCGCTGGCGACTTCTGGCAGAAGCAGTGCGGCGTTTGCTGACCTGCTTTTTGGCTGGACGAGCTTTTGTGGTGCGGGTGGTTTTCTTGCCGAGCGCTGCTTCGAGGATGCCGCCTAGAATACCGCCTGCAACTGACGTGCTGGCTTTTGTCCGACGCTTGGTACGCCGTGTTTGCCGCACACCGGTCTTCTTGAGGATTTCGGACATTGCGCCCTTCACGACGCCACTGATTAACTGGTCAACGATTTTCGACAACTGCGCCTCTCATGCCTATAAAATGTCATCATTTATAATATAGGTGCGTGGCCCAACTTCAAGCGATCCTTTTAGTGGTTGCCCGTTTTAGGATTGCTTCATCATGGCGAAGGTTTCGTCGCGACTCGTATTTTATTTCCCCGGTTTTGATCCCTTGGATGCGGCTGCGCATCAGCGCCGTTATGAGCGCAGTGCCGCGCAATCGGGAAAGACATTCGGTATCGATTATACGGTGGGCGGCGTCAGCCAGACGCATGCTGGGAGCCGCATGGATGTGGAAGGCAAGCACGATGGCCATACGACTCACTCCACCATTTTCATCCACGACCACAATACGCTGATTTCGCAGTTGCGGGCTGCTTCCGTCTGGAAACAGATCGGGCTTGGTTTCAAAGCGGGTGCAGGGATCATTGGCGAGGGGGGAGCTTTTGCTTACTTCCGGCATGCATGGCGTTTCGGCCTGTTTTTTCTGTTCCCGTTTCTGCTGATTGCGTTGGGGATTGCTGTCGCGGCGTTGATTGCGGCGCTGCCTCTGATAGTCGGTGTCTCGGCATTGTTCTGTCTTATCACTTTTCCGCTTGGATATCTCTTCTTTACGAAGGGCGTGATGCCGTTTTCCGAGCGGTTTCACACGCTGCATCTTTTCGCTGACTGGCGCTTTGCTCTGGCGGTGGGGCGCGACGAGCCGATGGCACGTGACTGGATCGAGGATAAAGCGCGGGCCGTGCTGACGGCGCTGGAGCAGGGGTCAGACGAGGTTCTGTTCGTGTCGCACAGCATGGGCGCAAGTCTGGCGCTCGCCGTTGCCGGCAGGGTGCTGGAGCTGAAGGCAGATGCCTTCGATGGTCGAAATGTTTCCTTTGTTACGCTGGGTGGCGCTGCCCTTCAATGTGCGCTTCTGTCAAGCGCGTCGCGGCTGCGACAGAGCATTGGCGTGATGGCGCGACATGGGGATGTGAACTGGTTCGATATCCAGTGTCTGACCGACCCTATCCATCTCTACAAATGCCACACCGCAAAGCTGGCGGGGCATGGCGATGCTGGTCAGCCGAAGATCGTTCCGATCCGTTTCAAACATTCGCTTTCGGATGAGCGCTACCAGAAAAACCGGAGCAATTTCCTGCGCATGCATCGGCAATATGTGCTGGGCTCCGACCGCAAGTCCGGTTTTGATTTCACGCTGCTGACGGCGGGGCCGTTGCCTGCCGCATCCTTTGCCGATCTGCGCTCAGACAAACCACCGGAAATGTAAAAAGGCCCGCGCGAGGGTTTCGCGCAGGCCTTTGATCTTGAATGCGGACGTTTGGTTATTCCGGCGCTGACGTCTGAAGTGCGAGAGCATGCAGGACGCCGCCCATATTACCCTTCAAGGCGTCATATACCATCTGGTGCTGCTGCACGCGGCTTTTGCCCTTGAAGGCTTCGGCCACGACTTCTGCCGCATAGTGATCGCCGTCACCGGCGAGATCACGGATGGTAACCTTCGCGCCGGGAATTCCGGCCTTAATCATGTCCTCGATGTCGCCAGGCTTCATGGGCATGGTGTTCACTCCTCAATTCTTATTCTGCAGCGGCAAGAAACTCGCCATCCATGAACTGAGGGAACCATGATTCATGGGCGGAGCGCAATTCATTAATGTCGAGGCCACGAGCCGTACCCAGCTTTACGGATGAGCCGCCGGTCTTGCCAATGGCCACCAGCGAAACGCCTTCGGCTGCCGCCCGCGCGGTGACGGTTTCAAGGTTCGCCTGACTGACTGTCAGGACATAACGGCCCTGATCTTCGCCGTAGAATGTGAGCACCGGATTGTGGTCTTCGACCGCATCCACCGTGGCACCGATGTCGGACGCCATCGCCATTTCGGCAACGGCGAGCGCGAGACCACCGGACGAGCAATCATGCACAGCACTGGTCAGGCCATCGGTGATGATAGCGCGGACGAAATCGCCGGTCTTCTTTTCGTGTGCCAGATCCACATGCGGGGCAGGGCCATCGGTGCGGCCATGGACATCGCGCATGTAGACGGACTGAGCGATGTGAGAGCCGAGACCATCAGGTGCGCCTACGAGAAGAATGACCTCATCGCTGGCTGCAAAGCGGATACGCGCCATCTTGCCCCAATCGGCCATCAGGCCAACGCCGCCAATGGTTGGCGTGGGCAGGATCGCCTGACCATTGGTCTCGTTGTAAAGCGAGACGTTGCCGGAAACGATTGGGAATTCCAGAGCAATGCAGGCTTCACCGATGCCCTTGATGGCATGAACAAGCTGGCTCATGATTTCAGGCTTTTCGGGGTTGCCGAAATTGAGGTTATCGGTCGCGGCCAGCGGCAGAGCGCCGGTTGCGGTAATGTTGCGCCAGCATTCGGCCACGGCCTGCTTGCCGCCTTCGAAAGCGTCTGCCTCGACATAGCGCGGCGTTACGTCGGAGGAGAAGGCGAGTGCCTTCTTGTCGTGGCCTTCGACGCGCACGACACCGGCGTCGCCACCTGGTAACTGCAAGGAGTTGCCCTGAATGAGCGTATCATACTGCTCGTAAACCCAGCGGCGCGAGGAGTTGTTGGCGGAACCGACGAGCTTCAGCAGCGCATCGGCGATATCAGCGTCCGGCACGTCGTTTTCAGCCAGCGGTGCAGGCACCTTGGCGGGCGTCCATGGACGATCATATTCGGGGGCTTCGTCGCCCAGTTCCTTGATCGGAAGGTTGGCGACTTCTTCGCCATTGTGCAGAACGCGGAAGCGCAGGTCGTCCGTGGTCTTGCCGACGATGGCGAAGTCCAGACCCCATTTGACGAAGATCGCCTTGGCGACCTCTTCCTTGGAAGGCTCAAGCACCATGAGCATGCGCTCCTGGCTTTCCGACAGCATCATTTCGTAAGCGGTCATGCGCTCTTCGCGGACGGGAACCTGATCGAGGTTCAGTTCGATGCCGAGGTCGCCCTTGGCACCCATTTCTACGGCAGAGCAGGTGAGGCCAGCGGCACCCATGTCCTGAATGGCGATGACGGCACCCGTCTTCATCAGTTCAAGGCAGGCTTCCAGCAGGCACTTTTCAGTGAAGGGGTCGCCGACTTGAACGGTGGGGCGCTTTTCCTCGATGGATTCGTCGAATTCGGCAGATGCCATGGTCGCGCCACCGACGCCGTCACGGCCTGTCTTCGCGCCAAGGTAGACAACCGGCAGGCCAACGCCCTTGGCTTCCGAGAGGAAGATTGCGTCGGATTTTGCAAGGCCTGCTGCGAAAGCGTTGACGAGGATGTTGCCGTTATAGCGAGCGTCGAATTCGACTTCGCCGCCAACCGTGGGAACGCCGAAGGAATTGCCGTAACCGCCGACACCGGCGACGACGCCAGCCACGAGGTGGCGGGTCTTCGGATGATCAGGCGCGCCGAAGCGAAGCGCGTTCATGGCGGCGATAGGACGCGCGCCCATGGTGAAGACGTCACGTAAGATTCCGCCGACGCCGGTGGCTGCGCCTTGGTATGGCTCGATGTAGGATGGGTGGTTGTGGCTTTCCATCTTGAAGACGACGACATCGCCATCATCGATATCCACGACGCCTGCGTTCTCGCCAGGGCCCTGAATGACGCGTGGGCCGGTGGTCGGCAGGGTCTTCAGCCACTTCTTGGAAGACTTGTAGGAGCAATGCTCGTTCCACATGGCAGAGAAAATGCCAAGCTCGGTAAAGCTCGGCTCGCGGCCGATGAGGTCGAGGATGCGCTGGTATTCATCGGGCTTGAGCCCATGGGATGCAATGAGTTCCGGGGTGATCTGGATATGATTTGGAAGTGTCATAGGTCTCACGGGGTTCGAGCCGGTACGGGAGTTTCCGGTTCTTTACCGCAAGAGACGGGAACGTGCGACAGGAAAATGTCCTGCGACCCGGGCAAAGTCAGCCTTAATCCCAGTTTTTGCTATCAGGCCACGCCTTCATAGCCGGCAGAGCCGTTGTCCAGCAGCTGTCGTAGAATGCCGAAAGCTTCGGTAAGCTCTTCGCGGGTTCTCGGCGCGGAAAAACTGATACGCACGCGGTGGAAGACTTTTTCCGAGCGCCCGGCTTTGAACTCGTCTTCATCATCGATGAGGATACCTTCCTTCATGGCCGCACTGCGAAAGGTGCCAGATAGCCATGGCTCCGGCAGCTTCAGCCACAGGAAAGGAATATCTCGCATCGAATTGAATTCAAAATTCGCAAAGGCTTTTCGGGCCATCTGTTCGCGGGCATTGATTTCTGCGGTGACGTCTCTGCGGATATCATGCGCATCTCCGCTGTTGACCATGCGGGCGCACAGTTCCGCCAGCAGGAAGGGCAGACCGCCGGTCATCATGGCGTGGGAAATGCGGATGCGCGAGGCAAAATTCGATGGGCAGGCAACCCAGCCGCCACGCACGCCGGCCGAAACGGATTTCGACAGGCCGCCGACGACGAAGGTGAGGTCGGGCGCGAACTGCGCAATCATTGGCGGCTGCTCGCTGACCATTGCGCCGTAAAGGTTATCCTCAATGATCCAGACATTGTACCGGTGGGCGATATCAGCAATGGCCCGGCGACGATCCTCGGGAAGCACGGCGCAAGTCGGGTTCTGGCCGGTTGGCATGAGGAAAATCATCTTCGGATGCTGCTGCGCGCAGACCCGCTCGAAATCTTCGGGGATGATGCCCTGTTCGTCACTCTCCACTAGAGAAGCGCGGCGTCCGGCCAGAATCGCGGCTCTGGCAATCTGGGAGTAGGTGACGGGTTCGAAAACAATGCGATCTCCCGGCGAGGTCATGGCGGTGATGACACCCATGATGGCTGCATGGGCACCCAGCGTGGGCACGATATTGTCTACCATTGGCGACCAGTCGCCTTGGGATAACCAGCGAACACCGGCTTGCGCCCATTCCTGCGGAAACGCCCGTGCATAATCGATGATCTGAAGCGAGCACTCCTTGACGATCTCTGAGATGTGCCTGTCGATCAGCACGTTCTGGCCGATGTCTGGGGCAGCTGTCGTGTTCAGTCGAAATCGGTTTGGAGTGTCGGAAGCGACGCGCGTACCGCCGAGCGGCACCCCCGCCTGCTGCAGTTTCAGGGTAGGGCTGGGTGTCTTGCTTGCATTGACATAGGTGCCACGTCCGACTTCGCCGCTGACGAGCCCTCGCTCGTGGATCAGTGCATAGGCGCGACTGATCGTGCCGATTGTCACCCCCAGATCGAAAGCAAGGTTTCGCTGCGGCGGTAGCTTGGTGCCCGGCTGCAATGTGCCTTCGGAGATAGCGGTTTCGATGTGGTCGGCAAGCCGCACGTAAATGGGGCCGGTGCCTTGCGATAAATTTGGAAGCCAACTTGTCATGGTGACAATTTATGCATTGTACTCGTCTATATGTCAATTGTATTGATTGCACCAATTGAATGGTTTTACGGAAATCCCGAAGGGGGTGCAATATGCGCAAGCTGGATCAATATCTCTCGACAATCGATACAATGTACCCTGATAGCTATACGCGGGAGCGCGTTTTTCGCGATGATGGCGAGATGGTGAGCCCTGCACCGTTTCAAGCGCCGCCGCGTAACCTGATCGAGCGGCTGTTGGGTGCATTCGGCCAATGGCAACGCAAGCGCGACAGCCGTCTTGCGCTGCGTGATCTCACCACGGATGAGTTGGAAGACATTGGAATTACGCGGCAGGATGCGATGCGTGAGTTTTCCAAAGCGCGGCTGTTTTCACTGCCGCGCTCGTTCTGAGATTGCGTGGATCAGCAGCCCTTGCCGCCATTAACCCAACGTTTCACGTCCGTGGTGATGCGTGCCGCATGTGGTTCGTTCATGGCGGGGCCAAAAGCATCGACCTTGGCCGGGTTGCCTTCCGCCTGAACGACGAGCATCGGGCGGGATTCCGGGCTGTTGCGCGGCACGAGCAGAATGCGGGGGCGGCCGGAGAAGGAATTCAGTTCCGGAGCAAGGCGATAGGCCTTGAAGGCTGGGTCGCCCGACTTGAACCAGCAGGCGTTGGCACCGAGCGCAACGCGTTCCATCACTGGCAAGGCCGCCTGCGATGCAGAGGATGACGCGGCCGGCTTTCTTTCGGACTGGCAAGCGGCAAGCGAGAGCGCGACGAGGCCAAGGCCTGCAATGGTCAGTGCTTTACGAAGAGGCAGGCGGTTCATCGCTTCAATCCATGAAAGGGAATACAACAAAGCCGGTGTAACCCGGCTTTGTTAATATTTACGCTGCGATGACGCCCAGCGCGGATGCAAAAAGCGCGCGTCCATCATTGCCACCGTGGGCAGCTTCGATGAGGTTTTCCGGGTGTGGCATCATCCCCAAAACATTGCCTTTGGTGTTGATAATGCCGGCAATGTCGTTCAGCGACCCATTCGGGTTTGTGCCTTCGGCATAACGGAACACGACCTGTCCCTTGTCTTCGATCGACTTCAGTTCTTCCTGCTCCAGGAAGTAGTTGCCATCATGGTGGGCAACGGGGGAGCGGATGATCTGGCCCTTGTCGTAGGCGCGGGTGAATTCGGTGTCGTTGTTGACGACTTCAAGCTTCACCTCACGGCAAACGAATTTGAGCGAGGCATTGCGCATCAAAGCGCCGGGCAGCATTCCTGCCTCGACCAAGATCTGGAAGCCGTTACAGACGCCGAGAACCTTGACGCCTTTTTCGGCCTTTTCGCGGATGGCCTGCATAACCGGCATGCGGGCGGCAATGGCACCGCAACGCAGGTAGTCGCCATAGGAAAAGCCACCGGGAATGACGATCAGATCCACATCGGGAATCTCTGTTTCGGTCTGCCAGATAGTGACAGGAGCCTTGCCGGAAATCCGTGTCAAAGCCGCGATCATGTCACGGTCGCGATTGAGGCCCGGAAGCTGGACGACTGCGGATTTCATGGAACGGCTCCTGAGCGTCAGAGAATAGCGATAGAGTAGTTTTCGATCACGGTGTTGGCGAGGAGCTTTTCGCACATCGCCTTCAGGTCGGCTTCGGCTTTCGCCTTGTCGGTTGCGTTCAGCTCCAGATCGAAGACCTTGCCCTGACGAACCAGACCGACGCCTTCGAAACCGAGGCTGCCGAGCGCGCCTTCGATTGCCTTACCCTGCGGATCGAGAACGCCGTTCTTCAGCGTAACAGTCACCCGTGCCTTGATCACCTGATGCTCTCCTGATGTCACTTGACCAGAACCGGGCCGGTGCCGCGGATTGGTTCATTTTCGTTGATAATTCCGAGACGGCGCGCGACTTCCGAATAGGCTTCGACAAGTCCACCCATATCGCGGCGAAAACGGTCCTTGTCCATCTTTTCCTGCGTTTCGATGTCCCACAGACGGCAGCTATCAGGGGAAATCTCGTCGGCCAGAACGATGCGCATCATATCGCCTTCGAAAAGGCGACCGCATTCGATCTTGAAATCGACGAGCTGGATTCCGACGCCGAGGAACAGGCCGGAGAGGAAGTCGTTGACGCGAATGGCAAGCGCCATGATGTCATCGAGTTCGGCCGGGTTCGCCCAGCCAAATGCCGTGATGTGCTCTTCGGAAACCATCGGGTCTTCGAGAGCATCAGACTTGTAATAGAATTCGATGATCGAGCGCGGCAGGACCACGCCTTCATCGATGCCGAGGCGTTTGGACAGAGAACCGGCAGCGACGTTGCGCACGACGATCTCGAGCGGGATCATCTCCACTTCCTTGATCAACTGCTCGCGCATGTTGAGGCGGCGGATGAAGTGCGTGGGGATGCCGATCTTGTTCAGGTGGGTGAACACGTATTCGCAGATGCGATTGTTCAGCACACCCTTGCCGTCGATGACTTCGTGTTTCTTCTTGTTGAAGGCGGTTGCGTCGTCCTTGAAGAACTGGATGAGAGTTCCTGGCTCTGGACCTTCATAAAGGATCTTGGCCTTGCCTTCGTAAATACGGCGGCGACGGTTCATATTAACAAATCTCTTGGTTGGTGCCGGTGGGCGGCGTTTGTTTCGTCAGTTGAAGCGGTCCCATAACGGAAAAGAAGCAATTCCACAATGAGTCGGGGTCACGTTCACATCAATTCTTAACCTTGCATGTGACTCCTGCGAAGGCCGTAATGCGTGATTACTCTTTTTCAACAGTTTTATTTTACAACAGACATGTCCCTACGAAGAGGACGAAAATAATAATCTAATAAAAACCGGGGTGAAATTATGTTTGCATTGAAAGAACGTGGTAAAGCGCTCGAAAATATTTACTTCAACGACGAATATGTGACATTTCGTCTTCATGCCATGCGCAACAAACTCGTTGGTTTGTGGGCTGCGGCGCTGATGAACAAAGAAGATGCAACGACCTACGCGAATGAGCTGGCAGGCTGTTCCATCAGTGCGGCTGAGGAAGATGCCGTATTTTCGAAATTGCAGGCGGATTTCGAAGCGGCTGGCGTTGCTGTAGCCAATGACGAAATTCAAAGTCGCATGAGCGAGCTGCTGCATTCTGCAGCTCAGGCCATGCGCCAGGGCCAGAACGACTTTGCCATGAAAGCCGTCGCCTGATTGTTTGCCGCCAAACTCCGGCTTTCTCACGAAGCTGAAGATTGGCGGCTTTTATCCTGCCGCTCGTTGAATTTTAGAAGGCGCAGACCGCCACGCTTCGGCGGCCACGAAACTTTGTATCTGGTGCGCGGGTAGCGGCCGACACAAAGCGTAACCCTGAAGCGAATCGCAGCCCATATCCTGCAAGATGCGGATGTGCTCCGCTGTCTCTACTCCCTCCGCCACCACCTTGATGCCGAGGGAATGACCGATATCGATAATGGAGCTAAGCAGTTTACGCTGCTCGGTCGATTGTGGTGCCAGACGCACCAGCTCGCGATCCACCTTCAACGTGCTCGGATTGACTTTCAGAAGGCCAATGATCGAGGCGTGGCCAGTGCCGAAGTCATCGATTTCGATGTCGATGCCCAGTTGGCGCAACGTCTGCATGTTGTGAATGGCAGTCTCGTCGCTGTCATCGAGGAAGATGGATTCGAGCAATTCGAAAGACAAGGTTCCGGGCTGGATGTGAAGCCTGTCCAGTGTTGCTGTCAGCCCAGGGTCGTGTAGACGCCGTGCCGACACATTGACCGACACCTTGGGTATGGGAATGCCTGCTGCCTGCCACCGTTTGAAATCCGCCAGTGCCTTTTCAAGAATGATACCATCTATCGCCGCAACAGCATCTAGGTCTTCCGCGATTGCGAGAAACTTGTCTGGCGTTAAAATACCTTCGACTGGGTGCTTCCACCGCGCCAGCGTTTCCGCACCTGAAATGTTCAGTGTCTTTGCGTCGAACTGCAACTGGTAGTAGGGAACGAACTCGTCACGCTCCAGCGCCGTCAATATTTCATCGGAAACACGTTTCGTGTTGATGAGCCAGTCCTGTGTGTCGGATGAGAAAAATTCGCATCGGTTGCGACCACGTTTCTTGGCGTTGTAAAGCGCGATATCCGCATTCAGCAGAACCTGCTTGTAATCCAGATCCGGCCCGATGCCGCAGGCAATGCCGATGCTGGCACCAAACCGACATTCATGTCCCTCATGCAGAACGGGCTTTCGAAGCTCTTCGATGAGCCTGTTGGCGACCGCCGCGATGGTGCTCGTGTTGCCGTTGAAGGGCGAGAGAAATACGAACTCATCCCCACCAATGCGTGCAGCAAAGTCATCCGGTTTCAGATTGTCCCGCAGCATGTCCGCGACATGTTTCAGCATCGCGTCGCCGGTGTGGTGGCCCAACGTGTCATTGATCTGCTTGAAGCGATCGAGATCGATATGCAGGATCGCGATACCGATCTGGCTTTCGCTGCCGTTTGCGGTGCGCCTGGCCAGCATGTCGTCCAGACAACGGCGATTGGGCAAGTCCGTCAGATAATCATGCATCGCATTGTGTTCGATGCTGACTCTGGCTGCTTCCAGATCGATGTTACGCGCTTCGGCCAGCGCCTTCTCACGCTCCAGCTCCTGACGCAGTTGCACGTCTGACGTGACGTCCCAGTTCACGCCGATCATTTTCTTGCTGCCATCGATATCGATGAAGGGCAGGGAGCGAGCGCGGATATAGCGCAGCGCGCCATCCGGTAATATGATGCGATAGTCTTCCGAAAACGGCTGAAGCTTTGCGATCTTGTCCGAGACGTTATCCCCGACCCGACCGAGATCATCCGGGTGAACGCGCGATTCCCACAGGCCGCCGATCTTGACGGGCATGTTTCTATCGACACTGTACATCTCGTACATGCGATCATCCCAGGTGGTTTCGCCAGCCTCGAAATCAACTTCGAACACGCCGACCTGGGACGCTTCGAGCGCCACTTTCAAGTGACGCGAAATGCGCTCCATCTGATGTTCGGCGGCTTTGCGTTCAGATACGTCCATATCTGTGCCGACGATGCGGACAGGCCTGCCATTCTCATCGCGCTCCACGCACGCGCCACGACATTCGATCCAGACCCAGTGGCCCAGCTTGTGACGTTCCCGGTACTGGAAGGAGACGTAGGCCGGATCACCCGCATTCTGTCGCTCGATGCAATACAGCGCATGCTCGCGATCATCAGGATGAAGCAGCTCCACCCACTTGTCGAAGTTGGTTTCGATCGGCTCGTCAGGCTTCAAACCGCGCATGGCGCGCCAGGTATCGGAGCCGTACATTTCGCCGGTTACGAAATTCTGATCCCAGACGCCAGACAGTGAGTTGACGAGTGCATTGTTCCAGCGGCTTTCGCGGAATGCGACTTCTTTTTCACGCGCGCGTTGGTCACTTATGTCCGTGAACTGCACCAGCACAGTAGAGTGTGGACCAGAACCGATGTTGCTGAAGGACAATATGGCGTGGCAATCCGTCGCTTCAGCGCCGTTCAGCCGGGCCTCCAACGTTGCAGGTGACCCATCTGCCAAGCTTCCAAGAGCTGCCATAACGCTGCTGCGATCATCCTGGTGGACGAAGTCCAGGAGATGAGCAGGTATATCAGGCGTCGCGAAGGTCAGGTTTGGTGAGACATAGAAAATATCACCGCTCTTGTTGATGTGAAGGGCGGGAACTGGCAGAGCGTCAAGAAAATCCGTCGGCAACAGGTCCTGCTTCACGTGATCCTGCCATATGTTAATCGATTAAAATCGCGCACAAACAGGCGCGTGTAATCCTCACATTACTGTTACAGACTTAATCGCTCATTAAAAGAGAGGTGCGGACGATTCCAACCTATAATTAAAATCAATATTTCTAATGAAATTAATCAGGGAAGCCTTCGGGTCGTTTCAGCTTGCTGAGAAACTGAGCAAACACCATTGTGCCCTCTGGCCACGGGCCGTGACCGGACTCCTTGTTGATGTGGCCGGACATGCCGGCGTCGATCAATGTGGAGCCCCACGCATTGGCAATATCACCAGCATGCTCATAAGTGCCGAATGGATCATTCTGACTGGCGATGGTGATCGTGGGAAATGGAAGTGGATCGCGCGGGTAGGGGCCAAAGGTCATGAGATGCTTTGGCTTTATCGCGGGGTTGGCGACATCGGGTGGCGATACCAGCATCGCACCGGCGATCTTGTTTTTGATCTGCGGTAGCGCATGAATGACCGTCGGCACACCCAAGGAATGGGCGACCAGCACCACAGGCCGTGTGCAGGCGTTTACCTCTTCAACGAGCTTTGCCACCCAATCATCTTTGACTGGCTTCGACCACTCCGCCTGTTCGACACGGCGAGCTGTTGACAGTTTTTCCTGCCAGCGGCTTTGCCAGTGTTCTGGGCCGGAGTTGGTATAGCCGGGAACGATGAGGATATCTGCTTCAGATGCTTTCATGCGGCATATCTCGGTGTGGTGGTGAGTGAAATCAAGGTCAACCGGTAGAAAGATGACGGATATCACGAAATCCGTCATCCCGCACTTGTGTGGACGAAATGTGGTTTACTTGTTGCATTGACCGGGACGCGCATCCCGGTCAATGCAGGCAGGAGGCCGTATTTCCGCACCGGTTTGAAAGAGCCGACATCAAGCAAGGCCCTGCCTGCTCCCTTTGACCCCGAACGGTTGATCGGGCTTTCGCCCGCACCACAAGACTGGGAGCAAGGCCATGATACAGGAACTTACCGTTGTTGGTATCGACATTTCCAAAGCCCGCTTCGATGTCTGCGCGTATCCTGCGGGAAAGCACTGGAGTACAGGCAGTTCGGCAGTTC
>NZ_FMUD01000051.1:0-32208 GCF_900100825.1 Agrobacterium sp. DSM 25558 | reverse complement strand
ACGTTTGAACGATTTTAGGTCAATTGTTGCCAAAGCCCCGCAGTTCGACTCCCTAAATGACCGTTTTTACGCGTTTAAATAATAGTGTTAGCCTACTCCTGAAATGAATGATTATCCAAAATAAAATGAATATATCGAATACTGAGACCCTAATTGCGACGAATAGGATGTGGCTTCGAGCTCTACATTCCAAACCCTTTTAATGACAGCGATTGCACCAGAGGTCAGCGTTATGAGCAACATCGTATTTCTCAAATTTTCCCAACCAGTCCTTGATGATCCAGTTAGTAACCAAACGGGTGAACAGCAACGAACCGAGGATTTAAGTTGTGTGCCCGCAAACAGCGGCACGTGAAACGGTCTCGCGGTCTTTGTCGTTGGTCACTGTGATGTGCTTCATCGTCGCCTGCAAATATTGACATTATGGAACGGGGTCTATCGAGATGGGCTTTATACTTCGAATGGGTATACTAGGCCGGCTGTCTGCGGCCTTCGGTTTTGTTCTCTTGCTTATGCTGGGTCTGACGGTTTTTTCTGTCAGCCAGGTGGACGGAATTAGCCGCAATCTCCAGACGATCAATGAAGTCAACAGCGTCAAGCAGCGCCATGCGATCAATTTCCGTGGCAGCGTGCATGATCGCGCAATCGCTGTTCGTGACGTGGTGCTCGTCACCACGCCGGGTGAATTGCAAGCGGAAGTTGCACTCATCGATAAGCTCGCCAAAGCCTATGCGGACAACGAAGTGCAACTCACCACGATGCTCGGCGGGCGCAGCGATACAGCGGCAGATGAGCGCGCGATTGCATCCGAGATCGCCGCGATTCAAACGAAGACCAATCCGCTTGTAGCCGAGATCATTGCGCTAACGCAAAATGGTAACACGACCGAGGCCGAAATTCTTCTGATGGAAAAGGCCCGACCGTATTTCGTGGAATGGCTTGCTGCCATCAATCGGTTCATCGATTATCAGGAAGATAAGAACAAGGCCGTCGGGGCTGATGTCACCGATATCGCAGAGAGCTTCACCTTCCTGCAAGCAACCGGTCTGGCGTTCGCCCTTTTGCTTGCCGGAATCTCCATCTGGTTCGTCATCACCAGTGTCACCCGCCCTCTAAGTGCCCTGGCCGCCGCAATGGGATCCCTTTCCCATGGCAATCTCGACGTCACCATCTATGGCGAGGGACGTCAGGATGAAGTTGGCGCTATGGCATCCAACGTTGCGATCTTCCGGGACAACGCGCGCGAGCGGGTGCGGCTCGAAGAAGAAGTCACCGCCAATCTGTCGCGTTCGGAGAAGGAACGCAAGGAACGTGAACAGCGTCAGGCGCAGGAGGCCACCGAAGTGCAGTTCGCCGTCGACAGCATCGGCCATGCACTGGGCCAGCTCGCCGATGGTAAGCTGAATTTTCGCATCACCCAGCGCTTTGCCGAAAGACTTGATCCGGTCCGGGCCGATTTCAACGAAGCCGTGACCAAGCTCGAGGATGCCCTGCGGCGCGTCGGCCAGAATGCCCAGGCGATCAATGCCGGATCCAACCAAATCCGCGCAGCCGCCGATGACTTGTCCAAGCGCACCGAACAGCAGGCGGCTTCGGTCGAGGAGACGGCTGCGGCCTTGGAACAGATCACCACCACGGTGACCGATTCCAGCTGGCGCGCCGAAGAAGCCGGCAAGCTCGTCATCCAGACGCGCCAGTCTGCCGAACGGTCGGGCGAGATCGTCAGCCGGGCCGTTCACGCCATGCATGAGATAGAGACGTCATCCAACGAGATCTCGAACATTATCGGCGTCATCGATGAGATCGCCTTTCAGACGAACCTCCTGGCGCTCAATGCCGGTGTCGAGGCAGCACGCGCCGGCGAAGCCGGCAAGGGCTTTGCAGTCGTTGCCCAGGAAGTGCGCGAACTGGCGCAAAGGTCTGCCGGCGCTGCCAAGGAGATCAAGGGGCTGATCAGCAAATCCGGCACCCAGGTGAAGAATGGTGTCGGCCTTGTGATGGAGACAGGCAAGGCGCTCGAAGAGATCGTGTCGCAGGTCCAGGCGGTCACAACCAATGTCACCGCCATCGCTGAGGGTGCCAAGGAACAGGCGACGGGGTTGAAGGAAATCAACCACGCCGTTAACGCCATGGATCAGGGCACGCAGCAGAATGCGGCCATGGTCGAACAGTCGACCGCCGCCAGTCGTTCGCTGGCCCAGGAGGCCGAAGCGCTGTTCCAGTTGATCGCTCGCTTTGAACTCGGCCAGGCGGCCTCGGGCATGGGTCCGCGCAGGATTTATGAGACCTCATCCGCGTCGGCCCCCTCGCCCGCTCGTCGGCTGGTGGCCCGTGGGGCAAGCAGCATTCGCGGCTCTACGGCAACGAAGCAACAGCAGTGGGAAGAGTTCTAACGCCCTTGTTGTGCTGACACTGCCCCGGAAACGATCGGCAGCCTTGTTGCGCAGACGATCACCCTGCGCCACAGCTCCTCGAATACCTTCAACATCAGATGGCACGCATAACCGTGGCCATTAGCGCGCGTCCGTTTTAATCCGGGTCATAACCAGCAGCCGCGAAGCAGAGAGACCTCCGATTTAACCAACACTTAGCCATAGTGGACTTAGCTAGGATCAACATATTTAGCCGAAGATCGTATCGTAAAGAAGTTTGAAGTTGAGAATGAGGATCGCCCCAGCGACGGACCAAGACAATATCGCGACCCATTGGGGGATAACGAAGGTGCCCATCTTTTTCCTGTCGGATACGAACCGGACCAACGGGATAACGGCGAAGGGAAGCTGCATCGACAGGATAACCTGGCTGAACACGAGGAGCTGGGCTGTTCCCCTCTCGCCGTAAAGGGCGGTGACCACGACAACGGGGATGATAGCTAGGCTCCGTGTGAGCAGCCGACGGGCCCAATTCGGGATACGCAGTCGAAGAAAGCCCTCCATGATAATCTGCCCGGCAAGTGTTGCCGTGACGGTAGAGTTCATTCCCGAAGCAAGGAGTGCGACAGCGAAGAGCGTCGAGGCGATACCAAGCCCGAGAAGAGGCGAAAAAAGCTGGTAGGCCTGACCAATCTCCGCAACGTCTGCATGGCCGCTCTCGTGGAAGGCAACGGCTGCCACGATCAGGATTGCCGCGTTGACAAACAGGGCCAACATGAGGGCAATGGTGCTGTCCATCGTTGCCCACCTAATGGCATCGCGACGGCCCTCGTCGGTTCGTTTATATGCGCGGGTTTGTACGATGGAGGAATGCAGATACAGGTTGTGAGGCATGACCGTCGCACCGATGATGCCTATGGCGACGTAGAGCATCTCGTGGTTTGTGACAATTGTTGGCGACGGGATGAACCCTTTGAGTATCGCTGCGACCGGCGGTGCCGCTGCGGCAATTTGTATGCCGAAGCAAACAGCGATGACGACGAGAAGCGCGACCACGAAGGCTTCGAGGAACCGAAAGCCTTTGTTCATAAGCAGCAGCAGCAGGAATGCATCCAACGCTGTGAGCAGAGCCCCACCGATCAACGGGATGCCAAATAGCAGTTGAAGGGCGATCGCAGTGCCAATAACTTCCGCCAGGTCACAGGCGATAATGGCGAGTTCACAGGCGATCCAAAGGGCGACGTTAACGGGACGGGAATAGTGGGCGCGGCAGGCTTGGGCCAGATCGCGTCCGGTGGCGATACCCAGACGCGCGGAGAGCGCTTGCAGCAGGATTGCCATCAGATTTGAGATCATAATGACGGATAACAGGGTGTATCCAAACTGCGCCCCACCAGCCAGATCGGTCGCCCAGTTCCCCGGGTCCATATACCCTACGGAGACCATGTAGCCAGGGCCCATAAAGGCGAGAAGTCGCCTTATCCACGCTCCGCCACTCGGCACCTGAATAGAGGCATGAACTTCTGGAAGGCTTGGCTGAGCGTCGTCCTCGGGACGTGAAAATTTCCATGCAGACCGCGATACGGCGGTACCCTTTGCATCTGACATCGGGGAATCCTGACTTGTGGACTTTATTGTGACCAGTCTGCGCCTGTGCTAAACATTATACAAGTTGCTATATCACATTGCCCTTGCTTTTTTGGCCCAATGAAGGCGATTGGCTTTTTGGTATTTTGGTTGGGGAGGCAGATTAAATGCGGAGGGGAAAAAATCAGAGCCTATGCTATGATGTCGCGCACTGATTGTATCCAACTGCATTTCCCACAGGAGTTAAAGCATTGCCACGCCTACGCCGCATCACGCCACGCGAAAATTCACTTTTGGATGCTGACGTTCATTCTGAGGGGTTCAAGCAGGCACGCGAGGCTCGTCGTGGCGCTCTAGTCGAGGACTACATCGAACTTATCGCGGACTTGATCGAAGACGGTCACGAAGCCCGTCAAGTCGATATCGCAGCCAGGCTCGGGGTCGCGCAGCCCACAGTTGCCAAAATGCTGGCACGCCTTGTGACCGAGGGGCTCGTCACCAGAAAACCCTATCGGGGAGTTTTCCTCACAGATGCCGGTCAGAAGGTCGCGCATGAAACCAGGGAGCGCCATCAGGTCGTCGAGGCGTTCCTGATTTCACTTGGCGTGAGTGTGGAAACCGCCAGGATGGATGCCGAAGGTTTAGAACATCACGTCAGCGCCGAAACCCTTGCGGCCTTTCGAAGGGCAATGACCAATATTCGTCGAAACTGAGTGTCGCAAAAATCCCGCAGATCGTCTCAAAAGTCTCCTGGCGAGCAAGGTAAGCACATGATGTGCTGTGGCTATCCTGTTCCAGCGCTTGGTGTAGCTGTGTTTCACAGCCATCGGTGTTTTGCGGTTCCCGCGCCCGCGATCTCAACGAGGATGCTCGCAATCTCGAAAGAGCGATTGCCACCACACCAGAATAGAAAGCCACCCGGCCTCGCCGAAAGGAAGTCGAGAAGCTGTTCGTTCGTTTCAAGCGGTTCTGCGGATGGCTTGCGCTTCGAGGTCCGTGCGGTGCACGAGACAATTCCTCCTTGCAGTCTCAGCTCAGACCTTCGGAGGTTAGCAAACTCGTGAATGCCGCACAAACCGGAATCATCTGGTGATCCTGCGCTGAGGCGCAGACGAGAAATGCATCAATAATCTGCCCGAAACAAACGAGCGGATGAGCAGTCAGTCCAGCGGGTTTTTAACGAAATCGGCTAACAGCCGTCACGAGGAGCTTGTTGTCAGCGGTTCCAAGCGAATTGGCGTTACCATTAGCTTCGAAAGCTCTGTGCACGTGGCACGAAGATCGTCGATGGTGAAAGAATGAACTGTACCGTCAGGTGCTGCGCACGCGATCACCGCGCTGCCCTCGGTCCATGGATCTGCATGCAACGAATAGATGGAGTGCGCAAGAAAGTTTCGGACGCGTGCGACTTTCTCAACCGGGTCGAGAAGCTCATGAGCTCGGTCTGGATAGGTAGTCTTTATATATGTCCGCCAGTGAGTAATCGCGGGGCCCTTCATAATCTGCTGTTGAAGTCCAGCTCGCTTCAGGAACTCTCTCATCGCATTTTCGAGGAAAGACCAGTAAACCAAGACTTGTCCGATCTCGAACTTGAGGTCGTTCAATGTAGGGTGAATAGGTTCTGGAGAGTTCATTTTGCCTTCCTAACAGACATGCTGACGTCCGAAAAGGCACCGGCGCAAACCACGAGTAATAACAGAACTGCCAACAGGCGGTTGCCTGGCACTTACGATACTCGCTGAATTATCGGGACTTTGAAGAGATGTTTCCAGCGCGAGGTTTCGAGGTCGATCATCGTACTGTCAACCGCTGGGTCTTGGCCTATGCGCCGATGACTGAGCAACCGCCGGGCCGCTCCGCCGACCCCATTGGCAAAGTCCGGATAGATGAGGCCTCCGCCAAGATCCGCGACAAATGGATATCTGTCCCGATCCTTCGACAAGCGCGGCAGTCCGGTCGATTTTCTACTGACTGCAAAGCGAGATCCCCACATTGACACGCACGAAATCTAGCCCGATATCGAGCGTTGGTGCGCTGTGGGTGATCCAGCCGATCGAGAGGAGATCGACCCCGGACGCCGCAACTGCCGCTACTGTCGTTGGCGTGATACCTCCCGAAGCCTCGGTAATTGCCCGACCGGCAACGATGCTCACGGCTTTGCGCAGTTGGTCCGGTGTCATATTGTCGAGCAGGACAGCATCGACGCCGACGTCCATTGCCTCGCGGAGCTGCTCGAGCGTATCCACCTCCACCTCGATCTTCACCATATGACCGACGCCGGCCTTCGCGCGCCTGATGGCCTCCGCTACGCCGCCGGCGATGGCGACGTGATTATCCTTAATCAGCACCGCATCATAGAGCGCGAAGCGGTGGTTCATGCCGCCACCGGCGCGCACGGCGTATTTTTCCAATGTCCTCAGGCCTGGCGTGGTTTTACGGGTACAGACGACAGAGGCGCTGGTCCCCTGGACCGCAGCGACGATACCCGCCGTGACGCTGGCGATGCCGGACAGATGGCCGAGGAAATTGAGCGCGGTACGCTCGGCGGTTAGGAGCCCGCGCGAAGAGCCTTCGATCGTAGCAATCGTGTCTCCGGGGTTCACCGCGGCGCCGTCTTCCAGATGCCGGGTCATGACGATCTTGGGATCGATCAGTTCGAATGCGAGTTGCGCTGCGTCGAGGCCAGCCACGACGCCCTGCTTGCGGGCCGCCATGATCACGGTGGAGCGGTGGCTGGCGGGAATGATCGCAGTCGAGGTGACGTCTCCGGCAAGGCCTAAATCTTCGAGAAGTGCGGCGCGCACGGCCGGTTCAATCATCAGACGAGGTAAAGAAAAAACGGCCATGTCAGGCGCTCCAGGCAAGAGGATGGAAGGCGGTAGATCGGGCAATCTCAAGTGCTTCGGCAAGCCGCATGGTCCGCCGCTCAGCATTGGCTAGTTTGCTTGGGAAGTCCGTGCGGGCAAGGGCACCGCGCGATTCCTTACGCAGCGACGTGAAGACGGCGATCAGCAAGGCGACAATGGCAGGATCGGAGGACGGCCCCTTGCCTTCGACCAGGGGCAGCAGGCCGGCAATCGCGCTTTGGACCGCGCCGGCATTGCGCAGCACGCCGAGATGGCAGGATACAATTGGCCGGACGGCGGATATATCGGCATCTGGCGGAAGCGTTGCATCCGATCTCTTCGTGCAAGGGCCGGCCGAGGCGCCGGCAATATTCTGTGCCGTCCTCATACCCACTACGACCGCTTCCAGCAGCGAATTGCTGGCAAGCCGGTTGGCGCCGTGCAGGC
Organism: Agrobacterium sp. DSM 25558; assembly: GCF_900100825.1. Taxonomy (NCBI): domain Bacteria; kingdom Pseudomonadati; phylum Pseudomonadota; class Alphaproteobacteria; order Hyphomicrobiales; family Rhizobiaceae; genus Agrobacterium; species Agrobacterium sp. DSM 25558. Next base: position 24,956 of record NZ_FMUD01000051.1, on the reverse strand, counting down.
CGGTCGACGCCGCTTCGCCGACCACCCAAAGCCCGTTGAGCGAAGTGCGGCCTCTCACATCCGTTGCTACGCCGCCCATGTGATAATGGACGGCTGGCCGCACGGGAATAAGATCCTTGGATGCATCGATGCCGGCTTCGCGACAGAGCGCATCGATCATCGGAAAGCGGCTGGCGAACCGATTGCCGAGAGCTTTGCTCGCGTCGAGGAAAACGCTGCCACCACGAGCGATCTCGGCGCTGATGGCCCTCGCCACAACATCTCGTGCAGCAAGTTCCGCCCCAGGCTCGCGGGCAAGAAAACGGTCGCCCTTTTCGTTGACCAGGATCGCACCCTCGCCGCGCACCGCTTCGCTGATCAAGGCCATCGGCCTGCGTTTGGAGTCGAGGGCGGTCGGGTGGAATTGCACGAATTCCATGTCCGTGAGTTCAGCTCCGGCACGGGCCGCGAGCATGATGCCTTGGCCGTAGTTTCCGGTTGGGTTGGTGGTGGCGTGATAAAGCCCGCCGAGGCCACCTGTCGCCAGTGCGACCCGTGACGTCGGCAGGATCGCCGCGCCGGTGGCCGTTGCGCAAAGCAGGCCGGACACCGCGCCACCGTCCATTATGATCCGGCGGACTTCGACCCCAGAGAGCACCGTGATCGACGGCGTTTTCAAGACGGCTTCTGACAACGCGCGAACGATGGCCGCGCCAGAACCATCACCTTCCACATGCACGATGCGACGGCGGGAATGGGCGGCTTCCAACCCGAGCGCCAATACCCCATCCGCCGCTCTATCAAAACGGACGCCGAACTTTTCCAGCATGGCGATGGCATGCGGTGCTTCGCTGAGGATCGAAGCGGAAACAGCCGGATCACAGAGCCCGTCACCAGCGGCGAGTGTATCGGCGAAATGCAGGTCCGCGCTGTCGTCCGCGCCAACACTCGCGGCAATGCCGCCCTGCGCCCAGGCGCTGGAGGTTTCGGCACCGAGCCCGGCGCGGGTTACGATGACGACGGGCTGCGGTACCAGTGTCAGCGCCGTCACCAACCCCGCCAACCCGCTGCCGACGATCGCATGCGGCCGGTAAGATGGCCGAGGACCTCGGTCATATCGCCAGCATCCTTTCCACGGCGCGCCGCGCGGCAACCGCGATCGACGGATCGACAGTCACTTCGTAGCGATTTTCCTCCAGTGCCTGACGGATGTTGCCAAGTGTGATGCGCTTCATATGCGGGCAGAGATTGCAGGGCCGCACGAACTCCACGTCCGGATGATGCACGGCGATATTGTCGCTCATCGAACATTCCGTCAGCAAAACGACGCGGGTTGGCTTTTTCTGGTCGACATAATTGGACATCACCGCCGTCGAACCGGCGAAATCGGCTTCGGCGACGACCTCTGGCGGGCATTCCGGATGCGCGAGCACGATAATGCCCGGATACACTTCGCGCAGATCGCGTACATCCTGGGCGTTGAACAACTCATGCACTTCGCAATGGCCGCGCCAGGCGATGATCTCGACGTTGGTTTCCCGCGCGACATTCTGCGCCAGATATTCGTCCGGGATCATCAGCACTTTCGGCACGCCGAGCGACTCGACCACTTGCTTGGCGTTCCCTGAAGTGCAGCAGATATCCGACGCGGCCTTCACCGCGGCCGACGTGTTAACATAGGTGATGATCGGCACGCCCGGATGCGCCAGCCGTAAGAGCGCAATGTCCTGCGGTGTGATGGAATCGGCAAGCGAACAGCCTGCCGCCATATCTGGGATCAGCACCGACTTTGTCGGATTGAGCAGTTTGGCGGTCTCTGCCATAAAATGCACGCCGGCCAGAACGATGACGTCCGCATCCACATCGATCGCTTTGCGGGCGAGCGCCAGACTGTCTCCGACAATATCGGCGACGCCATGGAAGATTTCCGGCGTCTGGTAATTATGGGCGAGAATGACGGCGTTGCGGCGACGCTTCAAGTCGAGGATTGCTGCGATGTCGTCTTCATATGACATCCACTCTGCCTTGGGGATGACGTGGCTGACGCGATCGTAAAGCGAGGATACGGATGCCAGGGAATTCATGCTCAACTCCTTTTATACTCCATGTGAGTATATCCGAGATGGAGAGATATTCTCGATTCGAGTTTATGTCAATTGCGTGAAAGCGGAAGTTTTGAACCGGAGAGCGCGCGTTCCTCGAGGACCGCGTGGCGATAGCGGAAAAGCTTGGCCGGACGGCCACCAGTCTCGCTGGTCATCTGGCCAGTTTCCTCGATCAGCTCCTGTTGATCGATCAACCGGCGGAAATTCGGCTTGTGCAGGGTCAGCCCGGCCAGCGCCTCGACGGTGTGCTGCAATTGAAGAAGCGTGAAATTCTCCGGCATCAGCTCGAAGACAACCGGCCGATACTTGATCTTGGCGCGCAGACGCGCAATGCCGGTCGCCAGGATACGGCGGTGATCGGCGAACATCGCGCGCCCGACGCCGTGCTCAGATTGACACCCGGCTTCGGTGACAAGACCAGCCTCGTATATGAGTTCGTACCGTTGCAGAGTGAGGTCTTCATTCCAGGCGGCGCCATTCAGCCCGAAAGCGAATGTCACAAGTCGTTGGCGATGGTCGCGACGCGCCGGTTCGGCCGCTGCCCAACTTTGCAGTCGTTGGATTATGTCACCGAGAATATCCGGAGCTTTATTGCGGCAGTCTTCCCATGGGAAATATTCGTACCAACTGTGCCAGCCCGGTTTGCCGGCGCCGGGTGCGGCCTGCTCGCGAACCAGACCGAGGTAGCTGATCGAGATGGTCCGTTGGCCTGTATTGTCGTTAGTTCGGTCGCGGTCGGCAAAGGTATAGAGTTGCTCCAGATAACCGAGCGGATGGCCGGTCTGGTCTCCCACCCATTCTCTCAGTCCAGCCTGCAGGCTTCGATGCTCGAGTTCGAGCGGACCAGATGGCAGGGCTTCTCCGGAGCGGATCGTCATGACCTTCGGCTCGTTCCCCGTGACGGCGGTCAATACGGCTATGAGTTCGGCATTGGCCAGCCCAATCATCTGTGCGCTACATCCTTATTTATCCCAGAGGCGATGTGCTTCTTCTGACACAAGCCAACGTCACCGCCAACGTCGCACGGCCAGAAAGATTGCCTTGATCGGTGTCGGAGTGTTCTTTCCGGTTTATCTTGGGGTCTACGGCGCGGTTGTCGGTGTCGACCGGCGTATCGTGGAAGTCGGCCGTGTCGACCGTCTGTCCGGCTTCGAACTCGTTTGGCGTATTCTGCTGCCATCTATACTGCCGGGTTACGTACTGGCGTTGACGGCAGGGCTTGGCCTCGGCTGGATGTTCGTTGTTGCCGCCGAATTCATGGGCGCATCCGAGGGGCTTGGCTATCTTCTCGTGGATGGCCAGCAGCTGGGTAAACCTGACCAGATACTCGCCGCGATCCTGATTTTCGCGATCGTCGGCAAAGCGACTGACAGTCTACTCATCCTGGTGACGGCTCCTTTTTGCGTTGGCAGGATACACATGGAGGGCTGCGTTGATGCTGGATATTCGCAGTCTTTCAAAGGTCTATCCCAACGGAACCCAAGCTCTGGAAAAGTTTTCCCTGAGCGTGAGTGAAGGAGAGGTGATGGCCGTCATCGGTGGCTCCGGCTGTGGCAAAAGCACTCTTCTGCGCTTACTATCGGGTCTGGAAAGCCCAAGTCAGGGTGAAATACGCCTCAACGACAAGCGACTGGAAGAGCCTGACCCGTTGGTGAACATTGTTTTTCAGGAGCCTCGACTGTTTCCCTGCTAACGGTTGCCGACAATATAGGCTTCGGTTTGAGGTCTCTCGATGGTGATCCACGCCGCGAGCGTATTCAGCAGGTATTACAAAAAATCGGCCTTTCCGGATACGAGACGCGCGGGATCAAGGAGCTTTCGGGAGGACAGGCGCAGCGTGTTGCGCTCGCGCGGGCGCTAGTGACGAAAGCGGCAGTGCTTCTGCTTGATGAGCCATCTTCCGCATTGGACGCGATGACGCGCGCTGATCTGCAAGACCATTTGGTAGACCTGTGGAGCGAATCCGGCTCCACCATGCTGCTTGTGACGCATGATATCGAGGAAGCGATCATCATGGCCGATCGTATCGTCGTCATGCGGCCGTTTCCGGGACGTGTCCTTCAGGAAGTGGCGGTTGATCTGCCGCGCAAACGTGACCGCACATCTCCAGCCTTCGCCGCTTTGCGCAAACACCTCTCGGAGCTTCTGGCGGTTTCGCTTGTCGATCCCAAACATAGCTTTACGGCGTGAAGGTGTACGCCTTCCACAAAACTGCAATTGGTCGGGTTTGCTATCGCAGGCCCGATTGGGAGTTAAAGCTTTCACGGTTTTGCCGATAAATGGAATGGTTATCTTGTTGAATTTATTGACGATAAAATGCTTTGGCGCAACAATTGGAGTTAATTTTCCAGATCAAGGACACTATCGATGCCACCTTTGTTTCACGCACTTCGTTCTGGAGTCTGAAATGTCTTCAGCACCCGATCTGCCAGTGGTTGCTGTTGTCGGCGGTGGCTTCAGTGGCACGGCCCTTGCTCTGCATTTGAAGGCCTTCAGCGCAGGCAAGGCCCGCATCATGGTGTTTGAGCCCCGCGGTCGTCTGGGGGCAGGTCTCGCTTACAGCACCACAGACAGCGCGCACCGTATCAACGTGCCGGCTGGGCGGATGTCGGTTTACCCGGACGATCCTGAAGACTTTCTGCGCTATCTTACCACGACTGACGAGCATGTCACGGACGCTGAACTTATCGGCCGCGACGACCAACCCTATCCGCGCCGTCTGGTTTTCGGGGATTATGTTGCGACAGAAATTGCGCCGTTGCTGTCATCCGGTACCGTCGAACATCGACAGGCAGAGGTCACTTCCGTCATATCTTCGGCGCAGGATTGGTTTGTGACAGACAGCACGGGCAGGCAGTTGCGGGCTCAGTTCGTGGTGCTGGCAGCCAGCCATCCGTCACCCGCGCTGCTTCGCCCATTTATGCCGTTCAGAAATCATCCGAAACTGGTTTCTGACGTTACGAAGCCGTTGGCGTTGGACACGATCGCACCGGATGACCGCGTGTTGATCCTTGGAAACGGGCTCACCGCCGCAGATGTAGTGGCATCGTTGGAAAAGCGCGGACATCAGGGCGATATTCAATCGGTCTCCCGGCGCGGCCTTCGGTCACGGGGTCACGCACCCGTTGTGCAGGAGCCGTTCGGTGATTTTTCGTCGCAGCCTGCAACGACCGCCTCTACTTTACTCCGCAGTATTCGTCAGTCCATCGAGGGCGCAAAGGCTCAGGGACTGACCTGGCATGCGGTTCTTGATGCGGTGCGTGGGCAGGCCTTCGCAATCTGGTGAGCCTTGCCTGTCGTTGAGCGCCGTCGCATCGTCCGGCTGGCCCGCCCATTCTGGGACGCACACCGTTTTCGTATCGCACCGCAAGTAGAGGATGCACTCGACCGCGCCATTGCCGCCGGACGTTTGACCCTTCGCGCTGCGAGCCTCAAACAGGTGGTGCAGGAGGGGGATGGTTTTCGCGTGATGCTGGCGTCGCAGAGTGGGGCGGACATTGAACCGCAGGATTTCGATGCCATCGTCGTGACCACTGGCCCTGCCCATAACCGTATACTCCAATCGCAACCTTTTCTGACAAGGCTTGCTGAAGACGGCCATATCAGTGCTTGCGAAACCGGTCTTGGGATTGCTTGTGATCTCGATGCCCGCGCGCTTGGTGCAAGTGGTGCACCGGTCGAAAACCTGTTCATCGCAGGTCCGCTCGCCCGCGGCACGTTCGGAGAATTGATGGGATTGCCGCAAGTGACAGAACACGCGGTATTCGTGGCCAGCCAGGTCTCGAAGGCGATAGCAGCTGCCCACCCACGGCTGCCGGATACGGCACTTCACCAGGATTCAACTCCACATTCCCGCCGTCTGACGGTTTGACTGACAATAAGGATGCCCACTATGGCCAAGACCCAACAACCTCTCGATTTTCTCTGGTTCATCCCGTCGTCCGGCGACGGTTCCTACCTCGGATCGGACGATCTCGCCCGCCCCTCGGACCCCGCTTACTTCCGCGAGATCGCGCAGGCGGTGGATCGTCTCGGCTATTCCGGAGTGCTGATCCCAACCGGCGTGGCGTGCGAGGAATCCTTTATACTGGCCGCCAATCTGGCCGCCTATACCGAAAACCTCAAATTCCTCGTTGCCATCCGCCCCGGTGTGGCCTCCCCCGCCTATTATGCGCGTCTTGCCGCAACGCTGGACCGCGTTTCCAACGGTCGGCTGCTTCTCAACATCGTCGTTGGCGGCAGCGCGCAGGAACTGGCGGGTGACGGCATTTTCCTGCCGCATGACGAGCGATACGACCATGCGGACGAATTCTTCCAGGTGTTCAACAGGCTGATCGAAACCGGAAGTGCGCATCTGGATGGCAAATATATTCAGGCCCACCATGCCGAGCTCGGCCTGCCACCTGTGCAGGAACCACGCCCACCAATCTATTTCGGCGGCTCATCCGATGCGGCCATCGATTTCTCGGCTGGCATCATCGACAAATATCTCACCTGGGGAGAGCCGCCAGCGCAAGTAGCCGAAAAGATCGCGAAGGTCCGCAAGGCATCTGCTGCCGTCGGTCGTGTCGTCACTTTCGGCATTCGCCTGCATTTCATCGTGCGCGAGACGGATGAGGAAGCCTGGGAGGCAGCAGATCGCCTGATCTCCAAACTCTCCGATGAAACGATTGCTGCCGCACAGCAGGTCTTCCTGAAGAATTCCGATTCCGTCGGACAGGCCCGCATGGTCGCCCTTCATGGCGGGCGACGCGACAAGCTGGAAGTCTCGCCAAACCTGTGGGCCGGTATCGGCCTCGTACGCTCCGGTGCGGGAACGGCCTTGGTGGGCTCGCCCAAGACCATATCCGCCCGCTTACGCGAATATCAGGAGATCGGTATCGATACCGTTATTGCGTCAGGCTATCCGCATTTGGAAGAAGCTTACCGCGTCTCCGAACTGCTGTTCCCGGAAATCGGCATCGAAGGCCCGCGCGGCCAAATCCGCTCGTCCTTCGGCAAAGCCCAAGTCTTCGGCGGCGGCGGCCACGGTGGCAACGTCAAGGTTGCTTCAGGCTCATGACAACGACAATGGTCGTAACCGGCATCTGGCATCGCATGGCGGTTATGGCTAGGTTCTGTTTGTTGAAAACATTTGGCGATGCCTTTGCGCGCTAGGTTTTCAACAACACTAATCACGTCGGTAAATGGGCCTCGTCTATCCCGGATCGCAATTTAGGGATGGTTGCACTGCAAATTCTCCACGCATGTAATAAATGCAGCCGGAGATCGAGTGTCAGGCAGTCTCGTCCCTCTTCTATGTCATAAATGGTAACAAACCGGACAGGAGTGACCTGCCAGCCTTGCCGAGGCAGGACGGCCTAGACCGACTTCCTCTTTCACCATCCGGTACAAAGAAAGCGTCCTTTTCCAAACCTTCCACATCATTTGAAAATCCATTCCTGTTCAATATTTGGATTATATATAATCTATAAATTATGTGGAAAAGGAACTTAAGATGACTAGTCAAACCATCCTTGGTCTATCGGGAAACGTCAAACGCCCTTCACGTACCGCCTCGCTTGTTGATGCTGTCGTCTCTTTGGCTGCGGAGCGTTTGGGCGGGAACGGTCGGCTGATCGAGTTGGTCGACGCTGCTCCTATTCTTTTCAAAGCGTTGCGCGCCGACCAGCTCGATGCCGAGGGCCGGGCGATCATTGAGGCTGTCGAGGCGGCCGACGTCCTTGTTGTCGGCTCGCCCGTTTACCGCGCGTCTTACACCGGCGCGCTGAAGCACCTCTTCGACCTCGTCGATTACCGAGCGCTGACCGGGAAGCGCGTCATCCTCGTTGCAACAGGCGGAACCCCGCTGCACGGTTTGATGACCGAGCATCAACTTCGTCCGCTGTTCGGCTTTTTCAACGCTCTTACCCTACCGACCGCGATATACGCCACGGAAGCCGACTTTACCGACTACGACATCAGCAACTCTGCAGTGCACGGGCGCATCGAGCGCGCCGTATCTGAGCTGGCGCAGGTTCTGCCCGCCGCCCATCAGGCTGCTTCCGCAGGCCGTCGCCCGCCGCTCGTCTTGGCGTCGGCCTGACAATTTCCAAGAGGGAGAATATCATGTCTTATGCAAGCAGAGAGTCGGTCAAATTTGCCTATTGGGTTCCCAATGTCTCGGGTGGGCTGGTCATTTCGGACATTGAGCAGCGAACAAGCTGGACGATCGAGTACAACAGGAAGCTGGCGCAGATCGCCGAAGCCAGCGGCTTTGACTATGCCCTGAGCCAGATTCGCTTCACGGCAGGCTATGGCGCAGAGTTCCAGCATGAATCCGTTTCCTTCAGCCATGCGTTGCTGGAATCGACGACGACGCTCAAGGTCATCGCCGCCATTCTGCCTGGCCCGTGGAATCCGACTCTGGCCGCCAAGCAGATCGCCACGATCAATCACCTGACCAATGGCCGTGTTTCCGTCAATGTCGTCAGCGGCTGGTTCCGCGGCGAGTTCCATGCTATCGGCGAGCACTGGCTGGATCACGACGAGCGCTATCGTCGCTCGGAAGAGTTTATCCGCGCTTTGCGGGGCATCTGGACGGAAGACAACTTCACCTTCCACGGCGATTTCTATCGCTTCAACAACTATTCGCTGAAGCCGAAGCCGATCGATCCGCAGCCGGAAATCTTCCAGGGCGGTTCATCGCGCGCGGCCCGAGACATGGCTTCGAGGGTCTCTGACTGGTACTTCACCAACGGTAACACGCCGGAAGAAATCCGTAAGCAGGTGGACGATATCCAAGGAAAGGCAAAGGCCAACGGCCATTCCGTCAAGGTCGGCGTCAATGCCTTCGCGATCGTGCGCGAGACCGAGGAAGAGGCCCGTGCCGTTCTGGCCGAGATCATCGAAAAGGCCAATCCGGAAGCGGTCAACGCCTTTGGCCATGAAGTGAAAAACGCCGGAAAATCATCGCCGGAAGGCGAGGGGAACTGGGCAAAGTCCTCCTTCGAGGATCTGGTCCAGTACAATGATGGCTTCCGTTCCAATCTGATCGGCACGCCGCTTCAGGTGGCCGAGCGCGTTGTCGACCTGAAGCGCGCTGGCGCCGATCTCATCCTGCTCGGCTTCCTGCACTTCCAGGAAGAGGTGGAATATTTCGGCAAGCACGTCATCCCACTGATCCGGGAGTTGGAGGTGGCCGAAGGCGAAACGGCTGTCGCCGCCGAGTAATCGCCCATGAGCATTCGCGGCCGGTAGACTCCGGCCGCTGCCGGCAATGACAGACTGCGAACCCCGACCGGGTTCGTGACGGGGATGGTACGCGCATGTACGGCCGCAAGGCCTAGTGGCGCGACGGAGAACAGGCGCATGCACGCAATGACATTTGCCTACGGAGGCTTGGGATCAGCGCCGTTTCCGACCGATGTTCAGGAACATCTGGCCGGGCTCGAAGGGCAATCGCTCCCCGCGGTCGGGATATCTCAGGGCGTCGCTGGAACGGACAGGAACGTCCTCCAACTGTCCGATGTCAGCCTGTCCTTCGGCGGCGTGGTCGCCTTGACGGATATCGATCTGTCGGTCGGACGCAGCGAGATCCTCGCGATCATCGGACCGAATGGCGCGGGCAAGAGCTCGATCCTCAATGTGATCAGCGGTGTCTACAGGCCGGATCGCGGCCGCATCCGACTGGCCGGGCGCGACTATGCCCAGGTCCCCACACAGGCACTCGCCCGCCATGGCGTTGCGCGCACCTTCCAGAACCTGGCGCTGTTCAAGGGGCTGAGTGTCCTCGATAACGTCCTGTCGGGCCGCGCCTACAAGACCCGTTCCAGCTTCATCGAGCAGATCGTAGGCATCGGCCGGGCAGGGACCGAACAGTTGGACGCGCGCCGCCGCGCCAAGGACGTGCTCGACTTCCTGCATCTCTCACATGTCGGCGACAGGCTGGCCGGCACGCTGCCCTATGGTCTGCAGAAGCGGGTCGAGCTTGCGCGTGCGCTGGTTGCCGAGCCGGATATCCTGCTTCTGGACGAGCCGATGGCCGGGATGACGGCGACGGAGAAGAACGAAATGGCCGGTTTCGTGCGTGCCGCGCGGGACAAGCTTGGAACGACGATTGTCCTGATCGAGCATGATATCGGCGTCGTCATGGGACTGTCCGACCGGGTCGTCGTGCTCGATTACGGCCGCAAGATTGCCGATGGCACGCCCGACGAGGTGCAGGCCGACCAGCGGGTGATCGACGCCTATCTGGGTGTGGCGCCCGAGAACGAGGACGGGGAGGGTATCTGATGGCCGATTTTGACTGGTTGTTCTTCACCGAAGTTCTCGTCGGCGGTCTTCTCTCCGGCGTCATGTATTCGCTGGTCGCCATCGGTTTCGTGCTGATCTACAAAACCTCCGGCGTGCTCAATTTCGCCCAAGGTGCCATGCTGCTGTTTGCCGCGCTGACCTTCGTCAGCCTTACAGAGCGGGGCATGTCCTTCCCGCTCGCCTTTGCCATCACCTTCGCGATCATGGTGGTCATCGGCGTGGCCATCGAGCGCACCGTGCTGCGACCGCTGACCAACAAACCACCGATTACGCTGTTCATGGCGACTCTCGGTCTCTCCTACATCATCGAAGGGGCGGCGCAGCTGATCTGGGGAACGCAGGTGCACGGGCTGGATCTAGGCATCGAGGATGTGCCTTTCGATGTCGGCGGCATCTATATCAGCCAGTTCGATATTTTTGCAGCTGTCGTTGCCGCTGGCATGGTGGTCCTGCTTTCTGTCTTCTTCCGTTACACCCGCATCGGTCTCGGCTTCAGGGCCGTGGCGGACGATCAGTTCGCCGCACTTGCCGTTGGACTCAGGTTGTCGTGGATCTGGGCTGCGGTCTGGGCCGCCGCCGGCCTTGTGGCTCTGGTCGCAGGTCTCCTTTGGGGTGCGCGGGTCGGCGTGCAGTTTTCCCTGTCGCTGATCGTCCTCAAGGCGCTGCCGGTTCTCGTTCTCGGCGGGTTCGATTCGATCCTCGGCGCGATTGTCGGCGGATTGGTGATCGGGGCATCCGAGAAGCTCGCCGAGGTCTATATCGGCGAATATTTCGGTGGCGGAATAGAAGGCTGGTTTGCCTATGTGATCGCGCTCACCTTCCTGCTGGTGCGCCCCGCCGGGCTGTTCGGTCAGAAGCTCGTGGAAAGGGTTTGAGACATGTCCGTGATCGCGTCCGATCTGCCGCATGAGCATTTCTCCGCACGGTGGGCCGTACCGCTGGCCTTGCTGGCAGTCGCCTATGCCGGTGTGCCGCTTCTTGGCTCCAGCTATCTGTTCGAGGCTATCCTTCTGCCTTTCCTGGCACTCAGCCTCGCCGGCGTTGGGCTGAACATCCTCACCGGCTATGCAGGTCAGGTGTCGCTGGGAAGCGCCGCCTTCATGGCGGTCGGGGCCTTTGCCGCCTATAATGTCAATCTCAGGGTCGATGGATTGCCGCTGATTGCCAGCATCGTGCTAGCGGGATTTGCGGCCGCCGCCATCGGCCTGGTGTTTGGCCTCCCAAGCCTCCGCCTCAAGGGTTTCTATCTCGCGGTATCGACCCTTGCGGCGCAGTTTTTCGTGCAATGGGCGCTGACCAAATTCAGCTGGTTCTCCAATGACTCCGCCTCCGGCGTCATCGACGCTCCGGCGCTCTCGGTCGGCGGCTTCGTCTTCGAAAGCCCCGTCGGACGTTACTATTTTGCGTTGAGCGTCGTCGTGGTGCTGACTGTGCTCGCCTATCGGCTGGTCAATTCCCCGACGGGACGCAACTTCATCGCCGTGCGCGACAACGAGACGGCTGCCCGGATCATCGGGGTGCCAGTGCTCAAGACCAAACTGCTAGCGTTCGCCGTTTCTTCCTTCATCATCGGCATCGCTGGCGTTCTATGGGCCTTCGCTTACCTGCGCACGGTGGAACCGGCCGGTTTCAATCTCGATCGTTCCTTCCAGATTTTGTTCATCGTCATTATCGGCGGGCTCGCCTCGATCCGCGGCGCGTTCTTTGGTGCCGCCCTGATCGTCGTGTTTCCGTTGCTGCTCTCGCGGCTCGGGTCCTTCCTGCTCGGTGATGTCTTCGATTCCGGTGTGCTCGAGATGAGCCAGCGCATCGTGCTCGGCGTGCTGATCATCCTGTTTCTGATCCTCGAACCGGATGGCCTTGTCGCCTTATGGGACCGGGTCCGAAGACGCATCGGTTCCGCTGTCAGGCGGACCTGAGCCCACCAGAGCCTCGTCGCTCTTCATCCCGCAGTCATCCTTTATCGATCAACCCAGAACCGGTGCCCTGCCCGGTCGATACCCGGAGTGTGTCCAAATGACGATCCTCAGCAAATTCAAGATCGTGGCGCTTGCCGCAGGTCTTGCCTTCACCGTAGCCCTGCCAGCTGCCCACGCCGACGAGCAATACTTCCCGCTCCAGAGCTACCGCGTCGGTCCCTATGCCGCCGGCGGCACGGGTTTCTTCGGAGGCTTCATCGACTATCTGAACCTGATCAACACCCGCGACGGCGGCGTCAATGGTGTCAAGCTGACCTGGTCGGAGGCCGAAACCCAATATGAAGTCGAGCGTGGCGTCGAGGCCTATGAGCGGTTGAAGAGCAATCCGAACGTCGCTGCCTGGAACCCGCTCTCTGTCGGCATCGCCTATGCCATGATCGACCGGATCACGCAGGACAAGGTTCCGCTGATCACCATCAACCATGGCCGCACGGATTCAACCGATGGCCGCGTCTTCCCGTATGTTTTCCCGCTGCTGCTGAACCCCTACAGCGAGACCTCCGGTATCGTGAACTATATCGCCTCCAAGGAGGGCGGGCTTGAAAGCCTCAAGGGCAAGAAGATCGTCGTGCTTTATCATGGCTCGCCCTATGGCAAGGAAACCATTCCGATCTACGAACTGCTGGCGAAGAAATACGGTTTCGAACTGCAGCAGATCGAAGTTCCGCATCCGGGCAACGAGCAGCAGTCGCAATGGCTTACAATCCGCCGCGCCAAGCCGGACTACGTTGTCTTGCGCGGCTGGGGTGTCATGAATCCTGTCGCCTTGAAGACGGCAGCCAAGACCGGCTTCCCGGTCGATCACATCATCGGCAATGTCTGGTCGAACTCGGAAGAGGACGCCATTCCTGCCGGAGAAGCCGCCAAGGGTTATACCGCGATCACCACGCAGGCATCGGGTGCCGAATATCCGGTGGTTCAGGAAATCGTCAAGACGCTCTATGACGCCGGCAAGGGCAATCTGGAAGACAAGAAACGCATCGGTTCCGTCTACCACAATCTCGGCATCGTCAACGGCATACTCAATGTCGAGGCGATCCGTATCGCGCAGGAAAAATTCGGCAAGCGCACGCTGACGGGCGATGAAGTCCGTTGGGGCTTCGAGCACCTGCAGCTTGATCCGGCCCGCGTCGAAGCGCTTGGCGCCAAGGGTCTGTTCCACTCGATCAACGTCACCTGGGACAACCACGAAGGCAATGGCTATGTGACCTTCCAGAAGTGGGACGGCGCCAAATGGAACGTCGTCTCCGACTGGATCGCGCCCGACTGGGCCTTGCTGCGGCCGATCATCGAAAAGTCGTCCGAGGCCTATGCCGCCGAAAAGGGCATCAAGCTGCGCACGGCGGAAGATGCCGCGACAGCGACCAACTGATCCCTCCGGGCCGCGCGCCCCCCTCTTCATGCGGCCTTTTGCACGCAGACAGGAAGATGATCATGGCTCAAGAGCACATTTTGCTGACGGTGGCCGCTGTGAAGGCGACCTACAACCACGCCATCACAGCACTTGATGGTGTCAGCTTCAGCCTGGCGCGCGGCGAGATATTGGCCTTGCTGGGGGCCAATGGTGCGGGCAAGACGACGGCGCTGAAAGCGGTCTCCAATCTCCTGCCTGCCGAACGCGGGCAGATCGTCTCCGGCAGCATCCGCTTCGACGAGCTCGACACCACCCGGACAAGCCCCGCCAATCTGGTGCGCGCAGGGCTTGTTCAGGTTCTTGAAGGCCGCCATTGTTTCCGCACTCTAACGGTCGAGGAAAACCTCGTGTCCGGAGGGCTTGGCCGCAGCAGTAGCCGTGCCGAGATCACCGACGATCTGGAGAAGGTCTACACACACTTCCCCAGGTTGAAGGAAAAGCGGCGGGCCCTGTCCGGCCTGACATCCGGCGGCGAGCAGCAAATGACTGCGATTGCCAGGGCGCTCATGTCGCGCCCACGTCTCCTCGTACTCGATGAGCCATCCATGGGGCTGGCACCGATCGTCGTCCAGGACATTTTCCGCACATTGCGCCGGCTCAACCGGGAGGAAGGGCTGTCCATTCTGGTTGCAGAGCAGAACTCCGCCGTCGCGCTGAACTATGCCGATCGCGCCACGATCCTGGAAAACGGCGTTGCCGTGCTTTCCGGCAAAGCTGGCGATCTGCGCGAACGTGACGACATCAAGTCCTTTTATCTCGGCAAGACGGCCGCCGCCCCAAACATTCCGGCGCTCGCCAGCTAACCCCAATCCAAGAGGAGAAGTCTATGACCCTATCCAACGTCAATACAGAGAATGCCGCAAAGGCAGTGCCGCCGGTGCCTCGTCCCGCCGAGCCCGCCCATGTCATCAAGACCGATGCCGAGGCGATCGCCGTTGCCAAGACGCTTGCGGCCGAGTTTATCAAGGGTTCGGCAATAAGAGACCGCGATCGGATCTGGCCGGTCGAAGAACTCGACGCCTTTTCGCAGAGCGGACTGTGGTCGATCAATGTGCCTAAGGCATTCGGCGGCCCGGAAGTCTCCTATGCGACCCTTGCCAAAGTCATCGAGATCATCTCGGCTGCCGATAGCTCGATCGGGCAGGTTGCGCAGAACCATCTCGGCGTGGTTGCTGCTATTCGCACCGTTTCGGATGAGGAACAGCAAAAGCTGCTGTTCTCCGAAGTGCTGAAAGGCACGCGCTTCGGCAATGCCTTCTCGGAGTTCGGCTCCAAGCGGGCTGTGGACTTCGAAACGAAATTCGTCGATGCCGGGGATCATGTCGTCGTCAACGGAAAGAAGTTCTATTCGTCGGGTGCATTGCTCGCGCATCTGGTGCCGATCGTTGCCCTGGATGACGAGGGCAGGGCCTGGTACGCGATCGCCGATCGCGGCGCCGAGGGACTGACTGTTGTCGACGACTGGTCGTCGTTCGGGCAGCGCACGACGCTTTCTGGAACCGTATTGCTCAACAACGTCAAAGTCCCAAAGACGCATCTCGTGCCCGGTTATAAGGGTTATGAAGTTCCGACGGCCGATGGTGCGATCTTCCAGATCATCCAGGTTGCCGTCGATACCGGCATTGCGCAGGCCGCGATCGATGAAACCGTGAATTTCGTGCGGACGAAAAGCCGCGCCTGGGTGGATTCCGGCGTCGACAATGCCTGGGACGACCCCTACACGATCCAGGCGGTCGGCGACCTCACTTTGCGCCTGCACGCGGCGCAAGCCTTGCTAGAAAAGGCCGGGTACGCCATCGACCGGGCAGTAGCCGATCCGAATGCGGAAACGGTCGCCGAAGCGCAGATCGTCACGGCAGAGGCTAAGATACTCTCAACGGAAATCGCCATTCTTGCCACCAACAAACTGTTCGAACTGGCCGGTACGCGCTCGACCCTCGCCGAACACGGCCTAGACCGTCATTGGCGCAACGCCCGAACACACACGTTGCACGACCCGGTTCGCTGGAAATACGCCATCCTGGGCAAATATTTCCTAAATGGCGAGAAACCGCCCCTGCATGCATGGAGCTGATGAACGAACGGGCCGACAGCACCTGCTTCGACCCGTCCAGCTTCCGTTGTCGCCAGCATCGATGCATCGTTTCCCTACAGGCCGGGCCTGTTCCACCGGACAAACCCGATCAAAAGCGGCCATAGGGAGGAAGATGGCTGATAGCTAGTTTTGCGATGGGTGTCGCGCCAATATCATCAGGTGGCGCATAGGGAATCGCCTGGCGGGCCCTATCCGCGAATATCGTGAATGACCTTGGCCGCAGTAACAGTCCTGCGGCATTGCTTATGCCGCTGAACGTTTCATCATTGTCGCTCGGGTCCACAGAGGCGAAAGGCTTCTATCAAAAGTCTTCCCATTCAGAGGCGCTGACAGCAAGTGCAGCAGAACCACCCGCTGGCAGAAGTGGCGCTGCTTTTCTGGTGGGCTGTACTGCAGCCGCTGTCACCGGACGTCGCGACGGCTCCCGGTTTGATAAAACGTTGACACCGTTGTCGAACTTGAATTGTTCGAGAAGTTTGAACAGGGCATCGGCTTCACGAGCCAGACTGTGGCTTGCTGCGGTCTGCTCCTCCACCATTGCTGCGTTTTGCTGTGTTCCTTGATCAACTGTATTGACGGCGTGGTTAATCTCACCGAGCGCTGTTGATTGTTCACGGGACGCTTCTACGATGGCGATCACGTTGGTATCAATGTCGTGGACTTGCGTTGCTATCTCCTGCAGGGCAGTGCCTGCTTTGGTGACGAGCGAGACGCCATTTTGGACATATGTTCTTGATGCTGTGATCAATGTCTTTATTTCTTTGGCCGCTTTTGCAGAACGCTGCGCGAGTTCGCGCACTTCCTGAGCCACAACTGCAAAACCTTTGCCAGCTTCGCCAGCACGTGCCGCTTCGACACCGGCGTTCAGAGCCAAAAGATTCGTCTGGAACGCGATCTCATCAATCACCCCAATGATGTTAGATATCTCGCGAGAAGACGTTTCGATCTGATCCATTGCACCAATGGCATTATTGACGACCTGACCGGAATGCTCGGCATGTTCTCGCGTACGCCCCACGAGATGACCAGCCTCTTCAGCACGTCTACTGGAATCCTTGACTGTTGTTGTGATCTCTTCAAGGGCAGCCGCTGTCTCCTCGACAGAGGCTGCCTGTTGCTCGGTCCGTTTTGCCAATTGGTCTGCTGCGGTTTGAATTTCGCTTGAACCCGCAGCGATTGCGCGCGCGTTCTCGGCAACCCTAGACATCGCCTCTTTCAATTTTCCCGAAGCAGCGTTGAAATCTGTGCGCAGTCGGTCGAGCGAGGGGATAAATGCTTTCTCGATATTCTGAGACAGGTCACCATCGGCCAGGTGACTGAGGCAGCCTGCGAGCCTTTCGACGTTTGCAACACGGTCAGTGACATCCGTGGCGAATTTCACCACCTTGAAGACCTTACCATTCAGGCCAAAGACAGGGTTGTACGAAGCTTGGATAAAGACCTTGCGTCCGCCTTTGCCAATACGCATAAATTCATCTGCCGAAAGCTCTCCGTCAGCAAGGCTTTTCCAGAAATCGCGATAGGCGGTTGATGCCGTATAGGTAGGATCACAAAACATCGAATGATGCTTGCCCTGAATATCCGAAAGCGAATAACCAAGAGCGGACAGAAAATTCTCGTTAGCGGTCAGGACCTCGCCGGCTGGCGTGAATTCGATAATACCCTGAGCGCGAGACAGTGCGTCGATCTTACCTGCGTCTTCCGCTGCCTTCAATTTCTGATTGGTGATGTCGGTGGCGATCTTGACGACTTTCACAGGCTTTCCCCTTCGCATTACCGGGTTATAGGATGCTTCGATCCAGACTTCCTTTCCGCCTTTCCCGATCCGTTTGTACTGTTGCTGATCAAACTTTCCTGCGGCAAGTTTCCTCCAGAATACTTTGTAGTCGGTAGACTGGGCAAAGCTCGGATCGACGAACAGGGAGTGGTGTCTACCAACTATTTCAGAAAGCTCGTATCCGAGTGCCTGACAGAAGTTATCGTTCGCGTTGAGGATTTTTCCGGAGAGATCAAACTCGATCATCGCCTGAGATTTGGAAAGAGCGGCAAGAACCGCGACAGCATTTGCACCACGATCAAGAATACTCACAAGCAATCCTCCAAGGATATTAATGGCGAAAACCAAAAATAATATGCGAATATGTATATAATATTATTAAAGACTATTTAATTATAAATTTAACATTTCACGCAAACATCACTATCAACGAAAGAAAATGGGTTTTAGGCATAATAATCTTGAACTTTGATACAAAAGGGCGGGTGATATCACCTGCACTGGTAGAATTCCGGAGATACATTACGCATGTGATGTCTTGCATTGTAAAAATAGATATCGACGGCGGCAAGAATACGGGAAATTCGGTTCAGTTTTCAATGACGCACTGCTCAGTGCCGTTAATCTGTGGGCATGCGCGGACGTCATCGAAATGGAACGTCCGACGCCTGCTCAATGAGTTTAAGGCATTTGCGCAGACGGCTATGCATCTTGCCCGAACCGATACGTTTGATCCGACGCGTAGCGTCTTGTCCGGCAAATGCAGATCTTTTGAAATGTCTTGTGCCAAAATGTCTTCGATCCAACGCTGGCGCTCTTGCCAAATTGCATCGGCAACGATTTTGCTAACGTATTCCTTGCCAGGGGTCAGATTTTTCGCCCCAATTAACAACGCCATGTCTCTCACATCTTTTGAATAATCCGCAAATGAACCGCACCGGATTTGCCGGAGGCTCCAACTTCTGAGAGAGTGGAGCCATTATGAGCAAGACAGCGAACAAGTTTTCACCTGAAGTCCGCGAACGCGCCATCCGCATGGTGTTGGAAGACGAGGACGAGCATTCATCACAGCCGGCCAACACGGCAGGAACAGCAACGGCGCGGGAAGTCGCGTCATTAGACGAGCGACGCTTGGCATGGACCGCTTTTAAGAACATGTTGCGCGCCGCTGCCCGTGATCGGCTATGGCCGTTCGTCTCGCTGTCGGCGGCTCCCTTCAGAATCTGGAAGCCGCTGCTTGGCGTTCTCTTCATCTTGGCTATGGCACTTTTTGCCATCGGCTTAGGCGGCCGGTTCGTGCTTCAGCAAATGGGCTTTGGCGTCAGCAGCATTTCGTTTCCGACTATGACGGGCGCACTACGCTCAACAGCGAAACTTCTGGGTCGTGGGTTCGAATCCGTTCAACTGCGTAGAGTAAGCCGTTGTCCGACCCGGAGACATAGGTAACATCTCGTACCTAAGACATAGGTGACAACCTCATGGTGAACGGATTGTCGATGGTTTGCAACGGATAGATTGCTATCGCGCTTTGGTCGGGAGGCTCGACCGCCCTAATTACGCGCTCGTCATGGTCCTCGCCCCAGAGTACTGCGAAGTCGTGTATCTCAGGATGCGCCAGCGTGCGCGGCGTGACATCAAACCACTCGGTGGAAGACCGAATAGCGAGTGCCCCGGCAAAGCATGCCAATAGGGGTGGGCTCGTCATACAGGCTGAATAGCTTCGAATATTGGCGCACGCTGAGATGGGATAGAATAATGTATTCGTCATCCTATAGGACGATAAGGGCGACAGGAGCGTCAATGACTGATCTTAATCTCACCGATCGACTGGATCGGATTGAACAGTTTGAGAATGAATTAATCCGGAATGGTACCGCCATCTTTGGTGCGACCATCTTTGGTGCGAGAGCCGGTCTGTCACACGCTGACTTTTTCATCATTCGTGCCTTACGCCGGACGCTGGCCCAAGCGTTCGACTTCCGAGATTCGATTAAGGCGCGCAGTTTCCCCTGCGCAGCCGCTACCCTGCGTTTGCAGCTCGACACCGCAATGCAGGTCAACGCACTATCGTTCGTCAATGACCCGGATGTGGTCTGCAAAGCTGTGTTGGATGGCGAGCAGTTCAATCGACTCAAGGACCGGGATGGGAACGAGCTTTCGGACGTCCACATCCGGAAGAAGCTGGCGGAAGAGCATCCCTGGATCAGTTCGGTGTACGAGCGCACCTCTGATTTCATCCATCTATCTGGCAGGCATTTCGACATTTCGATTACCCGGACAGATGATGAAACACGCATCGCCTATTTCCAGATCAGCGGTCATGATCCGTCTCGATCGGAGGAGACGTACTTCGAGGCAGTCGATCGATTCTTCGAGGCGACTAAACTGGCGGGAACGCTAATCCTCGCCTTCTGGATGGCACGCCATCGTACCGTTTCACAAGGCATTAGAACATGATCCGGATTGACGTCCATCACCTATTGGCCTCGCTGACATACCTATCTGGAGCACACAAGCATCTGGTGCTCATGCGGACCGAAGCCATTGAAAGTAAACGCGCGGGGGCAATAGATATCCAATTGTTTTCCGGAATCCGCGAGTGCTCGCGCCGGCTTGGTGTCATTGCAGATACCCTAAATATGCCAGCGGCACGTGCGAGCTCCGGTCGATTAGTACAAAATGTGGATATTGTGGCACCGTTCCATCTCGGTCTCTCACCTGACAGGCTGAGCCTCGTAGTTAGTGAAATCTCGATACTGATCTCGGCATTTCAGGATGAGATGGAAGAACGCCTACTCTTTGCCTTTCCTCCTTCCAGCGCCCGCTATTTTTCCGGTAAGCCGCCGTTCGGGGATGAGGTAGAAGAAGCATTCCCGGCTGTGAGCCATGATATCGTCGAGGCCGGCAGATGCTTGGCGTTGAGCCGGTGGACGGCAACAGTCATGCATTTGATGCGCGTGCTTGAAGCTGGACTTGAAGCATTAGCCAAACGGTTCGACGTTCCAGCAGGCGAGAACTGGAACACGGTGCTCAATGCGATCGAAAGCAAACTCAGGGAAGTGCGACGCAAGGTCGATGGACGCGAGCAGGAGCAATGGGCGGCTGAGGCCGGTGTCCATCTGCGCTTCATAAAGAACGCCTGGCGTAATCACGCTATGCATCAATTGGAACGGTATGATACCGAACGAGCGATGCATATTTTCGATAATACGCGCTCGTTCATGCAACATTTGGCGAAGGAGCTATCAGAGCCCGGCAGATGAGAGCAGGCAGGGTTTCGGCTAACTTTGATTGCGGTGCAGTTCCACAGTCCAGACAAATTCCAATCCTGGAGATTAGTCCTCAGGCATATCGCTGATTTTGTACTTGGTGTCATTCTTGGCAATGCGCAACTCAAGCTCTACCGCCGCACCGCTGCTCATTTTCCCATTGGTAACTTTTCCCGTCAGAACTTCATGACCATCTTGCAGTAAATTGTTCACATCAGCGATCGACTTCCAGCCGTTTAACGTCCAGCTACCTATCTTTTCATCCATCATGTACATCTTGAATTGCGAATTGAGATGACCATTGGCATTCTTTGGGCGTGCCGAAACGATGCGATACTTAGACATGATTTCCCCTGAGTTCCTTTGTTTCAGCACTCATCGCTTTGGTCATCCTATATCAGTGCCACCCATGGATTGATGACGTTCAATCCAACAGTCTCGAACGGGCCGGTGTCACGGGTGGCGACCATGAACCCCTTGGCGCTCGCGATCGCGGCGATGTAACCGTCCGGCGTTGGAAAACCTCTCCCTGCCGTTCGTGCTCCAGTCGCGAGCCGCGCGTAGTGCCGCGCGGCATCATTGTCGAATGGGAGCACTCGTTCATGATAAAGCTTGAGAAGCAGTGTCTCCAAGGTCTCTGCCAAGCCATTTTTGCGGCGGCCTTCAGGCATGGAAGCGACCCCGAAAAGCAGTTCCGCCATCGTGATGCTCGTAAGAAACAGTGTCTCGGCGGGTTGCTGGTTCAGCCAGGCTGTGACGTCTGGATGAGGCGTTTGCTTCATCGCTTCCGAAATGACGTTCGTATCGAGGACAATCATTCGAAGCTCATCGGCTCGGCTGGTGTCTTGTCCAGTTCGAAATATGCCATGTCTTCGTCAGTAAGGCCAACTTCTCGTCCGATCGCAGCAAGTGCATCGCCCATACGGATGCGTTTTTCTGGCTTTACAACAGCCTCTAGGATGTCGCGGATTTCAGCCTCGGTACTACGGCCATGGGATGCCGCGCGCACACGGAGCGCACGATGAACCTCGTCGGGCAGGTTTCTGACAGTGACGCTCGCCATGATAGCTCTCCGGCCCAAAAGATTACATTGAGATCATAATATGATTTTTGATTGCATCGTCAACTGGTATCGGAAAACGAGGGTTTTCCGATAGGGCAAACAATCGGCGGGGCACTAAAGTCGATGATGTACGGTCTCTCAGCTTTCGTTCCAATCGATGATGTGAAGACCAGGCCAGACTTTTCGCCAGCGGGCGATCTCGGAATCGTAGATTTCCCGGGTAATCTGAGTTTTGTTTGGTCGCACAGTACAGCTTAGAAGATCGGCCACCCCGAATGGAGCGAATATAGTCAGCCTTCCAGCTTCTGGCCGGATCCCGATCGAACTTGCGGTTGTCGGAAACGTGCTGATCGCTGCTCTTGACGAGCGATGGGGTGGGATCGTGTAGCCGAACTTCTCCTTGTACCAGAAGTGGACGCGAGCCTGATTTTTCGCATCGATCCATATGGGAATTTCGGGAAAAAGCGATCGGACACGTTTGGCCTGCCGAACCTCCCGCCCTCCACCCGTGTTGGCGGGATCGAAATACACAAGGTCGATCTTGGTAACGCCCCGATCAGGAGCGAACCCAAAAGTCTGATTCCACAGGGTCTGGGCAAGCGCACTTCCCGATAACCAGCAGTCCGGCAAGTCAATGTCCTGCCATCGGGCGAGCAATCCTGCCAGTATAGGGCTTTCTTTAACAATGGTCGAAACCTGCTGCTCCCAATCCTCAGGAACAGCGGAGCAAGGATCAATCGGTATCAACGGTCACTCCGGTTCGTATGGAGGCTGGCGTATCGGGAGCAGAGGACCTGGAACCGGCCAACTCCCGATAAAGTGTAGATCGGCCAAGCCCGAGTTGCTTGGCGGCCTGGGCTGGCCGAACGCCGGCGTCAATGAGCTTCAGGGCAGAGGCCAGTTTGTCTCCATCAAGCGTTGGCCGACCAAGCCTTTTGCCGCGTGCTCTAGCCGCCGCAATACCGTCGCGGGTTCGCTCAACGATCAGCCGGCGCTCGAAATGGGCGATGGCACCAAAGACATGGAACACCAGTTCGCCAGCGGCTGACGACGTATCGAGCCGCTCTTCCAGAGAGCGGAACGCCAGCCCACGTGCTTTGAGATCATCAACCGTTTCAAGCAGTTCTTTCAGCGAACGGCCGAGGCGGTCAAGACGGACGACGCAAATAATATCGCCCTTGCGAGAAAACTTGAGGAGTTCGGCCAAACCGGGTCGCTCGAAGTTCTTGCCGGAAATCACGTCTTCGAACACCTGGATCGCGCCGGCCTCGTCACGCAGACGGCGGCGCTGAACTTCGAGATCCTGATCTTTGGTGGAGACGCGCGCGTAACCGAGAACGTCAGGCATGATCTTCGTTTCTTTCGTCTCTAAAACGCTCGGTTTATGGACAGGTGGAAAATTGACGATCGTTGGCGTCTCCACTCGTCTCTAAAGTATGTCCATAAATAGCATGTGTCTTTAAACTCCGGAAGGCCATTTCTGGATCATTTTTGGGTAGTCACGACAAGAATAGACAGCGCGGTCTTCGATCGGCGCTCTGATCGCAGTCGACTCATGTTTCTCAGTTGCATCAGCGGCTCCCGTACCTGACGAGAGGCGGAGAAGCACGGCACGATCCGGGTCGTCTGTAAAAGTATCGAGGTCGATGTCGCCACCCAGACCATTGCGGCAGGATGTCTTGATTGAAACTTCATACCGCTCAGCAAACCTGCGGATATAGCTGTCGATCCACTCACATGGGTAGGGTGTTGGAGCGGCCATCTCGTGGATGGGAGCGGATGTCAGCGTCGCCGACACCTCGCCGATCAGCCGACTCGTCCGAATACCTTAAGAAACGTAACTCTCAAGTTTGTTTCCACGTTCATAAAGACACGAAGGCATGTTATTCATCGTCAGACCAAATGATGGATTTATACAAGGCAGGATGCGGCCATGCTCAAGACCGACACCCGTCAAGCAAATTGGCGTCGAGCCAATCCCGCAAAATACGATGCTCACCTTGCTGTGCAACGCGCTGTAAAGACAGGCGAGTTGGAAAAACAGACTTGCGAGGTCTGCGGGAGCGATGCTGTTGATGCACATCACGACCAATACGACGAGCCTCTAAAGGTAAGGTGGTTGTGCCGTCGGCATCACACCAGGCTTCATCATTACGGAGAAGACATGTTTCCAATCAAGAACGTTTAGACCTGACATATTGGAGATTGCCAGACGAAACATTCGGACTTGTTATGGTGTCTTGTCGTTCGAAACGGAAGACAAAGCGCTAAAGACAGCGAACGGTGCGCGCAATAGCGGGATGAGTTGCAGTGCTTTAGGGGCGATGACAGGGGCATTGTGTCAATTAGCACCGAACATTCACCCCTTGGGATGCTGACAAAAACTTGGACCATCAGGAGGTAGTTCATGTATTCCTATTCAGACAGACTTTCGAGCCGTTGAGCTTTACATCAGGCGCAGCAATTCATCTCAATGGCGACATTCTCTCGCCCGAGGAAATGGTTGCCACGTTCGCCAGCGTTACGGGTCGGAGAGCCTCGATACGCATCTCGGTCGGGTTGCAGTTCAGCGTGATGCTGAACTGGATCGACAAGCGGTGGGGTGATACCGGTTGGGATTTCGGCGCAAATGTCCGCCGTATCATGCGAGGGGGTAAACCAAGACCTTCGCAAGTAAAAAGTGATCAGTTAATCGTCGCAAGCACAGTTTTCATGACGAAGTACACTCTGATCTCTACGACATCCCTTTGGCCAGGCTAATGGTTATTTCAGCATTCAGGCCATGTCCGAACCGTATACCACCTTGTTCCAAGGCTTTGCGGATTGCCTCCATATGAAGAAGCCTCGTCCTTTTACCGGCACCAAGCTCCAGGCGCCGGATTGTCGAGACGGAAACGGCTGCCTTCGCCGACAAGTCTTCTATGCTCCAGTCCAAAAGCGCCCGCGCCGCGCGTATGTAAGCGATGTCCACAGCCTCGAT
>NZ_FMUD01000087.1:0-1140 GCF_900100825.1 Agrobacterium sp. DSM 25558 | reverse complement strand
CCCGCACTTGTGTGGACGAAATGTGGTTTACTTGTTGCATTGACCGGGACGCGCATCCCGGTCAATGCAGGCAGGAGGCCGTATTTCCGCACCGGTTTGAAAGAGCCGACATCAAGCAAGGCCCTGCCTGCTCCCTTTGACCCCGAACGGTTGATCGGGCTTTCGCCCGCACCACAAGACTGGGAGCAAGGCCATGATACAGGAACTTACCGTTGTTGGTATCGACATTTCCAAAGCCCGCTTCGATGTCTGCGCGTATCCTGCGGGAAAGCACTGGAGTACAGGCAGTTCACCGGAGCAGATTACAGCCCTTATCAAGCGCATTCAGGCGCTCGGACCCGTCGTCGTCGGGCTGGAGGCGTCTGGCGGTTATGAGCGCAGGCTGGCTGACAGTCTGCATGCCGCAGGTGTTAAGGTCTATATCCTGCCACCCGCAAGGGTTCGCAGCTTTGCCACCGCCATGGGGCAACTGGCCAAGACTGACAGGATCGACGCTGCCATGATCGCTCGTTACCTAGCAACGGCAGGTGACAGGCTCGTTGCCTATGGTGGACCGGACCCGGCCCGCGACCGCCTAAGCGCGCTTTCAGCCCATCGGCGCAGGCTGGTTGCTGAAAAGAGTGGTCTGATAAGCCAGCTCGATACGATTGAAGAGCCGCTGGTGCGCGATATGCTGGAACAACGCCTGCGCATCATCGCTGCGGATATTGCGACGCTGGATACCGCCATGCGTGATCTGCTCAAGGCAACGCCGAGCCTGCGCAAGCGTCACGACAGGATGTGCAAGGTCACAGGTGTCGGTCCGGTGCTGGCAACCGCGCTGCTTGCCGACCTGCCCGAACTGGGGAGCGTCTCGTCGAAGGCCATTGCAGCCCTTCTGGGCGTTGCTCCCCATGCGCGCCAATCCGGCAGTTCGAACCGCAGAGGCAAATGCTCTGGAGGACGCAAGCATCTGCGCGACATTGCCTACATGGCCGCGCTGAGCGCAATCAAGATCAAGGATCCCATTCTCGGCACTTTCTACCAGCGCCTGCGCAGCAACGGAAAAACCTTTAAGATCGCCATCGTCGCAACAATCCGAAAGCTCATAACCATCCTCAACGCAATCGCAAAAACAGACCCTGCTTTTACTTGATCGTC
>NZ_FMUD01000050.1:0-33172 GCF_900100825.1 Agrobacterium sp. DSM 25558 | reverse complement strand
GGTGAAAGTGGACTCTTGTGGACGTAGCTGGATATGGCGAGCCGCGTTCCTAAGCAAGGGTAACCCGTCGAATCTTGCTGTTTGACTTAAGATCCGCGTTTTATGAAAAACACTGGACTGGACTTCGCGTGTCGGAGCCCCCGCGAGGGACTCCTGCGGAAGTCAAATTTGTGAGTTTGATTCAATATCCGTGCTGAGACAGTGTCGACTTCTTATAGACCTTCGCTGCGCGGAAGCGTGCCTCGAAGATTGGTCGGATGCCTTTAGAGGTCAGGGCGTCCAGCATGGTCGCACGGTCGGTTTGGTTATTGGTTGCAAGCTTGTCAAGGGAGATATGATGCGCTGCGAACTCGTCAACTTCGCTCAGTTTCACCAACTTACGTGGGCGACCCTTCCAATTGGAATCCTCTTTTTCGATCAAGCGGATGAGGCCGAGGTTCGTAACTTCGAGCATTGTTGAGAGAGTAAAATGCAGGCGCCGCGCGGCCGACTTGATGTCAATGGTGTCGTCTTCAGTTGCTTCGTTTTCGAGGTTTGTCAGCAAAACCTTGCGGGCTTTCAAGATTTCGGTGCGGTCGAAGTAGAGATTTTCGATCCTGGGTGTCTCACCGGTAAAGCCGATGTTTTGGACGTGGCCGTCAAATGCGAGCTTGAGGATGTCGGCGATCTTAATTGTACATGACTTGTAGATCAGACTTGCAGGCACCAATGCTTTCACGTCAACATCCTTTCGAGCTACATCAGCCAGTCGTTTGGCGAAGCGCTCAATTTCGATTTTGTGGATCAGGCGGAAGACGCGCCCATCGTAGTCCCGGTTGGCGACGGTGGCGAGGCAATCGTTTTTTATCAGGTCGTCGCAGATTTTCATCGAACAGCCGAGCGTCTTTGCGGCATCTGACGTCGTGACATACGCAGAACCCTCAAGAAGCCAGTGATGGATTTCATCGCGTTTGAAAAAACGAGGAAGATCTGGTGTATCAAATTTCGTTTCCAGTATGCGTTGGACACGTTCGTCCGAGAGGCCGTAATCTTTTGCCGCTGAGGCGATGGTGTGAACATTCCGCTTGGGCACGGTCCAGATGAAAGTATCTCCACGTTCAAGCGGGATGTTCATTTCCGCGTGTTCTTGGAACATCTTCATGACAGGTGTGTAGGCAGGCAAATGTTTATTGACCTTCCACCAGTAAAGCAGCGGTGAGTAAATGCGTCGGGGGTACGTCACCGTTTTACTGGCGACCTTAACGAAGTTTGTCATCACGTCATCAATCGCGCCGCGACCATGGGCCGCGATAGCGTATCCTTCCCGGCGAACCGTCGGATCTGTAAAGCCATCCTTTATGCGTTCGCTGAAAGATCCTGTCTTTGACCCGATACTGAAATGGCCGACAAGGGCGCACAGTTCAGCGGCGACATAAGCAGGAAGGTCGTCAAGGAAGCCTTCGTGTTGCCGCCCAAGAAGACGCTCCGTAAAATACGCGTCGCTTTCATCCAGATCAATTGCGGCCTCGGCTTCACTCGAAAGCAACTCGCTGAAATCAGAGAGCTGCATAATTCCGCGAGGGTCATACCTCAGAAGGCGACCGTGGTGAGGGCAATGCGAGATCATCTGCCACTGCCAGGTGCCGCGGATATATCCACCATTACCTTTTTCTGACGCCAAGCAATCGTGGCAGAAGCGAACGCCTATCGCACTTACGTGCGATCTTTTGATGAAGTCATCGCCATATGGGATTATACTGCCGCTTGGAGCTGAAAACCGCTTCAGGGTTTCGGGCGACAGCCCTGTCGTCTCTGACAACCTTGACACCAGATCATCTGAAAACAGATGGACGTTGTCGCGCGGAAGGCCCAGGACTCGCAGAAAACGATCTGCGGAGGAAAAGCCGTTTGCCCACGCAATGCGAACCATATAGCTGCCAGCCGTCTCGTCGGACTTTGGCTCAGGAAGGTGAGGGAGCGTGATAGGTGCAGTTCCAGCCATTTGTCTTTACTCCGAGGTGAACAAGTCAGAAACGGCTTTCGAGGGCTTTAGTGTCTCCCAAGCCGCGGCAGTAAAAATATTGTCGTTTTTCACGCAGCCAGTGTTGACGCGATAGACTTGTGCAAAGTCGTTGACGGTGACCGTGTCACGGTCCTCGTCGATGGCGAGGAAACAAGCTTCGCGGACAATTGAGATCAAGGTGCCCATCGCTTCTGACGACGCCTTGATGAGACGTCCCTGAACGTTGTCTGAATTCGTCCAGCCAATTTTCAAGCCGGCCTTTTTAACCAGGATCTCGTTGATAACGCGGTCTACAAACGGTGTCCCGCCGTTGAGCGGCACTGGCAAGAGGCGCATGACGCGACAGCGATTTGCGAGTTGGCGGTCGCCCTCAAGGAAGTTTTTGACGTCGGCGGTGCCAGCCAAGATGAAGTGAATCGGCCAGTCGTCGATTTGAAGAAGGCTCTTCAAAACATCTTGGACTTTTTTGATTTTCGCTTCCTGTGCGCCACGAACAACGTGCTGCATCTCATCGACGATGACGCACTCGATTCCGAGTTTCATAAGGTTATATTTCAGGATGTGATAGAGTTCGAATTCGGGTGTCGCGCTTCTCGCACGAATGCCAATGGCCCAGAGAAGAGCGATAGCAAAACTTTTGGTGTTGCAGACGCCGGGCGCCTCGATCCAAAGGGACCGTGACCCTTCAACGTACTGACCGCACTCGAATGCACCGAAACGAGGAAATTGCTTCAAGTGATGCGACAAGAGTTTTGATTTGCCGGAGCCCGACGCTCCAATGATTACCAAGGCGCACTGTTTTACACCGCCCCCGAGTCGGCGTGCCTCGATATTTTCGCTGATTTTGCGCATGTGCCATGCAAATTCTTGATCGCGGTCTTTCACCTCCATAAACACCGAATCCAGAGCGAGCTTGCGAGCCATTTTCGCGGTCACAACAGTATTGAACATAGTTATCTCCTGATAATTTTGGGCGGTACTGATTATTCAGAAAAGTGGTTTTCCACGTCGCCGTCCGGCTCAACCGGCGTTTCAGTGGTCACCGCACTCTCTTCGACGGGATCGTTATTATCGTCCTCCGAAGCGATGAGGACTTTTGCAGCGATGCCTCCCGTGAGCAGCGGATCTTCCGCGACTGTGACGGGCTTGATATTCCAGCCTTTATCGGGCGCAGAAAGCTTGAGGCCCTCGAAAAGCTTGGATTGACGCTTGGCAAACTCTTCGTCTGAAGGAGCGTGGGGCGAAATGTTTGCCCGAAGTGCCGCAGCTTCACCTGTGGAGCGCAGATTGTTCAGCGCACGTTCCATTCGTTCGAGGTATGGCATCTGAGCGTCACTCGCGCCGTTTTCTACGATCTGGCGTGCGGCAGCCCATTCGTAGATGCTCACTTTTTCCTTCAGGTCGATGCGGTTGGGTACTGTAATCCAACCATCGCTCGTCAAGACGGAGATCCAGCGAAGGTCAGACTTGTGAGCCCGGACTTGGAAGGTGGCATCTGAGCCGTCTTTTTGGCGCCATGTCTGGAGCTGCGCGGATTGGAACCGGATACCCCAGACATACATGCCGTCAGGCTGGATCTTACGCTGCAACGGCATGCCAAAGACGTGACGGCGCTTATGGGGATCGACATCATAGCGTACGCCGGTCTCCTGCAGGTATTTCACCCATGCATTATGGGGCGTTTCACCAGTACGCACGTTGATCTTGTGGTGGTAGACGTCCAGGATCACGCGAATGATGAGAGCGATGACCTCGTCTGCGGTCAGAGTTGCGTTAGCCTTGGCATCATAATCTCCTTTTGCATCGACACCAGACGAAGTACCTCCGTCGAAATACTGGAGCAAATGGCCAGAAATGGTTGCAAAGATTGTCTCGATGAATCCGCGATGCCATGGCTGTCCTGCAGGAGGATGCGTGAGCTGTACCCCAGCGGCGCGAAACGCTTTGTGTGTTGCTGCTGAGATGTACGGCGTGCCGTTATCGGTGTAGGCATTTTGAAATGCCACGCCGCCGTACCAATCGGTTTCCGCACCGACCAAACGCGCAATGTCCGTTTTGTCACTAAGAGCCATGTCCAGCGTCTTGATCACGGTCTCAGAGTTGTCTTTCAATGATGCCGTAATCGCGGGCATGTAGCCCGTCGCGGCATCACGCACCATGCAGATATAGATGCGGTCCTTAATCAACCGTTTGCGGGTTTCTTCAGTCAGCAGTTTCCACACATCCTCAACTTCAAGCCATGTTTGCGCGTGCAGCAGGTACGTGTCGAATTCGACACGCTCGCCGGGACGCACGGCGTCGAATCCGGTCATTTGGGGACGATACATTGCACGTGCTTTTGCCATGCCGTCGCGAGCAGCCATGACGTCGAACTTATCCAGCGCCCGGATAATATTCTCGAACCGCTTACGACCAGGAATTTTCAGGTGTTCTGAAGCTTTCCGCGTTTTATTAAGTTCATTGATATGAATGATGCAGTCATGGCGGAGCTTCTGCATCGTTGGCTTGCGGGAACTGGCGAACTCTTGAGCAAAGCGCGTCCAGATGCCAAGGCTTTCTGGGCAAACTGCCGTGAGTTTCCGAGGTCCTGGACCACGATGGCGCGGGACCAAAGCCCGCACGTCACGCTCGCAAAAGACGTATTCGGCCCAATATTTCAGAAACGTTTTGATTGATGGGGCGCGGTAACTTTTAGCGGTAACGGCCTTATTAGAATAGTTGCTCGATGTCGCTTCAGTCTTGGATGCGTTATTGATTTTCTCAATTGCGGCACTCAACGCGTCGGCAAGATCTTTGCGAGAAAGCGACTTTCCGCCGTTGTCGAGGACCTTTTTTTCCACAAAGTTGATAATTTGCTCTTTAACCAGAGCCAGTTCGACATGCTCGGATTTAAATTCGAGAAGGCCTTTCTCACCGAACTTGGAACGTGCATAGGCCATAGGCGCTGTGTGGTAATCGTAGTGGACCTCTGCTGTTCCTGCAGTCACTTCATTATAAAGCTCCTGATAGGTGAGGTAGGTATTAATGTTTGGATCAAGCTCAGCGCACAGGTGATATCCACCTTTGTCTTGATATTTCGGAGTCCAGTTGACTCCCTCGAAGGTCACTCGCGAACTTTTTGAGACGTCGATTTTGATGTAGTTCAGTTTTACTGGGAGCATATTCATAAGCGTGTTTCCTTTAGACATGGCTTCGCCGTACCCGGGCATTAGCCTTGGTGAAAAATTTGAATGTTGGGTTGGATTAGTTGGTTTTAATCAGCCGGCTAAGATCGGTTACATGGTCCGCCGGAAATGCTGGCAAGACGTACCCGAGATCGACAAGACGCCAGATCGCTGCGAAGCGCATCCAGTTTTTTGCGCCTTCGTAGAACTCCCAGACGTGCATACTCGAATGCTTCTTGAAGAGTGAGAGTGTCCGGTCCATTTCCTGATCGTCGTGGTAGTCGCGGGACCACAATGCGTGACGGGCATTTGCAAAGCGACCCTTTGTTGCGTAGGCTTCGGTCACAACTTTGAAGCTATCAATGTTTGTGTAATCCCCTGTTTTTGAAATTCGACGCATGAGCGCTTCGGTGCTGATGCGGTGTTTCTCCGGTTTCACCGCAATGGCGATGGACTTTCCTGTTTTAAATACGACTGAGTAGTCGATCGTGTGTCGGCGAATGACGTTGTCTTGGTCGATATAGCGGATCACTGGCCACTGTGATTTCAAGACAGCAACATCCTGGCGAGCTTGGAGGATCGTCGAAAGCGCATGCTCATTTCCGCTCTCGTGCTGGATTTCCTCGTTGTTAAAGATAGTGAAACCGCGAGCCGTAGAGTCGCTATTTTTGGCGACGTTTCGGGCTCCCTGATGTTCCATTGGTGGCATCCACGGCGCATGGTCCCAAGGCGCCGTTACTGTCGTATCGATGTGAAAATTGAGCGTGCGGGTGTCGCGCTGGCGATGGTGCGCATGCGCATTCCCAAACCGGCGATCACGACGGTCGCGATGATCGATCTCACGTTTCATGATCGCAACTGTGCTGACGGCACTTTCATTACGAGGCATCACGGACTCCCAAAGTTTACGGGTCGATTGCGCAAGCGGTGGTTTATTTTGAGTGCTTGCCACTCGAATTGAGAGGACGCCAAGGGTGCCCACGACCTGGACGAACGCGACGGGCGCTCGATCGGACATTGGGAAGTTTGGCCGGCGGCAGGGCATTGGTCAAAAGCAAATGGAATTCTGGGTCTTCTTCAAGAAGCGATGGCGGGAAGTCTGTCGTCTCAACATTCACGACAATTTTTCCGCCTGAGGCTTCAACGAAAACATTTTGGGTAGGGCACGATTGATTGCAGTCCGCGAACTGCACAAATTTGAAATCCATAACGAACTCTCCTGATGGCTTAAGGGATGTGATGTCACCTTGACCGTCGATGAAGAAGATCGTGCCTTCGAAGACCTTACTGAGCGTTGTACTCAGGGTGTCTTTTTTCGTCAGCATGTCTCTGCCTCACGTTTCGGTCGAGGCACAATATCGACCACAGAGAGGGCAAACGTCTTTGGGGGAAATGAGTTTTCGAGTTAATGACGTGCGAAATGTCGGCGAAGGTTCGCGTAAGAAACCTTCTTGAATGACGGAAAACGCACATGGTTTCCTGCTTGGGAAAGTGTACAACCATTTTCGAACGACCTTGATGGTAAGCGTGCATAAATTACGACACTGCCAGCCCGAAGAGCGAATGTTCCGCTAACGGGTTCAGTGGGTCTGCTTGCCCATAGGTATTATTCGAAGAGAGAACATTGCTCGTTCATCCGTTGATACAGGTTTGCATGCTCACATCGTTTCTGAATTCCGTCCAGCGTGTTTTGAGAAAATTTTATTAAAATTGTCATCATAGTTAACTTAGTGTGATCCACTTCGCAGCAGTCCGAAGAAAATGGATTTTGTGGCCAATGCGTGATGGTTCCTTGCAAAGCTAAGAACGAGTCTGGAGAAAATCTTAGTCCGGATGAAATTTTATGGCCTTCCCCGCGCTCAATCGTGTCGCTGAACTCAACGCCCGCTTTGGGCATCTTTTCGAAACGTTTGGTGTAAAGCCGAAAATTGTAGTCGAGCACCAATTGCTCAAAATTCGTTTTGAGGACAAAGCGCGTACCCGTTTTCTTCCGGTCGAATTGCAATTTCGCAACGAAGAACCGCGTGATGACTGGGACGGCGTTTGGTTAGTCACCGACGAGTACGAAGAGGTGGAGATCGGAGCCAACGACTGGACATGGCATTGCTTTGACGACGAGGAATCCGTTGAATATCTCACGCAAGATACCGACCTGGCCATGGAGTGCATTGAGCGGGAATTGACCAACGCCAAACTCGCGTACAATGGCGCAGGTTTCGGCAAGGAAACATGGAACGACAATTTTGCTATGGCCTATCCCTACCTTACAGAGGCTCTCTGCATGCAGGAAGGCGTGGAGGTCCTGTGCGAACGCCACGAAGGAGTTGAAGGCTATGAGTTCACAAGCTCGGTGGGCGTAGACTGGCGCGTGGCATTCGAGCCAGGCATCGCGTCTATTTTTATGAATGCTGAGAAGGTCGCAACATTTCCGCCGGACAATCCAGACTTCCTCACCAATTATTTCCTTGGTGTATTCACGTTTAAGGAAAATCCACGACAAGAGCCGAAAATCTAGATCAGTGGTGACGGAGCCATTCTGCTTTCCAGTCTTCAGCGATGAAATGCTTCGGCTGGACTGCTTGCGCAATACCTATCCTGAAGGTCGACGATCGCCGTTGCGCCTTCTCCAGAGGTAGTTTAGCTGCATCGCTCAGACTTATGATCTCATTGGTCAAGGTTTGATGCAAAGCTTGTGCGAGTGCTCGAGCTATAACCGGGGGCGTTGTCTGGCATACCTCTCGGACTGGTTCTAAGTCCGCGGGCGGTACCCAGTCGGCCGGTAAACCTTGAAGAACTTTCAAAACCGATACTGACAGTGGCACCGAGTAAGCGCTGAGAGACGATGCAACGTTTTGAAACTCAATCCCTAAGCCAGCTTGCTGAAGCGCGTCGAAATATCGCTTGCTAACGGAAGGCGTTCTGATCTTATTTTTTCTTTCTTCGATTTGCGCGGCGGTAAGTGGTCTTTTCCTCAACTCGTCAGGGACCTGATCTTTAGGCCGGTAGATCAACTTATCCAAATCAGGAGCGAGTTGTCTGAACCGCACGCCGAACTGATGAATAATCCGATCAACGTTTGTGCCCATAGCACGCTTTTCCTGTTCCGACCCTTCACTACCGCGCGAAAAATCTTTCGTTAACGCAGCCTGAATGAGCGCTTCCGTATCTTCGGCTAGATTGAGCTCTATTTGTTGCATTTCGAATTTTGATCGAAGTGAGCGCTTTATTCCGATGACATATGAGCGCTTTCTGTCCTGGCAAAGTCCGAAGTCGCGGGAGTTGAGGTGGAACTCTGATGTCCAGTACCCTAGTCTTGCGAATTCAAGCTTCTGCTTTTGCAAAAATCCTCTGTTGACCGGAAGTAGCAATGGCGAGCCGCACTCAAGAAAAAAGCTGCGAGGAGAAGTGTTTTCAATACCATGTCTCATGCGCTCGAAAACTTGGATCTCTTTATCTTTAATCGAGTGCTTTGCGCTCCTTATTGGTACGATCCCACAAAATATGTCCGCATTTTTTACTAGGCCAGACACTTGATCGGGTTCAGCGATCTCCTCGATGTTCAAATGGCCCTTAATTTCGAAGGTAGCAGCTTCGACCCCGAGTTGGATTCCAGCGATGTCGTTTCCGGCTGTAACAGCGCGTAGTTTTCTACCGAGGCGTGGAACGGAAACCACCTCTGTTTTCACTACGCTTGGACTGAAACGTTCGAAAGCAGGTTTCCCGGCAAGGATGCCGATCGAAGAAAAAGCGGACCACTCGTAAAACTCGGTGTTGTGGTGGGGTAGATGCGAGAACACACCAGTAGCCAGTTGTTTGAGCGAATAGTGAGCCTCAGCCAATCTTCGAATGGGCAGATCTTTCTCCGGTAAGAAAAGCCAGTTTTCAGGGCCAACAAAATGCTCGCCAAACAGGTCCTCAAACCTGACTAGCAGTTCTGCGGCCAAGCTTTTGATTTTATCACGCTGCTTCAAGGTTGCTGCGTAAGCATCTCTCTCTTGACTGCTTGGGGGTTCGTTCCGGCTGATTGCTAGAGCCTTGTTTTGAAGGCCGATGTAATCTGCCATTGACAAATGCAAGTCGTTGGCTCTGTCAGTGAACTCTTTTTCTGCCTTATTCTTATGTTGCTGAAGCCGCTTACGAAGCAAATCGCGATGGGCTAGATAGGCGTTTTCCGCGTCGGTACGGCATCGTGCACGTTCGTTGCGGTCGGCGCTTCTGATTGCTCTTTCGTCCAGAATTTCACCAGCCTGCATGCGCTTTAAGACTTCCGCTCGAGCCTCGTTGCCAGCTTTTGACAACGCCCTGAGGGCGTTAAACTGCAAAGAGGTGTCGCGAAGCGCTTCTCTGTCTTCTCCCAAAACGCGTTCAATCGTCTCGAGTTCTCGAAGTTCTGCAGGTCCTATGCCGCATCGAAGCAAAAGGGTGCCAGCATCTATACTGGTATCCTGTCTGAGAACCGCGATCTTTGAGATGAGATCGAGTGTCGCATTTAATGCAACTCTGCGCAGATGAAGTATGCTTTCGCTAATAGCTTTCAAACGATCCGATTCAGCGCCAAGATCTGTTTTAAGCGACGTTTTGTTGGCGCTAGCGGTAGGCAAGTCACTTTTCCTAAATGTATCAATATTCGACATTTTCCTTAGTGACAGTCATACGTTTTGAAGTTTGAAAACAATTTACTAGGATTTGAGCTATCGTTGATTTGACTTCTGTGTGGGGTGTCGCCCGGGCACGAAATACGAAGCAGTTCTGCCACAAACAGAAACTGAGGTGCCAAGGTCGCTATCCAGATATCGCTGTCCAATTCGACCTCAAGCAAAACAGTACTTGACGACCTGAAAAATGTTCCGTATTTGTTCCGAAATGAAGAACCCTTGGATCATAACACGAATAGGTTTTTGAACTGCCCCGCCCGGGGACCGTGTTCTTATGTCTATTCGAGGGTTTGATGTGAGCAGTTTCTTTCCGCGCTATTTCGCGCACTCACCGATTTTAGTTTCCCATTCCTTTGAGACAACGAGCTGTGCCGCGTCAGCGAATAGGCGATCTATTCCGCGTGTTACTTGTGCGGGTAATCTAAGCACGCATTTGGCATAGCTGTCCTGCAGGTCGTCATCGCCCGAAGACGTAGGCCCATACGCCGCCTAAAAACAACAGTGTTGCCGTCTCCTTCAATGGGAATCTGCATCGATGAAGGCCTGGATTATTAGCGACCTCCACTCATCTCGACTGGATCTTCTGCACGGGAGAAAATTATCAGTTCCAAGCGCCGACATCTGTCTATGTGCGGGAGACGTGGCTGATAACATTGAGAGTGCGATTGATTTTCTACATGCAGAGATCGCGCCACACATGACGGTAGTCGCGTCTCTCGGGAACCACGACTACTATGGTTCTTCAATCGACAGAGCATTGGAGCAAGCCCGAAAATGGACAGCCGGGACGAATGTTCACATTCTTGAGAACGAAACTTTCGTTCGGGATGATCTACGGGTAATCGGTGCGACGCTGTGGACGGATTTTGAGATTGCCGATCATGAGCTAGGATACCTTCCGTTGCCAGCTCGACGCGGCCTGGCTGCGAGGGAGTGCGTGCGGGCTATGTTGGACTTCCGAAGGATCAACCGCTCCGACGCCCGGGTCGGCGGCCAGAGCGGTTTCATTACTTCACAAGAGATGATGTTCAGGCATGGGAAAAGCCGGGCGTTCATCGCACAGGAACTCGGAAAACCATTTAATGGGACCAGCTTAGTTCTCACTCATCACGCGATTTCGGCGAGATCCTTAGACCCTCGCTTCCGGGGGCACGTCTCAAACGCTGCGTTCGCCTCGGACCTGACGGGCCTCATTCAGGATGGTCGACCTCACTTTTGGGTTCATGGCCATGTCCATCGATTCTCAGACTATACCCAATTCGAAACACGGGTCATCTGTAATCCGCGAGGTTACGCCGGGGAAAGACGTGATGGTGGCTTCCGATCGGGGTTTGTTGTCGAAACAACTGTGACCGACGTTGACGTTTAAGCAAACTACCTCAGCCAGCGTTTGAGATTTGGCGCTTTGCCGCGTCGGTCAGAACGAGCAGACTTACCTTTGAAAGCAATTTCGCTCACAAATGAATGCCGCCAGACGTCGAGGTTCCTGTCTAAGGAGCTTTCCCGGCTGGCGGATACGATTTAAAAATCTCTTTTGTGGCTGCATGGGGAGTGAAATGGGCGACGGCGTTAAGGACGAAGGCGTTACGCTGGATTGGTTCGGCGGCACTGTCCCGGTTCAGGGGGAAGGCACCATTGACGCCGTTCCGCTGTATTTCCGCGCACGTGGGTCACAGTGGAGCCTCGATATTGGTCGCCACGATGACAGCGACCGGCCGCCGTTGTGGTGGCATGTTGAAGAGTGGGGCGAATGGCCCGACGCTGGCTATATGCCAGAGGAGAAAGCCCTTGCTATGATCGACAAGGCTGTTGCTCTTTATCGAGAGCAAAAGCCCGAACAGATCGGCCCTGATGATCCCCGTTGGCATGATCACGTCTTGCGGGCATGGAGCGACGAGCGTTTAGGAACAAAAGCCGCAACAGCTCAACTTGGAATTGATGACATTGAACTTGAGAGAAGGACTTTAGAGCGCGGCTGGCCTTTAAATGGCTATCATGAACTTGCCAAGGCCAGCGAAGCCGCCAGAACGGCCCTTTCGGCCGAGATGGCACCATTCGGTTTTCCGAAAGATTTCCACGAACGAGAGCGGGCGATTTTGACTGCTTGGGGAAGGGGAACCATTTCCCTTGATCA
The DNA here is from genome assembly GCF_900100825.1 of Agrobacterium sp. DSM 25558. Taxonomy (NCBI): domain Bacteria; kingdom Pseudomonadati; phylum Pseudomonadota; class Alphaproteobacteria; order Hyphomicrobiales; family Rhizobiaceae; genus Agrobacterium; species Agrobacterium sp. DSM 25558. The sequence goes on along the minus strand of NZ_FMUD01000050.1, from coordinate 21,217 downwards.
GGCGGCACGTTTTGCTCACCGCAGGCACGAAGATGTTGCCAAGCAAGCAAAGTTTCTGGGTATCCCGCCACCAAACGGCTCGTGACCTGGTGGATATGGTCTTCCTGATCGGACGCAATCTGTTGTGGTACCGCGTTGAGAATGACTGATTTCTAACTACAGGTCGACCCTGCAAGGTAGCCTACTTTCGCGATTGTTCGACCGCACCAGTCTCAATATCATCGGCTCGCTCGATTACATCTGCTTTCAAGTGATGACCTTCAACGGTGCTTTCATCCGACTGCGATTTGGGCCTCGGCGGTTTTTGATATGCTAACTGGCGCAGTTGGAGCGACCGGTGGAAACGCGAAGCGTGCGCATCGCGCAGCGTTGGAGCCGGTTTGCGGAGATGATCAACGAGCGAGACAGGGCAAAAGGGGACTTTGTATGGAAGGAACAGGATTGGAGCGCTCGGAGCGCCCATCCTTTTATTGGGAGATATCAGACAGAAGTTCATCGAATCTATTTCTCAACCCAAGCATATGGTTAAACGCGTTGGAAAAGACAGGTGTCAACGCCGTCTCGAAGCTCTCTTCTTCAGCGGCGTTTGCTAGAACTTCCTTGTCGATCTGAATGGGGAGATAAATACTTGGTTCGTCGTCGATTATGAAACGCGTACCAGCGAACATGCTAGTTTCGTTTACAAGGAGCTTTTTCCAAGTGGTTTTTCCGAATTTGTTTTGGAAGAATCTCAGTCCCACGCTCCCTCGTCCCTCGGCGCACAGCCTTGTAATCCAGAAATGATCGTGTTCGATGCCAATCTCGTCGTCGCCCGCGCCATACTCAAGTGCGAAAAATCCCAGCGAGGAACCATCCCCGTCCTGCCATTCCGGAGGTAGTAACGTGCAGGCTCCATCCTCATGCCAGGAATGCTCGGAGAGCCAACCATTTTCGGCCGCCCATCCCTCAAATATCTCGTCGATCACGCCAGCCAGTCTCAACTGAAGCAATTTCATGCGCCTAACACCCTCATCAAGATCAGCGATGTGGAGGATGAGCATTTTCTCTAATTCGTTTGAGAACATCGGAACCTCAATGGAGTGTTTTGATATGAAACGCGAACTGACGAAGCAGTAAGGCCGACATAGTCGTTTCCTGCTCGCCGCTTGTGCCTGCCATGATAGCGCGGCCTAAATCTTTCCAAGAGATATTGTAGACGTTGTCTAATCTGGCTTTTCCTCGAGTTTGACAAAGATATAGAACGGCAAATTCAGGCTTTCCCAAAGCAGTGGCCTTTTTCTGCGCAAGATCCACATACCGCACAAGCTGATCTCGCCCTTCGGGCGCGTCGATTTTGACTTCAATGAAGACGACGCAGTTTTCCCCCTCTATTGCGATGTCGACCCTGTTCGCGCTGTCCTGAAATGCCGAGTGCTCGACTGAGATTTTGGGACGCTCTCCTAGTCGAAACGAACCAAAGTTTTTGTCAGGATATAATCTGCCAACTAAGTTTAGGAGTTCTCGCATTACCACTGAGCCGAAACCGTGGCTGCCGCGGCTGTCCAAAACCCAGCCAAGAACCGCAGACGTCCGAACCTCATTTCGCTTCAAACCCGCGACAGACCATACATTGATCAAACGCCCGTCGTGGCGACAAGCTTCCAGCGACTTTCTGAGGATCGGTAGAAAGCTCGCTATCCGAGCCGGATCGATCTCAAATTTTGCTCGGCCCACGGGGGCAGTATCACTGTCGTATCGCGCTCCTGAGATTAAATTGAAGAGGACGCCCAAACGGGCAAGTCGATCAACATCCTGATGCCGAGATGTACGGACCTGTTTGATGACATTGAGCACTGACTTCAAATTCAACCAATTAAACTCGGATTGTGTCAACGGGGGCCTCAACAAATTGGCAATATGTTCCGTCTGCTAACCGGACGCTTTCACATAGCTAAACGCCAATGTCGAGTAGCGATCTCACTTATGTTCCTCTTCGTGAAATCGAGATACCGAGCGCTGCTGCGTGTGAAAATTTCTCATGCCAGCTTGGAATAGCGATTGCAGGGGGGGGCTAAGAAAACCATCCGGTAGAGAGCGATCGAGCACCAAAAAACAACACGGCGCATGTTATTGCAATTTCGTGCGCGATCTACTATATTAATGCATAGAGATAAATTGGATGCGTAAAATGGCTATTTTTAGAGAAAATGAGGCGCGAGAACGTGGCTTTGAAGAGGCGAGACGGTATTTAGTCCCAAGAGAGGGTTCTGCTGCCGACCGTGAAAAAGCTCTCGACGTTCTCGAAGGTCTAGTTGATGAACTTGGGCCCGTGGTGGATTTTTATCCATCGTGGCACCCGCTAGTAGGGCAACACAATCCTCGGCACCCTGTCAGGTCTCCAAGCAAAGAATGTGGATACGAAGGGCTCGATCATACCGTTCACTTTGCTCACGGGTTCGTCACATGCCCTTATAGAGACGGAGACAGGGTGGTAGCTTCTGTAGAACGAATCAGAGTTGCTCATGGTGCAACTTTAACCGCTGAATTGTTAGATGCACCGCTGTACAATAAAGGCACTTCACCAGTTGTAGTCCGTTGCAACTGGGATCGCCCTCTTGATCCGGGAAAATTCGTGCCGAAGCGGACCGCGGTGGGACTGATGTTAGATCAGGAAATTCCAGGCTGGCATTGGGCGAAGCTCGGGGAGTCGTGGGAGACGATGAAAGGCTATTTTCTTGGGGGGCCTCACGGGGCCAGATCATCCTTGTTTGTTAGCCAAGAGACAGCGATGGCGATGAAGCGCATCTGGCAGGCCCTGACGGAAAGCGGCCTTTTTGGTCCCGTCCGACATTAGTCAGGTTACATCACAGATATGTAAGGCCAGCACGCACCACGAATGGTGCAAATGTTACGCGTGAAAAGGGATAGCCTGCGCGAACGGGAGCCGCGATACGGTAGTACGTTAAGCAGCCGCATCGTGCCAGCGAATGCTCGAGAGCAAAGCACTGCTGGGCACACGACAACCTAGCTCTACAGCGGTCGCGAGGCCTTGATCGGTTCACGGATGCAGAAACGAGACAACATGTCGAGTGATTGACCCGGCTGATCGCAAATCTCGATCTGATGCCGAGTGCGGCCTCTTAAGCCATTCGCTCGACTGTTCGCTTATACGCATGCCGCGACCTTCAGTCGCCAGTCGTCGCCTAGATAGGCCAGCTCCAAAAGCGGCTACAAAAATTAGTTGCTGGCCCGCCGCGCTGCATCATACGCCACTGACAGTGCGTCAAGTGGTTGCGGTACGAGTTTCTGCAGATCAGTCGCGCCGGACCTGAAAAATCCTCCCGTAGCTGCTGAGGCGATCGACATGAGCATTGGGGCCTGGAACGGCAGTAGCGGCAGCGCCGATAAACGCTCACGCTCGGCTGAGAAACTTGACGGTTCGTAGGTAACCGCTAATCGTTGTGCAAGTTGGGGCGCAGAAAATGGCCTAGTGCCAGAGAGTTCGTACGTTATGCCCGCATGATCTTCCGGCGCAGACAGAACTTTCAGCGCAGCCTCGGCCAAATCGGTTCTCGCAACCGCGGCTATTGGAGTTCTACCGAGTGGTATTGTGATCCTGCCATCTCGCGGAGCGGCAAGCATGCCAATGAGTTCCGCGTAGAGACCATTACGTAGGATTGTCCATCCGAGCCCGCTCTCGATCAACGCTTGTTCGGTCCAGCGATGTGCAAGTGCAAAACCCAAATGATCACCGGCCGCTGACAGGCTTGTGTAGACGACATGACTAACGCCGTGCTGGCTAGCGGCAGCTAGAACGGCTCCGTGACGTTTCATGATGACATCATCTTCGGCATAGCCAGCAGACAGAAGGAACAACGTTGAGATTCCCGAGAAGTCGAGTGTCTCTGGGCGGTCGAAATCCATCAGTCGGTCAGCGCTGAGCGACCGGCTAGCTGTTTGGAACTGAAGTCCAGCTTCTTTTGCTTTCTCTGCTACGAGTGACGCGAGCTGACCAGAAGCACCAGTTATTAAGATCATGAGATTTTCCTTTCCGACCTGATTTCGCTAGACTAGTTCGTTACGAACCCAAGCATAAGGAGGCACAATCTTGTTCGCTACGCACAGCGGTGACAGCAGTGTAGGTACGATGGAGCCATGCGGCTCCCCGGATCACGAGGACTGCGGCATTAGGTTGGTCCTTGACCGACTAGGCGAGCAGTGGACGGTGATGACGCTCGCCGAACTTTCCGCAGGACCTCGACGGTACCGCGAATTGGAACGCTCGCTTGTGGGTATCTCCCAGAGAATGATGACGTTGACCCTGCGCCGCCTTGAGCGTGACGGACACGTCCTGCGTCACGTAGAGCCTACCGTTCCTGCGCGCGTAACCTACGAATTGAGCGCACTCGGCCTCTCATTTGCCAGCCAAGTTGCGTCACTAGTATTATGGAGCAGCCATCACAAAGCTGAAATTGAGACGGCCCAGAAAAACTTCGAGTGCTCATCAACAACGTAAATGATGCCGTTGACGGACCGCAGTTTAGACCAGGTGCATTGTAGTGACTGTTTAGGGCCAACTGCTACCTTGGGAGCGTTGCGACAAAAGGAGTTGCCGGTCGACAAGGCTGATTGGTCGTTCGGAAATGGTGATGCTTCGCTTGTGACGTCGCCTGCTAATTGAACGTGAGAATGCGGTTCGCATCATCTATGGGCGTGATAGTAAGCCCATTTTTCGGTTGGCTATTTCTGATGCTTCGGTGAAACGCGTTTTAACTAACTGCCGCGTAATCGTGCATCCCAAAATGCTACAACCCGCAAGACATTCCGTGATTGTATGGTGTTGCCGAGCGCTAAGGGTGTTCGAAGCAGGCCTCGCTGTAGGCTGAAGGGATGCACGACACGACGCTTGGCGGAAACATCTAAGTAAGGGATTGAGCATCATCCCGAATAGTTTGGAAGAGTTCGTGGGCCGCTTGCGGTGTGAAATAGCCGTTTTCATCCAGCGCGTCTGCTACCAAATTAAGAAGGCTTCTGTGTTGGGTTAGCGTATCGATCGCTCTTTCAAACTGTTGGGTCAGAGTATCGCTTACAGCTGCAGTGACTGCTGGATCTGTCCGCCTTACCTCGTCAAGCTCAGAATCCTCCTTCACAGGACTGTAGGCCAACGACACACCCATTCCCATGGAAGTTTCCATGAGCGTGGCAATCCTAGTAGCTGACGCAAGGTCCGAAGATTTCTCCCCACCAGCGCCTTCCGAGATGTCGCCAAAACAGATCTTCTCTGCTGCGATGCCCGCAAGCAACAAGGCAATTTGGTCAAGGAAAAACTGTCGGTCACGACGACCATATCGCGGGTTCTCGAAATATGCTCCACCGCCCTGTTGAGTGGCTGAATCTACGACAATTTGGTCAGCGATGAACGAGCCAAGGAACCGACCCGTGCGCAATTTTAGTCCAACCAAAGTGTGCCCCGCCTCGTGAATAGCGATCGATCGACGATGTTCACCGACGATTTTGAATGTGGGAGGCAGGGAGGCTTTGAGATCTTCCAACGTTAACTGTCGTCGATTTCTCCTAGCTAGACGCTTCGCATCACGAACCGCCTTCGCAAGGTCGGCACCCGTCATTCCTTGGGTGCTCGGGCCAATCAAATCTAAATGTGTGACCGGTAAAATACCCTGGATGAGTTGCGAGAGGATGGCCACCCTTTCCGCCAAGGAGGGCAAAGGAATATCTACGTGCCTGTCAAGACGACCAGATCGCAGGATCGCGGGATCGATGCCATCAACGTTGTTAGACGCCCCTACGATGATGACACCTTCTCGTCCGTCGATCCCGTCTAGGAATTCCAGGAAGGCATTCACGACCTGAACGCTATAATTCTTGTTATCGTTGCTAAACGCGTCGCGAGAGCCGAACGCATCGATCTCATCAATGAACAGAATACATGGTGAATGGAGACGAGCGTTCTTGAAATCTTTACGCATTGCCTTAAGCAAATCCCCGAGGTGACCTTCAGACTGCCATTTACCCAGTGAAGACGCGATCAGATGGGCCTCGCATTCTTTCGCAAGCGCCTTAGCAAAAATTGTCTTTCCAACCCCTGGAGGGCCGCTGAGCAAGATGCCTCGATCAATTTCATTCCAAGTGATCGAGCCTGCCTTCCAATCCCTGATGTCCTGCGAAAGCTCAAGGCCCCAATCTTTTGCGGGACCGTAGCCATGCATTTCACTGAGACGAGGGCCGTCGGACTGATGGTCAGAGCTGTCTGTTGCGGCTTCGTTTTGCTGAGCAGGAATTGTGGTGTTACGTAGTCGCTGCAATGCGTTCCCAGGACTTCTGCCATCGCGAAGCGCGGCCCACAGGTACTCTCGAGGATACGATAGGAGAGCAGCCGCTTGCTCATCAGACATTGGTTTTCGCAACACCGCCATACTTGCCGCCTTCAAGTCAATGGCTTTGATGGGCGCGATTTCAATGACGCCATCACACGCCAAATTAATGAGTGGCGGCACCTCGACTCCGTGTTCTAATAAAATAACGACGCGCAACTTAGTTTGGAAATGGGTGGTATAATCATCCATGATGTCCGACTGGTTGCCCTGCAATTTCATGAAAGCCAGATGGATGTCATCCCTTCGAAAAAATGGGTCATCCCCATATAGCTCGTCGACCACATGTTTTTGAAATTCGGAGAGTGCATAACCCTTAGGTGTCACCATAGCGACAAACCCTGGTCCGCCAGCGGCTAGGAGTGAATGCTCTCTAAAAGCCCGCTTTACCAAACTGGTAAAAACGTGAGCGTGGAGAGAAAATTGCTTACGGGTCTGCTTCTTCGTGCGTGACATCGCCAAAAGTCCTTTAACCTATATTTCGAGGATGTTGTCAGCTGGAGAATTTTCGGACTGACGTTTCTGGTCCGATAAGCGCTGTATCGAGGTCGAGACTTACAAACCTCTCCAGCGCCATATTTGCTAACCCCTCTATCGGGCGATTTTCCCGGAATAACGTCAGGCAATCAGCAACGGATAGCGTACCCTCGTGCTCCAAAGCAGCCATCAGTCGTACGCGGTCACCAAGCGTGACCTCCCGTCCCGCGTAATGAATGAGATCTTTGCAATTCTTCAAGCGGATGGGGTCAACATCGCCACGCGTGACTTCTTGATACTTGAAGCCCTGGTGGGTTACGGCGCTTCCAATCCAGGCAGGCGCGGGCCGTCGTGACATCACATCCATGACTAGGATTTCGTGCTCTCGTTCAGCGACGAAGTCTGGCCGATATGTATCGAGCCCGTATTGAAAGTTTTGTGACTGACAAGCCCAAGACGAGACAGACTCGTCGAAATCTAAAAGGCATGCAATATCGCACGCAAGCTGACTCCTCAGCTTGACAACACCGACACATCTTCTGAATTTGGGATGGCGGAGAATTTCTAGCGGGACCGGAGGTGTCACGCCGGTATAGGAAGGCAACCTGCTGCTCATCTGCTCACTCAAACACACGCAGTTAATCACAGCCTCAGAGAGGCGGCGGATTAGCGTGATATTCGTATTGAGTGATAGGCAAAGTTTTCCATGTCTGGAACGAATAGGGAACAATCTTTCGACTGTCAAGATCAAAAATGTCTTTTTGGGACAGCAAGCGAAACTGCCATGATGACATGGGCAATCCACAGAGGGCGACCTAAGCGTTGCGTAGCGAGGGCAGCTCTCTTCAAACGGTCTCCGGGAAATCCTGTCCGGCTTAAAAAGATGTAGTCCTCTCTATTGAAAAAGACCCAGTATTAGTAGTTGTAGATAGTTGACTTTGAGGTCGGCAATTGCAATCCCAGATGCGGGGAAAATATTGAGGCTGCGTTCTTAAGTGCCTTGGGGATACAGCATTCAATGTCGGTTTTGCTACGAACAATCTCGGCGTTTCCAACAGGTCGCACAACCAGCGAGCTTTTTTCGCTTCTCAACATCGATTTCGACCCCCGCAAACGCACGGAGATCTATGCGGAGCTTTCATCTCTTAGCGAAGCAGGGAAAGTCAGCAAAGGGCGTGATGGGCGTTGGAGGCCTGTCGCCACTTCCAAAAAGACAACTGCTGCTGCACCCCACGGCAAAAGCACCGAGACAGCTGCCGAGGATAAGCTTCTCCGTCCTGTTCACGCCACAGTTCGTACCTCTGCAGCCAAACCAACTGAGCTGGCGACTTCAGAAACCGCTGTCTCGTTCGACCCGAATGCACTCCTTCGATATTATCGTTCTGCGCTGAGATCCGATCCCCGCGGAGCAATTACGCAAGTTGAAGACCGGCACGCAGTCTCTTGGCAATTGTTTACATGCCTTGGCCCTCTGACGCCTGTTGAGGGAGAAGTTGTTACTATCTCGATCCCCTTGGAAGAACTGCCGGATGAATTCCGCAAAGCCCTCGTCAAGCGAGAAGCCAACGAACAAACATTGGCTGTCGGCTGGCCTATAAGTGTGAGCAAGAAGCAGGGCGTGCCGGTCGTTTGGCCGGTAGGGCTCATCAGCGCAGAATGGACGCGTACGCCGACGCACCTTGAGGTGTTTATCGATACAGATGATATTGTCGCCAATCCAGACTGGATCAAAGGGTCTGCTCGAAGCGCGAACTGGACAGAGACTGGACTTCGAGGAGTGTTCGCACAGTCGGAGGGCCTTGGGCTTCGGCAGGACGAGTTCTTGGCGCGGCTCAAGGAGGCCTTCGCTGGGATGTTTCGCGGGACCGTATCCGGTCAGCAGATGCGGATCGAGGTGGACCCCAACAATGTCGGTATTCACGATATCGCAGCGCTGTTTCTTCCGACCGACACCACTTTCAACGCTGGCGCCGTCCGAGATCTGGATAACATAGCGTCCTGGCCCCAAGAGAGACTGGCTACCACGGCTCTTGCGCCGATTCTTGGCTTGGAAGCACCGGCACCAACGAGAGCAACGCCAGTTATCAATACTGGCGATCTGAACAAAGAGCAGATTGATGCCGTCCGGCAATCCTTGTCTTCTCCGCTGACGGTTGTAACAGGGCCCCCGGGGACGGGTAAAAGTCAGGCGATCGTCTCAATCGCCGCCTCGGTTCTCGCCGATGGTGGCAGCGTTCTCGTCGCTTCAAAGAACCATCAGGCACTTGATGCTGTAGAAAGCCGACTGGGTGGTATCGCGCCAAAATCACCATTCCTGGTCAGGACGCTCGATCCAAATCGAGATATTGACCAGTCATTCGACGAGGTCCTCGTGCAGCTCATCGGCGAGCCGACTAAGGGCGCGGCTGAACCCGACGTCATCCTGCGCTCGAAGCTTTCGTCACTCGCTCAGATCCGGACCCGCGTCTTGGACCAGATTGACGAGCAGTCTCGTATCCACAGCGCCATCGCTGAACTTTTGGAGCGTATCGAGGCCGAAAAAGCTGAGGTGGTCGAGCCTTCCACTGCAATTGAGGAGCCTGTCCAGCAAGGGACCCTAAGTCGTTTGATCGGCACGTTTTTGAGAGCGATAGGGTTGCGCAGGAGTTCGCTGGGCACCGGTTATGTCGGAGAATCTGCAGTCCTCATCACGCTGAAGAGGCGCTTGGAGCAACTGCGCTCGGACTTGGCCAAGATCGAGATTAAAGGCGATCCTGTCGCGATCACGCGAGAAATCGGTGAGCTTTCTCGTGAGTTCCTACCACGGGTCCTGGCCATGGCGGTCAACCTCACCGAGACAGACCGGCGTCGTTTGGGCGAGGAACTGGCTAACCTTCAACTGGCACAGAGTTCTGGTCCATTGCCGCAGTCGCTTGCTGGAGACGTAGTCGGCCACCGTCCGCTCTGGTTGGTTTCTGTCCTTGGAGCCGCCAAGCGCGTTCCGCTCTCCGAGAGCCTGTTCGATCTGGCCATTTTCGACGAAGCGAGCCAGTGCGATATCGCCTCTGCATTACCGATCTTCGCCCGCGCAAAGCGAGCGGTCGTCGTTGGAGACAATCGGCAACTCTCATTTATCAGCCAGCTTGGCATCGCCCACGATAGAAATCTGATGCAGGCGCAGAACCTTCCCATCGGCAAGATGGGGCGGTTCGCTCAGAGCCGCCGATCACTTTTCGATCTGGCCGATCTGACACCTGGCGCGTCGAAGGTCATGCTCCGAGACCAATATAGATCGGCGGCAGATATTGTCGGCTATATCAATGAGCACTTTTATGGTGGGCAGCTGCGCGTCGCAGGTTATCAAGACAAACTGAAGGTTCCGAAGGGTGGGAAACCCGGAATCGAATGGTCCGATGTGCCTGCTCCGACCGCTCCAATGGTAGGAAATGTAAATAGTGCAGAAGTGGCGGCAATCACGAAACACCTCAAGTTTCTACTCGAAGACCAGGCTTATTCCGGGTCGATTGGCGTGATCTCTCCATTTAGGCCACAGGTATACGCATTGGAGCAAGCGATCTCGGCATCGCTGCGTCCCGAGTTGACTGAGAAAGCTGAGCTTCGAGTGGGTACCGTCGATAGTTTCCAAGGGCAGGAGCGAGACCTGATCTTGTTTTCAACGTGCCTTGGGCATTCGAGTGCGACCAGTGCCGTGACCTTCGTCCAGAAAGACTGGCGTCGCCTGAACGTCGCGATTAGCCGGGCGAGGGCCGTGGCGCATGTTTTCGGCGACCTTTCGTATGCGAGGTCTGGAAAGGTGAGAAGCCTACAAAGGTTGGCCGCCGCCGCGACGGAGCCGAGGGGCCGAGTAGGTGAAGGCACTTTTGACAGTAGTTGGGAACGTATCGTTGACGCCGCGCTTCGCAAACGTGGCTTCAATCCAATTCCTCAGTTTGAAGTCGCCGGCCGCCGTCTGGATTTCGCACTTTTCGGCAGTGGCAACATCAAACTCGCTCTGGAAGTCGATGGTCGCCACTGGCATTCCGATACTGACGGGAAAAGAAAACTCGCCGACTATTGGCGCGACCACCAGATGCAATCACTGGGCTGGACGGTCCAGCGGTTTTGGGTGGATGAACTAGAAAGAGACCTGGAGAAATGCATTGACCGCGTCGCAGAACAGCTTTCCTAAATCGCGCCGCTACACCTACGTCGCCTTAGCCCTTGGGCTGATTTCAGCGGTGGCGGTGTGCGTAGCGCTCGTCCAAGTCAATGCTTTGGAGCGTGACTATGGTACGGTCCGGTCCGATATCTTGCGGTTTAACAGCGAACGGCAGGAAGCTCTCGGCCGACGCGACGGCCTTCTTTCAGAGATTTCTCAGCGCAGCGTCGAAGCTGATAGTTTTCGCAAGACCATCGCCGACTTGACAGCCGACCGTGAGCGTCTGGCAGCGGAGATCAAGCAGCAGACTTCAACGCTCGCAGAGGGAGCAGAGAAGCTTCTAGCAAGTCAGTCGCAGGCACAACAGGCGGCGGATACGATTGCTGCGGCATCTCAGGCCGAGAAGACACTCGCGACGCTCCGCTCCCAAAGCGCCGACATCGAGAAGAAGATTTCTTCCGATCAGTCCAAAATCATTGACATCAATAACGATATCGCTGAAGCCGAGAGCAAAAAGCGGGCAGCTGATGATGCGCTCGCTTCTGTTGACAAGACGCGACAGGATCGAGACGCGGAGATTAAAAGGCTCAATGGCCAGATCAACGATCTTGACGACAAGCAGCGTCAGGTTGCGGATCTAACGGCTAAACAGGCCGGTTTGGCATCCCAGATTACCAAGATGACAAAGGACCTTGCCGATAAGCAGCGTGCTTCCCAGGATTTGGACGCCAGCATCGCCAAGCTCCAGGACGTTTCCGCAAAAGCCAAGGTTTCTGCTGCCAAGACCGACGCCGATATTGCTCGCCAGGAGAGCAATCGTGCTGACCTCGCCAAACAGGTCAGTGACCTCGAAACGAAAAAGGCCTCGCTCACCGGCGATCTCGCGGGCCTGACTGCCGCCGCTGGCCGTGCCCGAGAAGATGTGGCAGCTGCCGAGGGAAGGGGTAGGGCAGCGCAGGATGCGGTTTCAGAAGCAGAGAAGACGCTACCCACGCTCAAAGTTCAGTTGAGTGACGTCCAGGCGGATGTCGCGGCGTCTATTTCGAAGCGCGATAGTTTGAGCGCGGAATTAGCAATCCTTCTGGCGGCCAAGGCCAAATTTACTGCAGACAAGTCTGATGCTGATCGGGCTGCTTCGGAAAAAGCTACATTGGAGAAAGCGGTGTCCGATCTCGCCAACCGCCACACGGAGATGCGGAAAGAGTTGGAGCTGCGCCAAGCTGATCTCAACTCCACCAGAGCCGAACTTGCGGACTTGAACGGTCGAAAAGGCGTTCTGATCCAGGAGATAGCTGGCTTGAATGATGCCAAGGTACCAAAGGTGCTGGAACCGGTCACCGAGCCAGCCCCAGCCGATAACCAGCGCACTGAGCCCGCCCAACCAGCCACGCCGTAATCAGGAATCTCGAATATGCTAACCGGAAATATCTTGATCCTATTGTTTGCTGCCCTCGCTGTCATAGCCTTGATCTGCGTGCAAACGGGGTTTGCGGTTCTGCACGACCGCGCCGTGACGGCCGCCGGGCCGATGCGATCGCTGGAGTCGCTCGAGACATCTATTGCGGACAAACGCATGGCTTTGAGTGACATTGACAATGAGCTAGGCGAACGTCGGAAGGCTCTTGCGAACATCGCCGACGTACAGGCCGATTATGATGCCACGAAGCGTCAGCTCGACGAATTGAACGCCGAGTGGCTCCAGAAAAATGAACGGCGCGATGAAATCAGGGCAATTCGTGAAGAGATTGAAGCTGAAATCATAGAGAAGCATGCGATCGACGCGGAGCTTGCATCGGCTCGTGCCGATCTTGATGCGGTCCATGACCGTCTGGCCGCCGCCGAACGTCTGTTCGCCCTCAATGATGAGATGAAGCGAGAGCAGGTTACACTGGAGGCCAAGATTGCGGGAATGCGTTCGGAAGCAATGGAACTCAGTGAAGCTCAGGAACGTGTAAAGCGACTGGAAAACCAGGCTCACGAGTTGGGCCGCGATATCGCTCGGTCCGAAGGCCTTCAGCAGGCGACGTCTGCTCAGCTTGCTCAGGTCCAGGAGCTGCTAACCTCTGAGCGCCATGCGGCGGCCATTGCAAATACCGAATTTGCCCTAGCCTCTGCCCGAATTGCTGCTGCAGAAGAGCGTGCCAGAGCAATTGACAGCGAAATAGTGACCTTAGATCAGCGGCGTTCTTCGCTGATGGCTCAACTCGTACGAATGGAGGACGATGTCGCCGAGGCAACCGGAGACGCAGGGCAGAAGACTGAAGATGCTGTTGAGGAGCGATTGAAGGAGCTCAAGTCGTTGCCTCCAGTGCTCTCTCAGATGCAAAATTGGAAGAAAAGGGCAGCGGAAAACGAATCCGATGCCGTTCAACGCGTCTTACAGAGACTGGAGCAGAACGGGCTGCATTATGACCGTCGAACCGTGTACGCTTTTCACACTGCCATGAAAACCAATGACACGACACAGATGGCAGTTCTTGCCGGTATTTCCGGAACCGGTAAGAGCCAGCTACCCCGGCAATACGCGGCTGGCATGGGTATTGGGTTCTTGCAGGTCCCGGTTCAACCGCGCTGGGACAGCCCGCAAGACTTGATGGGCTTTTACAATTATATCGAGAAGAGATACCGACCAACTGATATGGCTCGGGCGCTATTCCACCTCGATTTTTTGAATAACGAAAACAGCAAGTTCAAGGATCAGATGATGATGATCTTGTTGGACGAAATGAACCTCGCGCGTGTCGAATACTACTTCTCTGATTTTCTGAGCCGTCTCGAAAGCCGTCCTCCTGCAGCCCGGGTGAGCGACAAGTCTCTTCGTAAGGACGCGGAGATCGAGCTTGAAATCCCCATGCCCAAGGGCATGGATGCGCCTCGGATCTTTCCCGGATACAATCTCCTCTTTGCAGGAACTATGAACGAGGATGAAAGCACTCAGTCACTTTCGGACAAGGTGGTTGATCGCGCTAACGTGCTCCGGTTTCCCGCTCCAAAGACCATCCGTACAACCGCTCAGAGCGGGGTGATAACCGAGCCAGAGGCGCTGTCCGCGGAACGTTGGCGCTCTTGGGTCAAATCAGTATCGTCCGTTGAAAGCGATCAGGTCGTCACCGATTGTGTCGATCGAATGGTTGGTCTCATGAAGGGGTTTAAGCGACCCTTTGGCCACCGCTTAGGCCGAGCTATCATGGGATACGTGGCCAATTATTCTTCATTCGACCGTGCGCAAGATCCTCGCGTACCATTGGCGGATCAGGTTGAAATGCGTTTGCTGCCAAAGTTGCGCGGTATCGAGGTCGAAGACGGCAACGACCACGCGTTTTCTGAACTGGTGAGCTTCGTTGGGGACACGTTGCGAGATGACCATCTTGCCATAGCAATTGAAGAGTCGATCCGTTCGGCGAAAGAGGGATCGGGTCAGTTCGTGTGGAATGGGGTTTCACGCTGATGCTTCATCTCGGGAGGCCGTGGGATCGGAGGGCGTTAAAGGACACGAGTTTCGGACCCGATGATTGTCTGGTGAGCGAAGTTCGCGGTGAGCTTGGCCGCGGTGGCGGCCACTCTCGACTCATGTTTGGTCGATACCAGGACGGACCGGTTGAGCTTGTTCTCCATCCATACCCGAAGACGGCGAATGCTCAACGCCCCAATCGCGTGGGGTTCCCGGTACGACCTCGTGGCGTTAAGGAACATGAAACACCTGATGATGTCAGGGCGAGGGAACTGCTCCGCCGGATGAATGAGGTTTTGGCACGGGTGCAAGAACTTGGAGAAGCTCTTGAGGACCCGCTGCATGTATGGCCACGTCTTCGCGAAGCATGGGAACGTGCCGAGAACGAAGACGATCCCCGAATGGCCGAGATCGTTCGTCAAGCCCAAGACCTTCTTCCCAGGCTGAAAGCTTTGGAGCCACGTATAAGACGCGTACTCCGCCGCACGAGGGAGCTAACTTCCCTTGATCGCGTCCAGGAAATGGATCGAGCATCGATGCGATGGCTTGTTCGGCAGCCAGGCCGCACTATCGCTGAGCGGGCGGGCACCAGCCAACGAATTCTAGCCACGGTAAGACGCGAGAATTTTGATACGCCAGAAAACCGGGTCCTCCATGCCTATTCTCGTCTAGCGTTTCAGGTTTCTCGAGAGTGGTTGCAGGAGCACCCCCGTGCGAAACATAGCCGTCGGTACGGGCAGGTCGAGCAGTTCGGTCGCTTTTGCAAGGCGTTCGCCCAGATGCTGGTGGACCTTGAAGTCAGCATTGCAGATGTCGGCGTTGTTCCAAACTATGTTCTTATGCAAGACGTCAGCTACAATGCCATTTACGGAGCATGGCGTCGCCTCCTCGAAGAGGACAAAGTTCTCGACGATCTTTGGGCGTGGCAAGCTGAAACATGGACCGATTTCTCCGTGCTCGCCGTGGTGCTCGCTCTGAGCGAGCTTGAAGAGGCTGAACTAGTCGTACAGTCGCCTATCGTCTGGCGGTCGGAGGCGTCGCTCGGTAGATGGTTCGAGCAAGATCGTCCTATTGCTGTTTTTTGGTTAAAAAACACTGGTCGCATTGTCGAAGTCCAGTCGAGGCCTGAAGCCCCTGGCCGGATGCTTGCACTTACCCGAGCTCATGTCTCCTTGCGGATCACTGATGTTGAGAAGGGTGGTATGCCAAGACGGGTCGCCGTGTGGACACCTCATGCCATGAGACGCCTGGACCTCCGAGATGCTGCGGAGCGAGCGAACGAGCGTTTAGTAGAAATACAGGCTCTCGGTCAGACAGAGGTTCTTCGTGATGGGCTGATCTTGACGCCCTCTCATGGTCAATATGAAGCCTGTGTATCTATGGGCACTCGCACCCGTGTTAGTGGAATAGCATTTGAGGCATCTGGCGATGGCTTGCGGCAAGGTCTCGATGCAATCCGAGTGTTTGCGCGTAGCGAAATATACGCGTCCGCCCCATGAGAAAGGTGTGCGGATACGATTTGAATGGGTGGCGTGATAGCGCGGCGAGAAATTGGATAATCGAGTCAGATGGCGAAGAGAGGGAGGTCCCGAGTTCGCTAATAGAGGGCGGGATTTTCGGTGTCGTTGTTGAAACAAGTGCAAAGGCCGATGGTGGTCTGGTTGGAGGAGCTCAGGCGTCGATTTCCCCCCACGGTCTTGGCGCGGGTTGGGGGTTGGTCGGCGAAGCGGGGAAGCGGATAAGAGTCGTCGACATACTTCGAGATAATGCATCCGTACCTCACTTGGTTGCAGCGCTGAAAGGAATGTCCGCCGGCGCGAGCTTCGGCGTCGCTAGCCTTGATGATTGCGCGGATACGGGCGAACTACTACAGGAGCGCCTTCTTATCTCTCTTCGGAAAGCAAAAGTATCAACCCCATTGTTGGTCTGGCGATCTGTCTTAGCGACCATTTACGCGATCGACACCGGCGTCGTCGGTGAAGGCCAAATGGTCGGAATCATTTCTCAAACTGCCGACGGCATCACTCTTCAGAAATTGAGGGTTCGACGTGAAAGAAGCCACGGCGAAACCGTCTTGGCACCTGAGCGTCGTTCGACCGGAATATTGATCCGTTCTGAATGGGGATATCGTGGACTTTCGACTAAAGCGAGGGCCGCCGTAATTGATGCCTCGTCGTCCGATCTTACAGGCCATCTGGAGTGGGCAAAATCAAACGGTCGTCTTGCACTTGGCTTACATTCGGAACCAGAGGTTCTCCGTCAAGGCAATGGCGATTGGCAAGTGATAAACGTTCAAGAAACGCTTGATCTTCAGGGAATAGCTGGACTCGACGATCTTCGGGAAACTTTGACAGAGTGCGACGTGATCCTTGTTGAAACACTGACTGACGGAACCGTGCGAGAGGCGTTCCATTCAGCTATGGTTTCCAGCACGGGGCGAAATGTTGTTCTTTTGCCGGTCGAAGCAATAGCTACGGGCGCTCTTTCGGCTGCACGCCGCTTGAGCAAACGTGATCCAATTTACTTCGACTTCCTGCCGCAGATATCAACTCTTGTTCAGAGGCGGGATGCTGTCGAGAATTATGACCTAGTGGCTTCTGAGGAAACCCTTCCGGCGGGAGAAGTCTATCGGAGTTCCAAGCCGGCTAAGCTGGCCATCCAATCGGGACAAGATCGTTTCTCGATTTTTCTGAGAAAAGAAACCGCCGAGCGTCCTCGTAAGGCAGAAGTTAACATCGGCGTGAAAGTCGATGAAACAGTGCCGGTCGACCTCTGGGTAGAGCAAAGTCCGGCTTCTGGCCGAGCGAAAATTGTCGTTCATTCTCGGAGGTTTGGCCATCAGTTCCAAGTGGATTGGAATGCCGCTGTTGAGTTGGATCAAACTTGGGAAGCTTTGATTGAAGGATTTCAAAGACCAGCGCCTACAATTCCAGGGAGGTTGGTTCTGGCCTGCGGAATCGACGCATGGAATGATAGTCCCCGGGGAGCAGGGCTTTTCACGCTACTTGAAAAGAACGTCGAAGTCGCCGTAGTTGATTGGAATGGACTTGCAAATCGGTTGTCGGCGCGACCCGGCGGCAAATATGCTATTTCGAGCGACGGTGTACTCCCGACCGGCGTGGGCCCAGGTGCTATTGCGAAATTGGAGCGCTTAGTCGAGCGAGCGCTTGAAGACGTCCGACGCGGGTTGAGCGGAGCGTCCGTCGGAACTCAGTCAATTCGGTTTCTGACGTGGCAGTTCCGCCGTTGTCCTTCTGAGGTATCGGGATGGCTGCTGGAAGCGTGGGAAAAAGAGGTCCGGGGGCATCCCATATTTACAACAGGTCCGAGTTGGAAACTTGCTTATCAGGGTCTAGGCCGCGTAGCCGGTAGCCAGAATTTTGAACTGCAAGCAATTCACAAAATCTTGGGCAAAAGGATCGATTTTTGGAAATGGCAGAAAGAGACGGCTGCCATGGCGTTTTTGCTCTCACGATCTGACACCGCACCCAAGCTTCTAACGCGAAAGGACGTCGAGCGTATTGCAAAGCGTGTTCTTCGAGAATTCGAAGAGAACATGGGCTCTACGTATACTCGGTTTCAGTACGCACCTATGCTGTTGGTAGGGCTGCTCCGATGGAGGGCTGTTGAGCCATTTGCGCTAGTGGAGGGTCAAGATCCGGTAGCGGACAAGTTAGTTCGAGCTGTGGAGAAAACCATCCTAGATTTGAAAGATAAAGACCGAGTACGGGCACAAGCAAAATACGGTATTATCTTAAATCAGGTGCTCGAAGAACTTCGCGGTGAAGGTTCAAATCCAGAACTGCTATTGGATATCTATGGCGGAGCCGACGGGGATAATTGATCTCCCGCCCGCCTGTAACAATCGACAGAGATATAATGACAACATACTTGCTTAAGCTGAACTGCGAAATGCATTTTGGGGGTGCAAATCCTCGACCAAAGTCGGCTTTGGAGTGGGAGGGTGCAACTATCCGTTTCCCAACTCCCCGCATGATTAGCGGAAGTTCAGGTCGAGCGGTCCGACCGGGCGACAAGCTCATCATATGGACGCATGAAGATCCTGCCTTCGGGTTTGGCACCGGCCTTACCGCCGAGGCTGTTGCGGGGAGTGTAACTGCAGATCAGGACGAGACAATCGCCGTTTTGACGCAAGTGGCACTATTAAAACCCCATTATCAGCTCCGAGGCTGGCCTGGCGGCTCATCGGGAAGCTCGGTCATTGACCATATCCTTAGTCATCGCCATTTGCGAAGTTACGAGTTGGATAATTCTGAGCTAGAAGAATTTCGACGAGTTGTGTCCGAATTCATGGCGAAGAAAAACGATTTGCTTTCGACCACTGCATACATGTCCGACGAGCAAATGGCTCTGGTTTCCGACGAAGCGGCCGTCCTAGCTGGGTTTGAGCGTCGGTTCGTTAGGCTAGAGCTTAGGCCAGAACAGGCCCAGTTTCGAGCTGCATTAATCAAGCAGTACAAAGGGCGTTGCGTTGTCAGCGGATGCAGAGTGCAGCAGGTATTACAAGCTGCTCATATCATCCCATTCTCCGAGAATGTTGCGCTGCGAAACGATATCCGTAATGGCTTGCTTCTAAGATCGGACTTACACGCGCTGTTTGATAAGCTCTTGCTTTCAATCCATCCGAAAACAGGTTTAGTAGAACTTTCTCCAGATTTGATCAGCAGTTCGTACAAAACCTTTCAAGGACGGCAGGTCCAGCACTCTGCCTCGCGCGTTTTTCTTAAAACGCAGCATCAGCTCTTTATAGCCACGCTACCTTCCTCTTCACGCGCACGCAGTCACAGTTTTATTGGTTGAATTTCGAAGTGCAAGTGGTTCAACGCTCGCGTGCCATATCTCTGCGGCCGGGTCATATAGTCCAGGGAGCGGGTAGCATTCATTTATGAGCATGAAGTCACTGACGTTCATTGTCGCAATCGGCAAACGACGCACAATCGCAGCTGCGGCGATATGAAGATCCTGCCCCGCGCGAAATTTTCCTCTTCCTGACTGGTTTAGCCCTTGTAGCCGAGGGTCAACAGAAAGAATTCCCCAAATCTCACTTATTTCCCAATCCGTTTCGACGAACGGAATTCCTGCCTTTACGAGCTTGTGGTACCAAGCGGTCAGCTGCACAGCTTTCAGCGGGTTAACCGAACACACTTTGGTTATGCCTGCCTGCAGCTCCATCAGTGCGCCTGCAGGCATGAAGTAGTTCTCAGCGGTGGCGAGAAACCTCATAACTGCCTCTCGCGGTCGGGGCAGGGACGATTCACTGAGTACGCACGTATCAAGCAGGAATGCTGTTTTCATTTTACGGCCCTCTGGCAAAAGGCTGCGGCAGAATGGTTAAGGTAAGGTTAACGACGGGTTGAGTGTCGTTTGCGTATCGTAGTGATGGCATAGGACTGTCAATTGCCCCGACTCTGCTGTAAAGGAAAATGCGGGAAAACAAGGCAAGCGAAAAAAATCGTGTCCTCTAAGGAAATTTTTGAAATTCCAGTTGAAGACAAGGACCTCAGTAGCTTCGTTCGTAAGCTTATTGATGCTGGACAACTGCGTGTACGCGTTGCTGGTGAGATTTACAGTTTGAAGGCAACAGCCGAAGCAGTCTCGCCTAGCGGAAGAGCCTTCCTGACCAGCAATCGCGACGGTGCGCTTTAGCAATTAAATTAGTCTTCGCACGCGGCCAAACTTGACACGTCGAAGAAATGACCTGACGCTGAAGATCCCGCTACAGGTTTTGTATGAAATGGTCTCCAGTTTGAGTGTCGCACCCCAGTGCGAATATTCGGTATTTGACGCCTCTTTGCATTGGGAGGGTAATGAGCCCGTCCTGAAGTTTCGATTAATGGTTCGCGGAATAACGGTCGAAGCTTTTGAAGCCGTTACCAACGACGGTGAACTCATTGAACCATTGAGGAGCAAGATCATCGGACCTTTCGGTCGACTTGATGATGGACTTGCGGACCGCGTTAGAGCAACGCTGGAAAAAATTTGTTTTTACGACTTGCAGGCAATTAATAGCGATTTCTATTATTCAGATCCAGATGGATGATAGAGGATGCTCACTTGCAGCGGGTCTCCGGATCTCGGACTTAACTTCCTACAGAGCAAGTTCGTTGCAAAACGCTCGATCAACTAGATCGTTTAGCCGCCGGCGCAGTGCGCTAGTTGACGTTTATTCCCCGTCGGCGCGGTTTTAAAATGGAGATAAACTTCATAAATCGTTCTTATATACCGAGCACCCAATTGACCCTTTCATTTCATCGTTGGACAATTTTCTCATCGCTTTAAAACGTCGAGCTATGATGCAAAACTCTATTGATCAACAAACAGAACGCTGGGCTCTTGAGGAGATAGTGCGTCAAACGGCAGACGCGATCATTGCTGGACAGCTTTCCCCGCTGACACCATCTCATGCACTCATAAATATATATAAAAGAGAATTACGCAATGCCGCGCAGGCCACGGCAGTGATGGCACAAGCTTGCAGAGTTGCAGCGTAACCGATGTTCCACCCCCACGTTGCTCACTACCGCCTGATCTGTGATCGAGTTTTCATGGACGAGCGATAAGGAGTTTCTCCATGGACACTACATTGGAGGTTCTCACGACGCGGCGGAGCGGACGTGAGGCGCATCGTCAATGGTCAGATGAGGTCAAGGCACGGATAGTGTCGGAGAGTTTGCGACCAGGTGTGACGGTGAATGAGGTCGCGGCCCGCCACGGGCTGAAGGCCAACCACCTATCGACCTGGCGAACACTGGCACGAGA